>DLXW01000278.1:32609-49518 GCA_003448685.1 Cyanothece sp. UBA12306
CCGTCATCAAGTTTACGACGAATGGGGTTATCGGGCGCGTTTAAACCGAGGGTTAGGGGTTGCTGCGGTGTTTGCAGGGGTTAGTGGAACGGGAAAAACCATGGCCGCCGAAGTGATCGCCAATGATTTACAATTAAACTTATATAGAATTGATTTGTCTGGCGTTGTTAGTAAATTTATTGGAGAAACAGAAAAGAACTTAAGAAAATTATTTGATGCAGCAGAAGAAGGGGGATGTATTCTCTTTTTTGATGAAGCAGACGCATTATTTGGGAAACGTTCGGAGGTAAAAGATAGTCACGATCGCTATGCTAATATTGAGATAAATTATCTCTTACAACGGTTAGAATCTTTTAGGGGTTTAGCCATTTTAGCCACTAATAAAAAAGCGTCAATGGATGCTGCTTTTATGCGTAGATTACGGTTTATTATCAATTTTTCCTTTCCAGATCGAGAGATTCGTCAACTACTCTGGAAAAAAGTTTTTCCCCCACAAGCACCGGTTTCTGACTTAGATTATACTTATTTAAAACAGATTAGTTTAACGGGGGGAAGTATTCAAAATATAGCTTTAAATGCTTCCTTTTTAGCCGCACAAAACGGGAGTAAAATCGGGATGAAAGAAGTCATGATTGCCATAAAATCAGAATTCATTAAATTAGAGCGATCGCTTAATGAATTAAATATAATACCATCAATAAATAATAATTTGATAGACGACGACAATGATGACTGGGATGATGATGAGGATTAACTATTACTAATGCTTAGTTATCATAAACTACTACCTTTTGATTTGGCTCAAATTCCCAGGGAACAGTATTAAAATTAATAGGAATACTATCAACCCCATCAACTCTTAAACGTACTATATATTCCCCCTGACTAACTAAGGGTATTTTACAGGTTATTGTTGTCAGGTTAGGTTGATCAGCATGGGAACGTTTACGAGTAGGAAAAATCTGATCTCCCCATAAAATAAATGCTTTTTGTTTGGACTGTAATGGAGGGGTACAAGATATCCTGAGTTTAAGGGGTCCAGCTTTAGTTTCCTTTGGGGTTAAAGTAGTGATTTTAGGACTTAAAATTAAGGGTAAATCATTAGATTTTTGGATGTCGTTTTCTGTTTCTTTAACAATTACACTAACTAAATATAAACCGATGTGCCATTGATTAAAACTTTCTTGTTCTTGATTGGGTATTCTTATTTGTATGCTATCAGGTTTTTCGGTTGCTAAAGGAGTAATATCTATACTATGTTTCAATTGATTATGGGTAACTCGAATATAAATTCCAGGTTTATCTAAATTGTTTCCTCGAAGGGTAATGAGATCTCCTAATTGTGCGCTAGATTGACGATTAGGTAATTCAATTGCTGTTAATATTGGTAAAAATCCTAGTTGGACAATATTGCCTTGTTTGTTATGTTGAGATAACACAGGTAGCGGAATATTTATTGTTGTTTGACTATCAATTAAAATAACAGATACTTGATAACAAATACAAGGACGATAAGCGGCATTAAATCCGTGCCAAATTGAAAAAGTCTCTTCTAAAGAAAGGTTCAAAGGAGTGATATTAATTTGTTCAACTTGTTGATGTAAATTACTTTCTTTTAAGTTCTCACTGGTTGCAGCTTCAATCATATCGGAAGTAATTTTACTGAGATCATGAAACAAACTAATCACTTTTCCTAGTAATTGATGACTTTTCACTTCATTATCTTTTTCTCCATAAACAGAAATTAAATAAAATAAATTTAATCCTAAAGGACTTTTTTTATTTTCTCCACGTTTTCTTTGTGCGATTGGATGATGATTGGACCAAGCTATATTAGGAGAAAGATGATATAAAAAAAGGTTGATTTGATTAGTTTCATTATTTTCTCTAGCTTTATCTAATGGAAAAGTCGTAACGTTTACTCCTTGTATTTCTTGAATTACTTTTTGATAAATTATACTTTGTAAGGTAGTTGTTACAGCAGCAACAGCATAGTAATTACTCATAATTTAGATAACTTAGATAAAATAATTAATATTGGGAACAATCAACAGAATTGATAGGAGTTATTTGAACTTTCTTGAGTAAACATTGTCCTTCTTTTGTTCTTAAAATTTCTGCGAATTTATCTCCAACTAATCGACGACGATTATCTCGAAAATAGATCACTGATAGGGGATAGCTTAAGGGATAGGTTTGACTTCTAATTGCTTCTGTATTGACCTTGTAGCTTCCTTTATGATTACAAAGATTAGTTTCAGGAGTAATCGCTTTATCATTTTTTAAAATTAGGGGAGAAACAGAAGAGTTAAACTGAGAAGAAATAGCCAAAGGATAAACAGAACACTGACTAACAATTTTACTTAAACTAGCAAATCCAATACTACCAATAGAAGGATTATTATTTTCAAAATCTTGAATAATACATTGCAAAATACCTCCCTTTCCGTAGATTAATCGCTTATAAATTGTAATAGGTTTATTCACTGAAACACAAGAATTATTTAAAATTCCATTGTCTTTTTTTTTCGTTAATTTTTCTATAAATGACTCATATTTAGTAATTATATCGGGATATTTCAAGACTTTTTCTTTGAAAATTGCCTCAACTTCTGGATTATTAGGAACATAAAACTGAATTAATAAATCAGGGAAATTATCATCTAAATCCTTCCAATTTGTGACTTCTCCACTGTAAATTTTTTGTACTTGTTCAAGGGTAATTTTTCCTTTTAGTGCATAAGGTAATCCTTTTTGTCGTTGAGCATAATTAAACGCCACAAAAATAGCGATCGCATCATAAGCAAAAGGTAAAGTGTTATATTGAGTGGATAATGGCTTGACTGTATTTCCAATAAAAAAAAGTTTTCCATTGATTACATCTTTTACCAAAAAATCAAAATTAGATGACACGGTAGATAAACTTGAAGCTTTATATTTCCAATTTTTTAAATTCGCTTGTTGTTCTTGAATTAATTTCTCGAAACTCTTATTAAATATCACTAAGTTTTTTTGAGTATAAGTATAATTCCAACTACTGTTTATAAGGGAACCATACTCAAATTGACCAGGAGGAATATCAGAAATTTCAGCAATTTTTTCTTTAGACAATTGCAAGAAATTAGACTGAAAAGACTTAGTTTTTGTACTTAACCAATAAAGTAATAAACTCAGAACAATAAAACCCAATATTCCCCCACCAATCCACCACCAACGACGAGGCGTAACATAGATAGACTTGGATAAGGGTAATAAAGTGGTAGCAGAAATTGTTGGAATAAGTTGAGGCTGAATTCTTAACAGTTCTTTTCTAGCAGTTTCTGCCGTTTTGAAAGACAAAGTAGCCAATCCCATCAAATTAAACAAATAATTCTTTAAAACATCTGTAGGATTGTTCCAATATTGGTTATCGTAAGGATTAAGAGGCATTCCTTCATCGTTGATACTGATTCCTGCTAAGAGATAAAACCCGATATATCCTAAAGACGATAAATCTTTTTCTCTAACTTGAGGGCTACAAAATTGATTAAAATTCTGGATAGGTAAGGGTTGAGCAAACCTTTCCCATAAAGCTAAATCTGCTAAATAAATTAAAAAACCTTGGTTTTCTGGTAAAATTAAGAGATTTTCTAAGGAAAGATTTCCATGAGCCAAACCAGACTGAGTTAAACCTGAAGGAAAACGGAATTTTTGACAGTGTAATAAAGACAAACTTTGTAAAACTTGGTCTAGTATTTTCCAAACCGTTTCTTCTTCCATTTTTCCGTATTTTGTCAGATAATCCTTCAAAGGAATAGCTTTGACCCCAACATTGGTGACAGTGTAACAGCGTTGTTTCTCAGAATCAATGATAGTTTCTTTGGGAAGAAGAATACGAAAATCAGGTTTTTGTCCATTAATTAACTGTAAATTACTAAATTGTTTTAAATTTTTCTGACGACTTTGAATTTTTGATGTTTGGAATTCAACAGATGGGAAAAGATACTCCTTGATAATCACATCTTGTTGATCGATTAAGTAACTTCCTTGATAAATTCGTCCGATCCCTCGGGAACCAACCCAATTATTCACCACATAACGTCCTTCCTTTCCTTGTATTTCAGTTTGTGGGGGTATAACAGAGGGAAAGTTACAGACTTGACACTGAGATAGTTGGGGATCATCTAATGATTGACGCTTTAATTTAGCACAATTAAGGGGATTTCCTTCAGAACAAGGAATTTGACTGTATATGCTTTTGTGACGGACAAAATTGCTCAACACGCCTAAAATATCTGATAGATTGCAACTAATCTGGAATTACTTAAAATAATAAAGTGTACTAGGAACAATTTGTCACAGTCAAATCTTAAGATTTTCTATGATTTTTGCTCAAATATAACTTTGGCTTTTAAACTTCCTTATACAAGGATAAGGATACTTGTCTATGAAAATTTGAACATAAGGAGACTTTCAGATAATGGCCAAAGAAAATGTCATTAAACTTTTCCGTGAGCTACAAAAAAGCTCCCATCTAAGGGATCAATTTGAGCAAATAGAAACCCCTAACGCATTTGTAGCTGTTTCTCGAAAGTTAGGGTATGATTTTACCCTAGAAGAATGGCAAGAAATTACTGCTTTTAAAGTAGAAGAATATGAATGTGAACTATCAGAAATACCTGGCATATAGTTAATTTAAAATAACATGGATTTATTGGTGGTAATGGGAGCGACCTTGCAATGTGTTCCTTTTGGTACTGCCCCAAGTTCCTTAATTGTCATTCCCAAGGGTCTTCCTGTGATGGCTAGTCGTCGTTTAGCAGCGACTATTATGGATTTTGCTCCTATTGTTAACATCCTTCCTTTTGCTATGTGTACGTCCCTGACGAATCCCTCCGTAGCCACTGCTACAACGGCTGCCTTGGGAGTTTTAACGCCGATGCCTTGTATTCCAGTAGTGGTTTCTCCCTGGACTCCTGGTGCCATACAAACCAAAATTAATAACTTTAATGCTCTAACTGATTCTTCAATCTGTAATTGTACCTGGGGAGGAACCATTAAAATTGTAAATCCTGGACAATTTACCGTTAAAGTTAACTAAATTTATTGTTAATTATGGGTCTTAAAAAATGGTTAGTTCTGCTGAAGATAATTATGGAATCAATTATATTAGTGCTAATCGCTTTTATGTGGAAATGGAAGAAAGGGGTCAAATTAGTGCCAGTTTCACCGAATGTTCGGGGTTACAAGCCAAACTTAACTATGAAACCCGTTTTGAAGGAGGGGTAAATTATCAACAACGAATTATTCCTGGAACCGTTGAATTTTCAGAAGTCACTTTAAAACGAGGAATGATCAATGATCTCGCATTTTTAGGGTGGAC
This sequence comes from Cyanothece sp. UBA12306, assembly GCA_003448685.1. Lineage (GTDB taxonomy): Bacteria > Cyanobacteriota > Cyanobacteriia > Cyanobacteriales > Microcystaceae > Rippkaea. Next base: position 37,972 of record DLXW01000278.1, read on the forward strand.
TCATGGTATATTTACCCAGTTAAAACCCGAAAACTCCCGGCAAATTAATGGTTATCGTCGTAACGTTAATATTTTGTTATTTAATCAAGGGGGTGATATTGTCCAATGTTGGACTTTAATTGGTGCTATTCCTGTCGGTTGGCGAATTTCTCCATTACAAGCAGAATCAAGTGCGGTGGTAATTGAAGAATTAACCCTTGCTTATGAAGGGTTGCAAGTGGATGTTACTTTGAATCCTCAACAAACCACAGCTAATCCTCAAGGGGGAGGGGCGACTATTCACGACAAAGGAAGAGAGTCCGAAAATAAAGGATTTTTTGCTAGTAATTAAGACTTTTTTATTAATTAAAGAGATGAGATAATGACAGAACAATTAGAAAAAGCAATTTTAATTCATCAACCCCGAGATAATGATAAAAATATTGAATTTATGTTTAATCCTACCGAGTTAGAATTTGACCATGAGTTAATCTTAAATGAGGGAAAAACCGCCAGGGGAGATAGTGGCTATCCTAAAATTAGTTATGGTTATCGAAAGCCCTGTATTTTAACCATTAAAAACATTTTATTTGATGGCTATGAAATGGGGGATAGTATAGGAGGATATATTAATAAACTAACTCAAACCGTTTATTTTGCAAACAGTGGGGAAGCTAAAAATAAACGTCCACCCACTTATATTTTTGCTTGGGGAAATCAACGGTATTTTGCTTGTTTTATACAACGATTAACTTATCGCTTGACCCGATTTTTGCAAAACGGAACCCCCATTCAAGCAGTTGCTAATTTAACTTTAGTTAAAGTCGATAATCCCGAAGCAACAGGAGGAAATAATAGTGCAATTGATCGCAATAATAATACTCGATGGTAATTAAATTCTTAAATTAATAATGAATAATCCTTTTAGCATTCAATTAACTTCATTAACATTACCAAGAACACCCCCACAAAAGGTTGAAAGACAAGAAATATTAACCAGAAATCAATTTTTTTTAGAAGAAGTTAACGATGATACTCAATCTCATTTCCATGAGATGGTGGTTTATCCAGGAGAACTAGGAGAATTAGTTTTTCATCTGAAAAACCTTACCTCTCAATTTGTTGATTTTAGTTTTAATTTAATGGGTGAGTTTCCAGAAAAATGGTATCAAATTATTAAAACAGATAATAAATTATTATCTTTTATTATCTTAGTATTAATGCTCTCAAAATCATATAATTTTTTGTTTTTGTTTTTGCCAGTTGACAATCAGACTACTATAGTCTATCCTCACGAAGAGATTAATATTATCATTCAATGGAAAATACCTATAGATTTTTTTGAATTTCGAGAAAATCCTAAAAACTGTAGTAATGGCAACGGATTAAAATTAGATTATAAAGGATATTTCTTGAATTTTTATCAACTCTCTTTATCCCACTATCCCTTACTTTTTTTCCTCTTGTTATTTTTGATACAAAATCAGATAAATTCTTTAGCATTATTGTTCATTAAAAAGTTTATTAAGTATAATAATTCCCAAATAGAATTTAATCTTTATGTCCGTCCAGATAGTCTTTATTTAAGTTTCCTTCCTGATATTTATAAGCAGATTGATTTCATAGGACGTTTTCTCAATATTTTTGAACAAACTTTTGAACCTGATGTTAACACTTTAGACAACCTTTGGGGATACTTTAATCCTATGCTTACCAGTGAGACATTTTTACCTTTTCTTTCCCATTGGGTAGGATGGAAATTAACCCCCTTATTAAGTCTTTCTCAACAGCGTTATTTAGTCAGTCAAGCGATAGAATTATATAAATGGAAAGGAACTCGTTATGGATTACGATTATATTTGCATCTTTGCACTAATTTACCTTTAGATGAGAATTTACCTGAAGCAGAAAAGCATATTAGTATTGAAGAAACCTTTGGAAAAAGATTAACACTCGGTAGCAGTCAGTTAGGACTACAAACCAGAATAGGAGGGGGAAAGATTCACCATTTTAAAGTGACTTTAAAAACTTTGAAATACTTAGTGATCAATGAATCTCTCATACATCAAATCATTGAACAACAAAAACCAGCATTTTCTACTTATGAATTAATTATTAAATAGTACAAATCACTCCCGTAAAGAGAAAAATAAAAAATAAGAAACCATTATTAATTTGAAGATTATGTCTGACTTATTTCCTAAGATTGAACCTTTAAAACGTCTTAATGTCATTGATGGATTAGAAATGACCTCTGAACGCTGGAAAATTGCTCATCAATATCATAGACAGCGACAAAATCTTTATTATCAATCTCTCTATCAACCAGGGATTATTTGTGGTTTAGGTGTTTGTATTATTCCTCCCCCAACAGATGTCTCTCCCCAATATCATAAGCATCGATGGGTTCAAATTCAACCAGGAATTGCTATTAATAGTTTTGGCAATATTATCGTTGTTCCTCAACCATTAGATTTTTATATTTCTTTCAAACTAAAAGACAAAAATTCTCTCTTAATTTATTTAGTTATTAGTTATGTTGATCCTGAAGAATTAAAATTATCTAATACGGTAGAAGTATTAGAAACTTTTCAAATTGATGAAAGTAATCAACCTCCTCAAGAAGGAGATATTGAATTATGTCGTATTCAATTACAAGGTGAAGAAATCACTCTACAATCTCCACAAAATGTATTTGAACCGACTCCTAATAGCCTTGATTTACGTTATCGTCAAAAAGCAAAAGCTAAACCTTTATTCCTAGTTTCCATAGCAATATTACAAGGAGATGCAACAACAAAAGAAATAGACGGATTAAATCGTTTACTAAGATCAATAAAACCACTACTTCATTCATTAGAGGGAAATAAAGAAGTTATTGAAATTTCTCCTAACTTTTCCCAACAGCAAAACCAAACGTATGATTATGATGTTCTTTACTTAAGTCAACAGCAATGTGAACAATTATCACCAACAGATTTTTCATTTATTGAAAGCTATTTACGAAAAGGTGGAATTATTTTAGTTAGAATTTCTACTCAAAATACGAAATTAGAAGAATTACAATTCTTAGAGAACCAACTATCTATAGAAATTGAGAAAATAAGAAATTTTAGACCATCAACTATCGATGAAAAAAATAATAAGAAAAAAATAAATTATTTTGAGCAAATGTATCCTCTTTTAACAGATGAACTGACAAAAATTAAAAGTACAGTTAGAGAAGAAATTTCCTCAATTTCTTCCTCTGTTAAACAATTTGCTCAAAAACTAGATATTTCTTTAGAAAGTTGGGAACAGTTATCAAGCAATCATCCTTTAAAAAATGAACCCTTTTTATTTCAAAGTTTACCAACTATCAATAAACAAAAATTACAAATTTTAGGTGGAGAAAGTATAATTGTTATAATTGGCGACATTTTTTCAGTTTTTACAAGTGATAATAATCCATCATTATCAAGGGAGGTTATTAGAACAAATCAAGAATTGATGATTAATATTTTGCATTTTGGTCATCGAAAAAAACAGATGCAACAAAACTTACAAAGTTTTTAATATTTGAGGCTATTTTTATGACTAATATCCCTGACATTAATTCAAAAAAGTTCAAATTTATTTCATTTCGTTGGAAGATTCTCTTATTAATTTTAACTCCTTTATTATTAGGAATTATTTCGGTTCAACTAATTTTATGGCTCACTATAGGACAAAAAAATAAGGAGCAAAAAAAAGATTTTAGAGACAAGACTAAAGAGAAAGTTAAAATCTACTTAGAAAGTAGAAAAAACGAAATAGAAAAGATTACCTCAATTAATAAAGCAGCGTTAGCTAATAAAGATATAGATTTGAATAATTTATCTAGTCTTGAAAAATTTTTTTGGTATCAGATGAAGTACAACCTTCAACTAGACAAAATTTATTACGCTAATGAACAAGGGGATTGGATTCAAGTAAAAAGAGATGAAAGAGATAAATTTGAACAAAATGAACAAGATGAACAACTATTTAGTGAAATCAAGAATTCCAATACAGAAGGTCAATTTTTAGAATACAATCTGGATCAAAATGGAAACAGAAAAGGAACACCTAAACCGATTAGACAAGAGGGTTATGAACCCAGTAATAGATATTGGTATGAACAAGGAAAGAATCATACCGCAGAATTTGCTTGGATTCATTCTTTTAATAGAATAGATAATTCTCTAGACGCAATTAGTTTCTATCAAAGAGTTGTCAATCCTTCCACTAACAAATTAGAAGGAATATTGGCTATTGATATTAAGTTTACTCGTTTTGAAAAATACCTAAGCGATATTAATCAAATTGAAAACATGGGAATTTTGTTGATAATGGATTGTTCTTCGATATTAGATAAAAAACGTTTTTCTGATGTTATTGTTCAAGGAAAATCTACAAATGGTAAACAGATAGAAGTATCTCAAAAAATAATAAAAAAAGTTAAAAAATCTGATCAATGTCAACAAGTTAGTCCAAAAGAAGAAGAAGGAAAAGAAAACAAATTGACTATCGAAAATTATGAGATCAATATCTTACCCTTAAATATTATTCCTGAATTTCATTGGTTGTTAGTAATAGCTTTTCCGAATAATTACTTTGTTGAATCGACAAGGCAACTCACATTATTAATTTTACTGGGAGGTATTATCTTAAGTATAATGGCAACTATATTATCTATTTTTATTTCCCGTAAATTTAGTAAATCTATCACAATAATAACTGATACTGCCGAGGCAATTCAGCTAAAAAATTTTGAAGATATAGATTTGACTAAATTAGAAAAGACTAGCCATAAAAATGATGAAATAGGCATTTTAGCAAAAGTATTTTTAGGAATTATAAAAACAATTTATAAGAGAGAACAATCTCTTGAAGAACAAATTGAAAAATTACAAAAATCAACTAACTTATTTATTAACTCTTCCTTTTTTGAAGAACAAGAGCATATAGAAAAATTGCTCAAAAAATCTCAAAAAATAAGAGAAAACAAAAAGTAGTTGTCAGCAAAAGTTAATTATTTTGCATTTGAGAATATGAATACTAAAGAAATAGAAATTAAACTTTCTGAACATCATCTTTCTTTTCAACCTGGAAAAGAACCAGTATATTTCGAGATATATGTTATCAATTTAAGTCACCAATTTGCTAGTTTTCAAGTCATTTTAGAAGCAGCAGGAAGTGATAAAAACACTATAGTTGATTGGTATACACTAACCCCTGATATTAGTAGTAAAATTCCCCCAGGAGGTACAGTAACGTTTTTTGTAACTATTCAAAAAAATCCCATTCCAGGATTTGTCGGTTCCTTAGATATTTTAGTTAAATTACTTTCAGTTGAGTTAGAGAAAAATGAGCATCGAGACGTATTACAATTAACCCTTACTCCAGGAATTGAAGAGAGTTCTTTATTCATTAAATTACTTAATAATAGGTTTAAAAATTATCCAGGTGAAACCCTTAATATTCCTGTGCAAATAGAACACAACGGAGTGTACCCTGTCAATATTATCGCAACATTAATGGGATTAAATGCTACTTGGTTAATAGAAGGAGCAAGTCAGCATTTACAACTCCCTCCACAAAGTCATAAACAAGTTATTTTTAAGTGCCAACTTCCCTCAGATAATAATGTTATTAGTCAAGTTTATCCCTTCATTATTAGAGTTGAATCGGAAGAAAATCAACCAAAAGAAGTTACAGGAAATTTAGAAGTTCTTCCTACGGGTGAAGTCATTTTTGAAGTGACTCCTAAAAAGCAAACAATACCGCAAAAATTTCCTTGGATTCCTAATTTTAAAGTGAGGGAAACTACTTATATCTTAAAATTTTATAACAAAAGTAATTTAAAGCAACTAATGTCAGCAAGTTTAATAAACTCTGACACCCTTCCTCAACAATGGCACACTATTAATCCATCCCTACCAACTATGTCATTGTTAGTATGTGAAATATATCTAAAATTATGGCAAAAAAATTCTATTGCAGCTAGTCTCTTTCTAAAAGAAAATCACTTTATAGCAGTTGAAACTAACCAGACTAAACAATTAGAATTAAACCTAAAAATTAAGCGGCATTGGTTAGGTAGAATCAAAACCCTCTTTTTTTCAGTCTCTGCTTTAAATAGTGATCAAAGAATTGATATACAAAATAACACACAATTATTAAAATTAGTAATCCATCCTAAAATTCCCTTGTGGTTAGCAGGAGTAGCTAGTTTCTTATTATTATTTTTATGGTATTGGTTATCCTGTTTTAATCCTTATAGTCCCCGATGCGGTCATCAAGCACCGATTAATTCTCTTCAGTTTAATGGACGAGGATTAAATGCCATAAGTGGGTCAGATGATCAAACCATCATTGAATGGAATTTGGAGGGGTTTGGTTGGCAAAAACTCTTCATTAATCCAATTTTTTCCCCAATTATTAATATAGGAAAAACCGATAAATCTAAATCTAAATCAGTCAGAGTTGTTCGTTATCAACCTTTTCAAAATAATGTGATTGCAGCTGGGCTAGAAAATGGAGAAATTGAATTATGGGACTTATTAAATGATCGCCATTGCCCGCGATCGCGTCTTATTGATGATGCAGCTAACCGTGTTTTAGATATGACTTTTTCCCCAGACTCTCAGTTTCTCTATGCCAGCTATGGAAGTGGCCATATTAGAAAATGGAAACTTAATTTGAATACGAATAATTCTTTAGATTGTAATCCCATTAGCACGACTAGCAGTAAAGAAAAAAAGTTTAACTTTGCTATCTATAGTTTAGTTTTCGTTGGAGATAACCATAATCTATTAGCATTAGGTGGACAATACAATAAATTATGTTTGATTGATAATCAATTAACCGATACATCTTGTGATGAGATTGGTCAAATAAAAGGCGGCGATCAAGACTATATACACGATATCGCCATCGCAGAAAATAAACCGACTCGAATTGTAACAGCCGATAATCGAGGTAGAATTCAAGGGTGGGATTTGGCGGACAATAATTGTCTCAACGATCTAGCAAAATGTCAGACTATTAAACCTCGAGATCAATGGAATGAAAATCCAGATCATTCTTCTCCTGTCTATTCCCTAGCGTTGAGTAAAAATGGATGCTACTTAGTCAGTGGGGGAGAAAATGGGAAGGTATTACTGTGGATTTTAAATGCAAATGGATCTAGAGCATTCCCTCAACCGAAACTTATTTATCCATCACCGAAGTCAATTAACTCGGTTGACGTTAAAGTCATTAATCAAAAGATTCATATTCTTAGTGGTGGTGATGAAACCAAAGTTCATCGAAATATCTATACTTTTAAAAGATCAGAATGTGAGTAGTCAGGGAAATTGAGACAATGACTCAAAGCGATCATACCAGTGAAAGTATTGGTCAAGGTAACACCAGTTTAGGGTTTCCTTTGGGGGTAATTTGTAATCCTTCGACGGAAATCTCTGTGATGGCCGGAGAACGCTTTGTTTTGCGCGTAACCATTGCTAATCAAGGCAGTCACAGTGTTAGGGTTGATCTAACTATAGAAGATACTGGAGAAGTATTATCACAATGCTGTCGATCTCCTCACACTGCCATCGGCCTCGAAGTCAATCAAACTAGCGAAGTCGTCTTTGAATTTTCTATTCCCTATGATACCCCTCCTCAAATTTCTTCTTATATCCTCAAACTCGATTCTCCCAGAGATTATAAAACTCAATTACCGAAATTTTATCAGGGAACGGTAAGGATTTTACCCCCTATCAAGCAAGCTCGTGATGTAGAGGAGCCTACCTTTACTATCCATCCTCTAAGCCATTCTTATGATCCCCTAGAGGTTCAAGGAGGAGAGTTAGTTCCTTTAACCGTGGAGGTTCATAATCGTTCTTCTCAGGTTGATCGCTTCTATCTAAGTTGTCGTGACTTTCGTGATGATTGGTTCAAGATTATTTACCCTGAAGTAGCAACATCCGAGGGAATGATTACCTCCAGCGATGGATTAGAATTAAACCCTGGACAAAAAGCAAGCATTCAATTTCATTTAACCCTTCCCATTAACATCAAAGCAGGCCGTTATTCTCCTACTTTACAGATTTTATCTGCTAATTATGGAGGCCAACTGGCTTTATTAGACTTAATTCATCTCAAAGTTCCTGAACGTCATCAAATTGATTGGCAACTCATTCCTCGCGTAGACACGGTGATCAATGAACAGGGATGGTATGAAATTCGCTTACATAATGGAGGGAATACCACCCGAAAACTGCAATTGGACGTGATTGATACAGAAGGCGATCGCCTTTGTCAATACAGTTTAGAGCCATCGACAGTGGAGATACACCCAGAAGAACAAACCATTGTTAATTTAAATATTGTTCCCCCTCCGTCATGGAAACGCCCCTTTACAGGTCGGTCGTTTAAATTTACCGTCGAAATTAGGGATCTCCAAGGATTTCCTTTGCTTATTTCTCAACTTCCTGGGATTTTAGTCTGGAAGCAGCGTCCTTGGTGGCTTCTCTATTTATTTATTTTAGGTATTTTATTGTTATTAGGGGGGTTAATTGGTTGGGGGTGGTGGTTATTAACCAAAAAACCTCCCATACCTAAAGTTATTAGTTTTACACCCCAAAACACTGTCTATGATGCTATTAATGACGAAGTAATTCGTTTAAATTGGCAAGTTACTCATCCCAAACAACTCGCAACCATACAATTGATGGGAGTTTCTCCAGAAGAAAAAATACTTTCTCAACCCATTACCTATGACTTTAGTCAAGGAATTCCTGACAGCTTACAAGAATTTTGTTCCCTTAATCAAACTTTATTGTGTACAGATGTGCCAACGGATGGGTTTAAAGCAGGAGATTATCGATTTCAATTAATTGTCACCCCTAAAAGTAATCCCCCTACCCCTTTACCACCCATTAGCACTTCTTTGATTTCTATAAACCCCGCGCCTAAACCTTCTATTTCTAAGTTCAATGTTACAGAGTCTAACTATATCGAAGCGGTAACAGAAGGAATTAAGTTAAACTGGACTATTAATAATTTTCCCTTCATGAAACAGTTAACTCTATCGGGTTACTCTACTAACGCTCAAACATCATTGAAAAAGTGGGAATATGATAATAAAGAAAAGAATCTATCGAACTCTATTCCCACTGAGTTGCAACCTTACTGTAAAGCTAATCAAAACCAATTAGTTTGTTTAGATTTCCCAACGGAGATTAATAAAAAAGGAAAATTTGTGTTTCAATTAACTCTTGTTCCTATAGATAAGTCTCCTCATCCTCCTGTTTCTTTACAAACTGAACCTATTGAAGTTAAAGCCAAACCCATTCCTATTGAAATTAAAGAGTTTAAGGTGGATGGAAAACCGACACCAGCGAGTTATCGAGTTAATTTGCAGGAAAAAAAGACTATATCGTTACAATGGCAAGTTATAGGGGATAAATCTCTCAAAGTTGAACTGCTTCCCGTCCCAGGGACAGTGAAAGCCTCAGATCGTCTCGTTTATCCCTTATCCCCAGAACCCAAAACCGAAACAATCATACTCACGGCCATTGATAGTCAGGGGCAAAATCAAACTCGTTCGGTTATGATTGAAACTTATTTACCATCACCTCCTCCCACTCTAGATGCAGACAATCAAGATGGTTTTCAACAAATAGAGGGAGGTAATGGGACTACCACTGCAAACACGCAAAACGATACTCAATCTTCATCCTCTACTGAAACTTCATCCCCAGAATCAGGAAAAACAGAGCCTAATGAGCTGATTGTACCTCCTCCGCCCATGACCACTGATCCTCAATTTCGTTAAACTAAAAGTTAGGATATTAAGTTAACCACATGAGACGAAGGCAAATCATTATCTTGCCAAGAACAGATTAAACCATTAATACCAGGGTTAATTTCAGGAGAACTTGGTAAAGATCGTTGCCATCCATCTCCTATGCGTCGTATTTCAAACAACTGCACCGTGCCAATGTAGCGAACCCCTGGGATGGTTTGTAATAACCTAACCACATCCGAGGGATAGACTGAACGACCAAACGGCCATCCTGTTGACTCTGTTCCCCCTGTAATGGGATTGAAAAAACGATAAAGGGCAACTTCAGCTTGAGTTTTAATCGTTCTTTTCGCGGTTGGTGTATTATATTCTGGGTCTAAGGCTATCTCCGTTTGTACTGATACCCCAACATAATCCGGTTGATCGTATTTTACCTCTACCCCCAATAACCGTCTTTCATCTAAATAAGTCTGTATTTGTTTCAATAAAGAGGGTGCAACGGCTAACTGTTGAGGATCAATACCTTCTCCCCGTTCAATAGCAGTAACATCGGCAGAACTAATCAATAATAAACGAATTTGCCCAGAGGTCAGTTGACTACGAGACTGTTGAAGAAGACTCCCTTTAATTTGATTTAAGAGGTTATTGGGTAACTTAACCTCTTGCTCATTAGAGTTTAATGCTTGGTAACGTTCTATTTCCTTAACCAGAGATTGACTTCCGACCAAGGAAAGGACGTCTTGTTCATAAGGTTTGGCTTTTTCTGTGGGGAATAAACAACGAACCCGCGAAATGCCCCCCCTTCCTGCTTCCATAGCCAAAGTTTCAAAATCTTCGGCAGTAACGGCTCGGTTTTGGGTTCGCAATAATCGAGGCACTCTAATAACTACATCTTCAATTGATTCTGCATCTGCTCCATTATAAGTGGGTCTATGGTTAATCACTTGGGAAACATAGGGAACCGCAGATTTAACAATGGTAATCCCTTTCCCTTGCACATTGCCTTGTTGACCCCCTCCAATGCGATACTTAATCATGGTAAGGGTGGCTCCTTTGGGAGGAACTGAACCGTATTGTCGTTCTAGTGGTTGTTGTTCAAGGGGATCAATGGTTTGATCATTAGAGGGTTTGGTTCCTCGTTGTAAATACGATCTTAATCGGGTTGTTTCTGCGAGTTGACTGGGTTCTTTAATTAACGGTCCTAATTGAATTTCTCCTGTTAAGGAATCTAACATATAGTGACGATCACCTGGCCCTGATTCGGCAAAATCGTTGACTTCTTGCCATCGTTGCGGTAATCCTTCGGGGGGAGAAACTAATAAATATTCGTCATCATTGCGGGGTAAAATGGGAGTGAGTTGCAGTTTAAACCGTTGTCCAGGTTTTCCGTTACTTTCCCCCAAAATTTCTTGTTCAAGTACAATTTCTTGGGAAATAGGAGCAGTTCCCCCAATGGATCGCACATTGAGTCCGCTCATTTTTGGCGATCGCCGGTAGGGAGTTTGTCCTTCTGTTGGGGGTGTATACCAACACCGCAACCAATGGCCTCGATAGTTACTAAATTGTACAGAGGGGAAACTTAAGGGAAGATGGAGGATGACATCGGCACCAGACAAGGGATTACCTCCCTCTCTTGTTAGTTGACTAAAACTTAAACCATCGGTGCGATCATCTTCTTCCTCTAATAAAATCTCTTGCCAATCTTTCCCATCCCATGCTTCCCAACGTCGCGGCGGATGATTCGGGATAATTCCTGTAGATGTTGCTGCTTCTCC
>DLXW01000278.1:49747-53138 GCA_003448685.1 Cyanothece sp. UBA12306
TCCTTTGAAGGTTAGAGCAATGACATTTCCAGCCATGAAAGGATTACTTTCTAAGATTATATAGTAGCAATTTCCGGGTTGAGGCGGATCATCAAATACGGTTAATGCTGGACCATTCCATTCTCCTGTGATCTGTCGATCCCAAAATTGACTAAAGCGATCGGTTAAAATACTTGATATTTCTGTGTTAGAAGCTGACAGAAAATGTCTAATCTGTGGGTTGCCAATGGTTAAGTCACTAACCGTATTAAAAATAACCGCTTCTTCTGTTTCGCTGCGAGGGGTTGCAACTTCTGTGTAAGAGGGGATGGTATAAGGGTCAGACAAGGTTGTGATTAGATAAAAGGTGACTTCTCCAGTCGCTGGTTGAGGTGGTTTCAGTCTGATCCCTAATAGTTCTAAAAAAGCGATGTAATGACGCAGGGGGACTTGATTAAACCGTAGTAACATTTGATCGGTTAACCAAGCAAATAATTCAATTAGAGTAATACCAGGATCGCTAGGATTATAATTCGTCCATTCAGGACAATAACGAGGAATTCTCAGTAAACATTCTTCTATTAATTCTTGATAGGTGCGATCATCTAAATTCGATTTCGGTAATTTGGGTAAAAAATTGAATTCCATTATATTTTTAAAGGTTTTTATTTTTTTCTGATCAGCTAGGTTTGACTAATTCATTCGTTTGGTATTAGATAAAAGGGATAAACTAAACTGTGGGAATCGTACATTTCGCGGGGATGATAATTGATGATAATATCTACTTTTGCTTTTTCGTATTCTGGTTTGGTTTCGATACTATCTAATATAATTCTTGGTTCCCATCTTTCTATTGCCGTTTGTACATAAATACGGATTAATAATAAGGTATTAGTATCCATTGGAGCAAAGGTTAATTCGCTTAAACGACAACCAAAATCAGGGCGATAAACCCTTTCTCCTAGTTTAGTTCCTAATATAATACTGATTGATTCTTCTATATTCTTGATGTTAGCAGTAGTTTGTAAGTTACCATTAATATTAATCCCCATTGGAAACCCGATCCCTTTGCCAATATACTTATAATAAGTAGGAGTATTGGTCATTTTCATTCCTTCGATTGTGTAACCATTCTATTTTAATTTTTGCTCAACTTATCAGGTTTTTGGTAAATCTTTACACCTATTTAAGAATTTATTATCTCTCTAGTTATGGGTTAAGAACCCATAAAACCTTAGACGACACGATACGAAAATCTGTAGCTAAAATGTCCAGTTACTTTTAAGATTTGATATAAAGCACTCAATGAAGACTGATTAACTAGGTGATCGGAGAAAAACATCACCGTTAATTTAGATTAATCATTGACCCTTTAATGTTAATAATTCCTCTTGCCTCTACATCAACGCGACTGGTGGCATTAATCTTAGCTGTAAGTGCTGAAACGGATACCTCTTGTTGACCTTCAATAGCAATTTTTCCGACAGAACTTTTAATAGTAATATCTCCGTTGCTTCCTTTCATAATAATAGTCGCTTTTGCTCCTTGTGCTGTTTTAATGGTAATTTGATTGCTTTGATCATTCAAATCGACAGTATGACCATTTTTAGTTTTGATTTGAATATTTTTTTCTGTGTCTTGAAGATGCACTTGATGTCCATAAACACTATCTAAATATATACCCTTTTTGACACTTCCTTTATCTTCTTCGACAAACTGTAAAGTATGGCCGGTTCGAGTTTTAATTGTTCTTAATCGTACTTTTCCATTATCAATGGTATCATCCACTTTTTCTGGGGGTTTATCTTGCCCATTCCAAACTCCACCGATAATATAAGGACGATGAATATCTCCATTTTCAAACACAACTAATACTTCATCATTGATTTCTGGTAAACAATCGAATCCACGATCATTTCCTGCACCAATTCCCACAACTCTAGCCCAATAACTTTCATGATCTTCGGTTAAAGTAGGTAATTTCACTCGAACTCTTCCCCAATTTTTTGGATCTTTATTGTTAGAAACAATGCCTACTAAAACAGTATGAACAGGAGAAAAATTAGGAGATTGAGGATTAATAATTCGTTGTTGAGGATCATTAATTCCTTTAACAGAAAATTCGGTTAAATAATCCCCTTCTTGATAAGTATGACGGGTTTGAGTAACATAATATTTTCCACTATATTTACCCAAGTCAGCTAATTCTATAACAGTACCAGGACATATAGTGGGGTTTCCTTGGCTTTTTGCCTCTGCTGTCACAAATTCTCTAGCAATTTCATCTACTAAGCTTTGAGCAATTTTATCACCTTGAGTTGATTCATAGATCGGCTGATTGACCACTCGATGAGTTGGATTATTGGGTTTACCTTGAAACAGATTACTTGTTTTTTTACCTTCTCCATATTCTGTGGTTGTAATTACTTGAGACGAAGGGTTATTTTTATCAGAAATCAAGGCTTTTTTATTTTTATAATCCCACGCCCGAACCTCTACAGCAACCACTTGTTGAGCACTATTTGTTTGTACTTTAAATTCTTCTATATCTTTTAACCATTCTAGAGTTAATGTTTCATCAGCTTTTGATTTTCTAAAGTTTAATTTTCCTTCTTTAACAAATAATTCAAACCCATTTCGTTCTGCCAACCCTCTTAAAAAATCTATATTATTTTGATTATTTTGAAAAAGATAGCCATTTTTATTACCAATATCTTGATAACCATAAGGACCTCCTGTTTCCTCAATCATTCCTGCTTCTATTCCCACTTCTGAAATGATTTTTTTGACAATATCACTATCAGTCATATTTTGAAAAGAACGATTATATTTACCACGATAGAGACGATGAGAAATATCATGACCAATAAGGGTAACAGGAGCTTGAGATTGGCTATTAAAATGAGCTTGAATTTGGGTCACTTCTCCTTTAATTACTGTTGCTTTTTTCTCTTTTTTAAAGGCTTGATCTTGGGTGGTACTGGAAATAAACCCAATTTCAATAACTGTACCAATTTTAAATAAAGCTTCTTGTTGCCAAGGGCTATCTTTACTGCGTCCTGGTAAATAATCATTATTAAAAGTAATACTAAATTTAGCAGAATTTGAAATACTATCTTCTACAATAATTTCTATGATATCTTCTAATAATTCTTCTTGAGCCTCTTGATTGTTAATTTTTAAGATAACTTGGGGAATATAAGGTGGATTAACCATTTTAATAATCCTTACTCAGTTCAAATTCAAGAATTAAATTATAGCTCAAATTATTGTTCTTGTTTCCTAATGAAATTAAGCTGTTGAATAAAGTTTATGGCTTCTTGGGCTGCCTTGTTTTCTGCATTTATTTTTAACAAAGATTTTAGAGTTTCTTGTGCTTCTGAGTAGTTTTGTAAAGCAATTAAAGCTAAGC
>DLXW01000278.1:53306-60052 GCA_003448685.1 Cyanothece sp. UBA12306
TAAAGCTAAGCTTTTATTATATAAGGCTTTTTCTAGTGCGTTGTTTTTAGGTTCAACATCTAAGGCTTTTTGGGCGGTATCTAAGGCAGCTTCATATTCTTGTATTTGCCAAAAAACAGCACTTTGATTGATCCAGATCGTAGCCTTTGCGACGGGCTTTTGATATTTAACATCTCCATCTAAGGCTTGATTAAACGCAATAATAGCTTCTTCATATTGTTGTTGTTGTGTCAAAATTCTGCCTTTATTAAACCATGCTTGTGAATCCATTGGGTTAAGAGTCAGGGAATTTTCTAAAGCGTTTAAAGCTTCTTTATAGTCTTCTAAATACCAGAATGCCACAGAAAGATTATTCCAAGCTTCTGCATAATCAGATTGTAAAAAAATAGCTTGTTGAAAAGACACAACAGCTTCCTCATACTTTCCTAAGCCAATTAAAGCGTTCCCTCGCTGATTCCAGGCAGAAGCAGCCCCTAACTCTCCCCAACTGCCTTTACCTATTTGTAGGGCTTTGTTGCAGCTTTCTAAGGCTTTTGTATATCCGTTCTCTTCCTCCTCATCTTCCTTTGGAGGAGAGACGGGTTGCGCTTGTGTAATGAGATTGAAGAGGGAGCATTGCTCGATTAAGGTTTGACGATCCTCTGGCATGAATTGTAATGCCCACTCGTTAGCGGTAATCGCTTTATTATAATCACCGATAAATCGCAATACTTTTGCTTTTTCTCGCCAAATTACTCCATTTTTAGGATTCTTGGCCAAAGCTTCATTATAAGCATTAAGGGCGTTGGTGTAATCTTGTAATTGCTGATAAATTGTCCCCTCGTATTCCCGTGCTTGGGTATCATCTAATTCATCCCAGTTATCATTTTGACGGGCGTTTTGACAAGCATCTAAGGCTGATTGATACTGTTTTTTTTGTAAGAAAACAAAGCAAAGTCCTGAAAACCCTGGCGAATAACTCGAATCAAGTTTAACCGCCCAATTATAAGAAATCTGAGCATTTTCTATCTGATTTAATCCCTTAAACCCTTCTCCTCGAAAATACCAGGCTCTTTGTATGGATGTGTTTTGCCAATCATTATCTTTTTTTAGGGCTGTTTCACAAGCTGCGATCGCATTTTCGTATTGAGTTAGATAATAAAGGATTTCACATTGTTTAGTGTAAGCAAAAGAAGAATCGGGGTTTAATTGCAAATATTTCTGATAAGCGATTAAAGCTTGGGGATATTCCTTAAACTTTCGTAAAATATCTCCCCACGTCTTCCAAATCATACTATCTTTCGGATTGAAGGAGATAGCTTTACTACAAGCATCTTTTGCTAGGTCGTATTCTTGGGTTTGATATAAACTTTCGCACAGTTGCACCCAATAAGGGTAGTCAAAGGGAATATCCTGGGATAAGACATTAGAACCAAAAGGAGACATTAAAACTACAAGGGCGATTATCAACCGTAATTTTGTCAAAAACGACTGTTTAGCGATTTTTTTCTGAGAGGTTTCGCCGTTGTAGCTTATGTGTTGATTCATCAAGGGAGTCTAACCTTTCTTAATAAGAGGGTGTTTGTTGGGTTTCGTTTCTTAACTCAAGCTACAAGATCGGCGATTTCACTGAGTAATATCATCATTTGAAAGGTTATCGGCATCAATATAATGAGATAAGCCATATTTCAACCAATTTAAAGCAAGACTGACAAAATAGTAATTATTTTCCTTTATTCTATTGTCGACAGAAGGATTATTCATTAGCGACTGAAAAAAAAGGAGCAAACAGCAGTTTAACACAGAAAATTGTCACAAGTCTTTCCTGAAAAACTGGCTAAAATACGAATATAATAAAAGAAAAGTAGTTTTTAGAGAAAAGAACCAAAAGTTGAAAGCGCAAGGATGAGCGTTTTCGATAATTGTCCTGAGAATAAAGAAGGAACGAAAAAAACGATGATGGACTTTGCGCGACAACAGACAAAGGAAAACCAGCAGAAAGAAAAGTCTTCCCCATCAGGAATTTTTCAAAGAAAAGTATTAAGTGAGGCAGAAGAAAAAGCCTTTCGGAATCGTCCTATTCCTCAATTTGATTATGATTTTAATAAGTTAGTGGCAGAGCCGCAAGCCAAACCTACTATACAAGCAAAGTCGGTAAAGGAAGATTTAGAAAAAGAAACAGTCATACAAGAGAAAAGCGAAGAACAACCGAATCAAACAGGTTTACCCGATGACCTCAAAGCAGGGGTTGAGAATTTATCGGGATATTCCTTAGAAGATGTCCGAGTTCATTATAATTCCCCCAAACCAGAACAATTACAAGCTCATGCTTATACCCAAGGGACAGAGATTCATGTCGCCCCAGGAGAAGAGAAACATTTACCCCATGAAGCATGGCACGTTGTTCAGCAGATGCAGGGAAGGGTTAAACCAACAATGCAGATGAAAGGGGTACAGATTAATGATAATGAGGGGTTGGAGAGAGAAGCGGATGAAATCGGAGCAAAGTTGATTACCCCAGAAAATCACATTGTTGTGGTGCAACAAAGGAAAAAGCCAATAAATAACAGCCCGAAACATGAAGCGCATATTCATACTAGAGTATTGCAGAAATACGAGGAAACCGACATGACAGATGTTCAGCCTGATAACAATCACGCGCACTATTTATATAGTGCGAGGATTAAAAACAAAGACCACATTTCCGGGTCGCACAATTACGCAATAAACCTAACGGATAAATGGAAAGTAAGGAAAAGCGCTTCAAACGCCCATGCCGAGATAAAACTTCTTTTGAGCTATCAACCAACAGAGGAAGAAGAAGTCGTTTTAATATCGGAGTTTAAACCCTGTGATGCTTGTGTAACCGATATCGAAGATTACGAGAGTGTCAACAAATGTAAAGTCAGAGTTATCTACCTAATTGACTATCAAGTCCAAGGGGATGGTAATGCGTCCAAGGTCAAAGATTTATACATAAAACTCGGTTATCTCGTCGATGGAGGTGATTATGTAGATTACGTAAATGAAGATTTTGAATGTGATGATATGTGAGAAATCAGAACCTATGAGGACATAATACCATTATGTCCCTACAAATATACCCTTGTAGGGATTTAACACTGTTAAATCCTTCTCCTCATTTTCTCACTAATTCCTTCATGTAAGGGTCAACGGCCGTTGAACCCCACAAATTAATAGGTTATATGTGAGTAGTCAGAACCTATGAGGACATAATGGTATTATGTCCCTACAAATACACCCTTGTAGGGATTTAACACTGTTAAATCCTTCTTCTCATTTTCTCATTGACTTTTTTGATGCCGTAACGTACCCAAATCCAGTTTTTTTGTGTATTACGCTACGCTAATACACCCTACAAGTTAATAGGTTAAAATTCAGGTTCGTCATAGGATGCACTGGTAACCGATGTCATGTTATTTAAAAAATTCGTTTAGTTCTTTTATACTATCCTAAAAAAGGATAAGATATTAAGGATCAGCCAGTTAAAATGATAATTAACCATTTCTAATGCCTACCCTCACTCCTCCCTTACCCTCAATTAACTTTCCTCTAACCGCAGTTGTCGGACAAGAAGCCATCAAATTAGCTTTACTTTTAGCAGCAATTGATCCAGGGTTAGGAGGAGTGGTAATTGCTGGTCGTCGGGGGACAGCAAAATCAGTTTTAGCTAGGGGAATTCATGCCCTATTACCCCCCATTGAAAGAATAGTAAATAACCCCTATAATTGCAATCGCAATAAACCTAGTCAATGGGATGATCAAACCCAAGAAGAATACCAAACTATCCGTCTAGAAGACATCCCCACAGAAATTATTCCCGCCCCCTTTATTCAAATTCCTATTGGTGTTACCGAAGATAGATTATTAGGTTCAGTAGACGTAGAAGAGTCTGTCAAACAAGGCGAAGCAGTGTTTCAACCTGGTTTATTGGCCCAAGCCCACCGAGGCGTTTTATACGTTGATGAAATTAACTTACTCGATGATCAAATTGCTAATCAACTATTAAGTGTTTTAACAGAAGGACGCAACCAAATTGAACGGGAAGGCATTAGTTTTCAACATCCTTGTAAACCTCTATTAATTGCTACTTATAACCCCGAAGAAGGCCCCTTAAGAAGACATTTATTAGACCGAATTGCGATCGCCCTTTCTGCTGATGGAGTATTAGCCTTAGATCAAAGAGTTCAAGCCGTAGAACAAGCCATTGGATATGCCAACTCTCCCCAAGCATTTATTAATCAATATACCGAAGAAATCGACGATATTAAAACCGAAATTATCCTCGCCAGGGAATGGTTAAAAGAAGTCAAAATTACCACCGATCAGATTACCTATTTAGTCGAGGAAGCCATCCGAGGGGGCATAGAAGGGCATCGGGCCGAACTTTTTGCCGTTCGAGTCGCTAAAGCAGCAGCAGCCCTTGAAGGGCGAAATATCGTTACTCCAGAGGACTTAAAACGGGCAGTGGAATTGGTGATCGTTCCCCGTTCTATCTTAATGCCACCCCCTCCAGAAGATGAGATGCAGCCCCCACCACCACCCCCACCCCAACAACCCCAAGACGAGTCTAACCAGGACCAAGAGGAACAAGAAGAAGAAGAAAACCAAGAAGAAAACCAAGAAGAACCCGAACAAGAACCCCCAGGCATCCCCGAAGAGTTCGTTTTTGACATAGAAGGCGTTATTCTTGACCCCAGTGTTCTGTATTTTGCCCAGATGGCCCAACAACAGGGCAATTCGGGCAGTCGCAGTCTGATTTTCTCCGAAGATAGGGGACGCTACATCAAACCCATGATCCCCAAAGGCAAAGTCAAACGTATTGCCGTTGATGCCACTTTACGCGCTGCTGCTCCCTATCAAAAAGCCCGTCGTTTAAAACATCCAGGCCGTAATGTCATCGTCGAACAAGGAGATATTCGCTCTAAACGCATGGCCAGAAAAGCTGGGGCCCTAATTGTCTTTGTGGTGGATGCTTCGGGTTCGATGGCCTTGAACCGGATGCAGTCCGCTAAGGGTGCAGTAATGCGTCTGTTGACAGAAGCTTACGAAAACCGCGACCAAGTGGCGTTAATTCCCTTCAGAGGCGAACAGGCCGACGTTTTGTTACCCCCCACCCGTTCTATTGCTTTAGCCCGCAGACGCTTGGAAACATTGCCCTGTGGAGGCGGTTCTCCTTTGGCCCATGGTTTAACCCAAGCGGTTCACGTGGGGATGAATGCCAAGCTGTCGGGGGATATTGGCCAAGTAGTTATAGTTGCCATAACCGATGGCCGGGGGAATATTCCTTTAGCCAAGTCTTTGGGGGAACCTTTGCCCGAAGGAGAAAAGCCAGATATTAAAGGCGAATTGTTAGAAATTGCCGGAAAAATTCGGGCTTTAGGAATGAAATTATTGATGATAGATACAGAGAAAAAATTCGTTTCTACGGGGTTTGGTAAGGAGTTGGCACAGACCGCAGGGGGGACTTATTATCAGTTACCAAGGGCAACCGATCAAGCTATTGCCCAGATGGCTAAAGGGGCGATCGCGGATTTAAAATAGATTAAGGATTTTAATCTTATTAGCGTTGAGCTTTTTTATCGTAATCGACTTACTAAGCAAACTGTTCTGGTAGAAAAAAGTAGAATACGGTATTCTGTAAATGCTCAAAACCCTGACGGATAAACCCAAACAACCTTTTGTTAAGATAGAGAAAATAGGTAAAAAGCAGCCTAGAGAGTTACTTTGCATGGCCATTAATAAAAGCATGGTGTTAGTGGTAGGATTGATCGGTGTTTTGAGTCTAACTTCCCTAGGATGCAGTTCAATGCCCCAAACTGAAGCCCAGGAACAAGAAAAAGCACGATTCCCTTCTAAATCTGCTGCTGTTGAGGTAGCGATCGCTCGTAGGGGCAATATTAAGAATCTAGTCGAATATATCGGAACTACCCAACCCGTTCGAGAAGTAGCCTTACGATCGCAAGTTCAGGGACAATTACTCAATTTAACCGCAGATGTGGGCGATCGCGTTACCAAAGGGCAAACTCTAGCTCAACTAGATAATAGCCTATTACAAGCTGTTTTGAGTAAAGCACAAGCTGAATTAGCAGTCCAAGAGTCAGAGGTTATTCGCGCCCAAGGAGAGGTCAATGCGGCTCTATCTGAGGTAGAATCGGCTAAAGTGCAATTAGAACAGGCGAAAATTGATGCCGATCGCTTACAACAGTTGTTTGAACAAGGGGCGATCGCTAAAAGAGAAGTGGAGTTAGCGGACACCCAATACCGTACTGCTAAACAAGCTTTAGCTTCCGCTAAATCTCAGGTCAATGTACGCCAATCTGGTGTTAGAGCAGCCCAAGGACGAGTTAATGCCCAAAAATCCCTAATTAAACAGGAACAAGAACGACTCTCCTACAGTCGTTTATTGTCTCCCATCAATGGTTATGTGTTGCAAAGGATCTTAGAACCAGGAAATTTAGTGCAACCAGGTAGTGAAATATTGCGTTTAGGAGATTTTAGCCAGGTAAAGGTGGTTGTGCCTGTTTCAGAGTTAGATTTAGCCAAGATTAAAGTCGGACAGTCCGTTAGGGTGCGTTTAGATGCTTTTCCCCGTGATAGTTTAGGAGGACGGGTACAAAATATTTCACCAGCAGCTGATCCCACTGCGCGACAGGTTCCCATCGAAGTTATTTTACCCAATCCGCAGCAAAAAATCCGCAGTGGATTATTAGCTAGAGTTAGCTTTAATCAGGAATTGAGTCAAA
>DLXW01000278.1:60259-60679 GCA_003448685.1 Cyanothece sp. UBA12306
AGTCAAACTGTAGTTATACCTGAAACTGCATTGCAAGTATCCAAACACAAACCTATGGGGGGACAGGGAACAATTTTTGTAGTCAGGGGCAATAAAGAGAATGCAACTGTTAGTAAGCGAACAGTGAAATTAGGGGAAAATAGAGATGGAAAGATTCAAATTTTGCAAGGAATTAACCCAGGAGAAAAGTTTGTTATCCGTAGTAGTCGTCCTTTGAAGGATCAGGAGTCAGTTAAATTGAGTATTTTGTCTGAATAAAAAAGTTTAGGGATTAATTCCATATAATTTGCAAGTCCAACAAAAAATTAGGCAAAACCTCTTCTCCTGATAGAATAAGTGGAGCATTCAAAACTTCTACTGTTTGTCCTAGTCGATAAATTTCTACTTGACGGTTTTTCCGGTTAATTAACCAACCAAGTT
>DLXW01000278.1:60906-61815 GCA_003448685.1 Cyanothece sp. UBA12306
GGTTAATTAACCAACCAAGTTTGACTCCTTGAGTCAGATATTCATCCATTTTTTCTTGAGTTTCTGATAGTCGATCACTAGGAGACATTAATTCAACGACAAAATCAGGCACAATAGGAGGAAACTGTTCTTTTTCTTCAGGAGTAAGGATATTCCATCTTTCGCGTTTAACCCAGGAAACATCCGGTGAACGATTAGCCCCATTGGGTAGTTTAAAGCAAGTAGAAGAATCAAAAACTTCACCTAATTGAGTTTGTTCATTCCAGACAACAAAGCGACTAATTAATTTAGCATTGAATTTTCCTGTTTCCCCACCAGTGGGAGGCATAATAATAATTTCTCCTTGTGCATTACGTTCAAATTTAATCTCTGGATTTTTTTGGCACAGTTGATAAAATTGCTCATCGGTAAGTTGACAAACTGCAGAAAAATTGAGGGTATAAGCAGTCATAACAGCACTTGTTTTACAAAAATTCACTATAATAAAACGGTTATCTATAATTATAACGGATTATAAATGAGTTAAGATCAATTTGAAAATTTTGAGAACTATAATGTAATGAGATTTTTATTGGATACTCATAGTTTAATTTTATTTTTATAACATAAACCGTATTTGGAATGAATATCCTTAAAATAAAAATAACTTATGAAAACTCAAACTAAATCTTCTCGTCTTGGTATTAGCGGACTCGCTATTCGTCAACATATCGGAACTTTAATGTTAACTTTAGCGGTGATGGTAGTGGGAATTTTTCTCGTTACAACTATCCCAGTAGACTTACTTCCTTCTATTACCTATCCCCGTATTAAACTATGAGTATCCAATAAAAATCTCATTACATTATAGTTCTCAAAATTTTCAAATTGATCTTAACTCATTTATAATCCGTTATAATTATAGATAAC
>DLXW01000058.1:0-2828 GCA_003448685.1 Cyanothece sp. UBA12306
TATTAGCGGTGAGAGTGTCAAAACCCGCATTTGAACTCAACCTATGCCAGACCATAATAAACAAATTTTGGATAAGAATGGGAAGCCTTTGAAATTGCGAAGGAAGATCTTATCTGTACAAGATTTGAAGGTACTATTCACAGAGTTTAAATCATTAGATATAAAAGTTTCGTTCTCAGATGTAATTTCAATAGTATCATCTGTCATAGCTTTGTTTGCTGTGTTCATTAGCTTGCAAGCAAACTTTGTAGCAAAGCAAGTAGCAACTAGTGACTTTCAGGCAGTCGAGCAAGTCAAAAGTGAAACTGCACAGCTTATTTCAGTTTTAAGAGCCTTAATGATCAAGGGTATTGTGTACTCCCAGCAAGATAAGTCAAAAAGAGATAATCCAAAATATGAACGTTTCGTAGATACGACTCCAGAACGTGATCAAATTGAGGCTTTTATGCACTCGCCTACAGCACTTGCATATTACTCATATATCGCTAAAAGAAGCAAGAATGCACGAGAAGCTCGAGTAAAACGCGAGGAATGGCGAGCCTTCTTTCTTCAATTAGCTGAACTGAGACAAATAAGTAATCCATGGTTGGCAGCTAGGGCTGCTGCTAAATTGGAAAAACTCTTCGACGATCTTGGAGATCAACAAATTAAAGAAATAGCAAGTAATCTCAATGACTTACCAAGAGCAATTAGTATTCTCTTTGCCGAGCGAGAACATGATGTGCTTGTACAGGTAATGGTTAATCCCGAAGATGAACCTATAAACGATGATAACTTTATTGATTTTGTTAAATTCTTACGTGAGAATAAGGAGATAGATGATCCTGATTTAGATATCTTTTGGGCAGCCTCATCAAGAGATGCAGATTTAGCGCAAACTGCGCTGAGTAGAGGTGCTAGAGTTAATATTCGTAGTCATGAAATTATTGAAAGGTATAAGAGCTATGTATCTGAATTTGAACAAGTCCAGGATACCGAGTAATCTAGGGGATTAATTAACGAGAAGAGCTGTTTTTCTGCTAAGAATAATCAACACTTTTGTCTTGTAGTTTGGGTTTCCTGTAGTTAAACCAACTAATTTAAAATGAAATTACATTAATAACTGTTGTAGCATGGAGATAGAATGGGATAAAAACAAAGCTGCCTCAAATTTTAGCAAACATAACATTGATTTTGAAGATGTGAAAAACATTTTTTTAGCTCCCAACCGTCTAGAAAGGGAAGATAAACGCAATTATGGTGAAACTAGAATTCAAGTCATCGGGATAGTCAATCAATTAGTTTTGTTTGTTGTTTATACTAAAAGAGAAAACAGATATCGAATTATTTCAGCACGGAGAGCTAATAAGAATGAACGAAAACAATATTACCAGGGTTAAACTTGATCCCAAAAATCCTAGTTACGGTAAAACAAATTGGGAAAAAGTGAAGGCAATGACAGAAGAAGAAATTCAACAAGCAGCTAAAGCAGATCCAGATTGTTTACCTTTATCTCAACAAGAATTAAGTGAATTTAGTTCTGTATCTGTCAAACAATAAGTAATATTCCTATAAAAACACTGTCAATTAGTGCGATCGCTAATCTTGTAGGTTGGGTTGATACAAGGAAACCCAACCAATCACCCTAACCTATCTAATTTCTAGAATGAGTTCTTTTCCTATAGCTTTAATATACTTCTCAATATCACTCATTATTGAATTTCCGGTTTAGATAGTCTTGTTTCCTTTGTCGTGCTAGTTCTATTTCTTGTAAAGGTGTTTTTTGAGTCTTTAATTTTAGCTTGATTTTAGCTATTAGCTGAGATTATGCTGAAATTTGGGCAAGTATAGATTTAACCGCATCTACAATAACTAAAGGCTGATCGATCCAAACAAAATGACCACTTTGAGTCGCCTTAACCTGAACGCAATTGGTTGACAAATTACACAATTGAATGTGCATTTTATCCCGTAACTGATTAGCTGATTTTAAAGGAATAAAAAAAGTCCAAAAAGAAGGTTTGAAAAAAGAGTCAGCTTTAATACTAACAATAGGAATTGAACTAAAATAATTAGCCACACTAGTTTGACGAGAACTTTCGTCTAAATTAAGCATCTCTCGACTCATGGTAAGCCAGTGATTTGAACGACAAAAAGACCGTTTCACGTGATTGAGACAATCAGGAGAAAAGTGACGTAACTCAGGCTTAAGTAACTCAAAAACTCCCCACAATCTCAGAAGTCGAATCAGACCCAAAATCGACCCCAAAATTGACATAACAAACCCCGAAATAAAAAAAAGTTTTAAAGCTTGTAATTGAAACGACATCTTAAGTATTCCTCTTTCATGTAGTCCATCAGTAAGGACAAGACCCGCTACTTTTTCAGGAAATAGATGGGCATAAAGTCTCACATTATAACTACCAAATGAATTACCCACTAAGATATAGGGAGGGTCAATGTTTGCCTTAGTGAGTAGCATATCTAATTCGGAGACAATTTGCGCGCTTGTTCGAGGAGAAGGACTATGATCACTCCAGCCATATCCAGCCCGATCATAGATAAAAACCCGTGATAATTTGGCTAATTCCTCAATTAAGAAATAACCATCGAGTCCACCTAAACTATGGTCTAAGACAATGGTTGGACTGCCCTCTCCTGCCAAGCAATAATGAAGCCGATAGTTTCCCAACTCCATCAATTTTCCAGGGGGAGATTGTCGCTCTTCTCTCCAGATGGCTATTCTTTGATAAATTGTTGTCAAAATTAGGATAAAAAATCTAATATCATACGGTTTCATGACTTTTTTCTCCTGGCGATTTCCAAGATTTGACATCCTCCCCGCCGTG
>DLXW01000058.1:3204-15951 GCA_003448685.1 Cyanothece sp. UBA12306
CCTGTCTCCACGTCCATTTAGATTGTCCGATTGCCCACCGGCCACATTTAAAATATTTTTACTGGCATTAACATCTCTATCATGTTGAGTACCACAAAATTTGTCCTTGACAGGATTTAAAAAAGTTTTGATAAGCTTGGTTTAAATCATTTAAACTTTGTTGAAGTGGAACGACTGAAACCTCTGACAACCATTCTCTTTCTTCAGTTAATTTAGCTTGAGTAATTAGTTCTTTTTGTAGTTGACCATTAGATGGTTTTTGAAGCCCTTCTAAATAAGCATAACGACAAAGATTAACCCCATCATTCCAAACAACACGAGTGCATCCAAACAATTTTGATAAGGATACTTTTTGCTCTTGTGTTGGATAGACTCGGTACTTAAATCTTTGTTTCATATAATTATTATACAACCATCTACTGTTGTTGAAACATTTATATCAAAAAGTCGCCGGTCAAGGGCGAGGCTTCAAACCCAATTTTTCGGTGAATATATTAGGATTCACCCAAACCGATGATTTTGCCCGTTGTGCACAATGGGAATACTAAGTGTAGCAGTGTCAGTCCTGATGATGATGATTGTGATCAGAATGATGATTGTGATCATGGGGTTCGGCCTTAATCTCCACCGGGCCAACTTGCCACCGTCCTAAATTTACCAAAGACATGGTTTCAACACCAAAAGCAGCTATTCCCATAGAAACCACTCCTGCGGCCATCGTTCCCATGGCGACTGCTCCAAAGGAAATAACCCCCATAGGAACAATACCGATCGCAATAATACCCATCGGAGCAATACCAATAGAAATATAACCTGTAGGAGTAATACCTACAGCTATCAGGCTGGTTTTTTGTTGATTACAGAATCCTGTGGGTTGAACGGAAATGATTTTTTTATCTGCTGCTTTACTTTCCATGTGCAGTTGGTTTAGTTTATGCTAGACGGGAACACCATCATATCTATAGTTCTTACTCCTCGTCAAAAGACAAACCGTCAAACTTTTAGCTCCAAAGATGAGGATCGTCAAAAAAGAAAACTAATTGTTCAGGTAAGCAATGGTCAGCAAAAGGGTAAAATTCTGATTAGGTAATTATTTTGGGTAACGCCCAGTGCGCAAAAAAACTGAGGAAAAAGGATGACGCAACCAACCCCATCAAACGAGGCTGAACCCTTATCTAATAAGCAGGAAAAACCCTTGTCAGAAAACCTTCAAGAGATTGTTACTATGGTGCAATCTGTTGCTTTTGACTGTAAGGGAGATCTCCAAAATCTGCTCTCCTTACTCCGTACTTTAGAGAGTCTGCATCGACAAATTCGTAGTGATCTATTTGAACCTTCCTTACCCAATACCCGTAATAACTTATACGAGATTCTCAAAGATATAGAGGAAAACGGAGGTTGGCCCCACATAGAAAGGATGAAACTCCAAAAATTACTTCAAAACTTTTCTATTAAAATAAAAAATACCGATCTTTCTGATGATTTGTAACAAGCATCAGACTTTTGACAGTTTTCAAGTCAGATCTTAATTTCCCCTATCGAGTCTCCCCTGCTTCTTTCTTGCTCCATACTTGGCAAACAAAGCATTACAAGGGACAATGGATAATGATCACTATAATTAAATTAAGTTTAAGTTTGTTTTGTGGATAAAGTTCGTACTGTTTCTGATACCAAGCGCGATTTCTACACTTATCACAACCGCCCGATAAACTCTATTTATCGGCGTTTTATTGAAGAAATATTGGTAGAAATGCACCTACTGTGTGTTAACACTGATTTTCGCTACGATCCTATCTATGCTTTAGGTGTAGTCACTTCCTATGAAAGATTTATCCAGGGATACCGTCCCGAAGAGGATCAAAAGTCGATTTTTTCAGCCATCTGTCAAGCTGTGGGCCTTAATGCCGATCAATGTCGTCAAGATGCTCAAACCTTACTAGAAAAGGTTAAAGATCTCTCGATGTCAGATTTGATGACCAAGATTAATTCCGCTGGTGCGGGGGGATCTGAGGAAGGAATTTTATTGAGTACCTTACAAGCGATCGCCCAAAATCCTCAATTTAAGTATAGCCGTCTTTTTGCTATTGGTTTGTATACTATGTTGATGGAAATTGATGTTGATCTGGTAAAAAATCAAGAAAAACGTAATCAAACTTTGAGTCAACTATGTAAACCCTTGAATTTATCAGAGGAAAAGCTACAAAAAGATTTAGATCTTTACCGTAGCAATCTTGATAAAATGGAACAATTATTGGCTGTAATTGAAGATACCCTCGAAGCAGAGCGCAAAAAACGTGAAAAGGCTAAACAAGATCTAAAAATTGAGTCTGAAGATAGTCCTACTAATTAAGATACCAGGAAAATTTTTATCCTCAAGCTTAATCTGATGAAACCGATTAATTTTCGCCAACTCCATCGACAGGTAGCTCCTATTGTTATTCTTCCCCTGTTAATTACTGCTTTGACAGGGATTTCCTACAGACTTCTTAGTTGATTTCTATCTTTAAGATTAGTCAAGAAGAATCTAATTCATAATTCATAATTTTCCTCAGAAGAATCTGCCGCTTTAGGAGCTTTTTTAGGAGTGATTTTGTAAGGAGAGTCTGGTTTAAGTAACTCTAATTGTTGAGGTTGATTAGTAGCTTTTTTAGGAGACTCCATAGAAGTTTTATTTTCTTCCCTTCTTCTTTGTGAAGTTCTTTCTTCAGTAGTATTTTCTGCCACAACTTCATATAAAATAGCCAACTTATTTGGTCCGGTTCCTTTACGTAAAATTCTTCCTAATCTTTGGACATATTCCCTAGCAGAACCAGTTCCTGATAAAATAATAGCAATCTTCACCTCAGGAACGTCTACCCCTTCATTAAGAACATGGGAAGTTACTAAAGCTTTATAGACACCTTCTCGAAATTTACTAAGAATATTATGGCGTTCCTTGACAGCTGTTTGGTGAGTAATAGCAGGAATCAAAAAGCTTTGGGAAATACGATAAACTGTGGCATTATCATTAGTAAAAATCAAAATAGAATCTTGATAGTGTTCACCAATTAAATCAGTTAAGACCCTTAATTTACCCTCAGTTCCTGCGGCAATTTCTTTAGCTTCCCGATGTGCCAACATTGCCCGTCTTCCGGCTGGGGTTTTAGCACTAGCTTGGACAAACAATTGCCAGCCATTTAAACTACCTAAAGAAATATTAGATTTACGTAAAAAGTCATTACGAATGGCGATCGCTTGATCATATTTTTGCCGTTCTTTTGCCGATAATTTCACCTTAATTTGGATAATTTCATGCTTTGCTAGGGTATGACCAGCGAGATCTTCAACCCTTTTGCGATAAACAACAGGCCCAATTAAAACATCCAAATCTCGATGGTTTCCATCGGCCCTTTCTGGGGTAGCTGTCAAACCCAAACGATAGGGGGCAATAGCGTATTCGGCAATGACGCGAAAGAAATCCGATGGTAAATGGTGGCATTCATCAAAAACTAACAAAGCATATTGATTACCCAAGGTTTCGGCGTGAATAGCGGCACTATTATAGGTAGCAATTAAAATAGGGGTGCGATCGCGTGATCCTCCTCCTAATAACCCTACTTCTAGATCAGGAAAAGCCGCCATAATTTGAGCATACCACTGGTGCATTAAATCTAAGGTAGGAACCACAATTAAACAGGTACGAGGGGTAGATTCCATGGCCAATTGGGCTAAATAGGTTTTACCTGCGGCAGTGGGGAGAACAACTACTCCTTGACGACCCTGTTGTTTCCAAGCTATGAGGGCTTCTTGTTGGTGAGGATAGGGAGTCCGTTCAAAGCTAGAATTGAGGTCTAGGGGGATAAATTCCTTGGCTTGATCGATAAATTCGATGTCGTTGGCCTGTAGGGTTTCAATTAGTAAGCGATAGTGAATAGCTTGAATGCGGAATTTTTCGATGCGATCGTCCCAAGTGGCAAATTCGATCCAGGCTTTACCCCTTGGGGGAGGATGGAGAATTAAGGTTCCGCGATCGTATTTTAGTGTTGGAGGACGGGGCATTGTGGTCTGAAATCTTTAAATTTTGGCGACTAATAAATAAGTAACTGGAAAAAAATAAACCTTAAGGGTCAAAAATTGATTTTAAGCTAAAAATTACAAATGTGTCCTTGACTACCGAAAAAAACAGCGAAGTTTTTTACAATTTCTTTAGATTTGGTGTGAAGATTATTATTGATTGCCTAAATAAATGGTATCTCCTAAGATAGAATATTTTAGGAAATATGCTTTAAACTAGCTCTCAATACGGAAAAATACTGAAATTAGAGCCAATACATAGTGTGATTAATTATTTCCTAGATCAAGATTTAGCGGACTTTCCTCAACCGATAATCAAAGAAGGAGAAAGGCTCCAAGGGTTGCAACGTTACATCCATCCGATTCTAGTAGATGAGTCAGTCATTGGTCACAGTAAAGCCAGCCAAAAATTAACTAAACAGATTCAACAAGCAACAACAGATCTCAAGCTGGTGGTGTTGCAATCACAAGCAGGTAGTGGAAAAACCTTTGTAGCAGGGTTAATTCATGGTCATTCCCTGGTGAAAAATTACCCTTTTGCTGAAATTGACTTAGCTCAATTACCTAAAATGAAAAATGGTCAGTTGAATACTGACCAACTTTTTGGACGGGGGGAATCCCAAGTTGGTATCATTGCATCCCTAAAAAGGGGAACTTTATTAATTGATAATGTCCACTTATTAACCGAGAATGAAAGAATACGTCTTCTTCATTACCTTAAGACAGGATATATCATTGTCAATCCATGTCCTGGGGCAGAAGAAAAACAAAGCTCAAGTTGGGTGCGTCTTATTGTTGCCAGTCCCCAGACAATTTCCTTTCGAGAAGTGGAAGCTCATAACATCAAAATCCTTAACTTATCCCAGCGCAAAGAAGATATTCCTGAGTTTTCACGCTATTTTCTGCACCAATTTTCCACAAAACGGGGAGGGCTTCCCTTAGAATTAAATCAAGCCTCTGTCCGTCGTTTGCTCAGTTACGACTATCGAGAAAACATTGTCGAACTCAAAGTTATTCTTCAACGGGCAGCAATGATGACTCCTCCTCAACAGCAGGTAATTGCTGAACAGGTATTATGGTCTGTGGAATCCCCAAAAAATACCTTTCGATTAGATTTGCTCAATCAATTGCCTGGGTTACGTCGATTTTTCCTTGGAGACTGGTGGCCAGAAAATTTTTGGTTAGTCATGATGGCAGTCTTTGTTCCCGTTACTATTATGGGTTTTATCGGCCCTCAAACCCGCGATTCAAGTATCACCCTCAATTTGTTTTGGGCTTGGTGGTGGCCATTCTCCCTTTTACTGTTGCCCATTATCGGTAGTTTTTGGTGTGCTGTATGCCCCTTTATGATTACTGGAGAATGGATTAGAAAAATATCTCTGTGGATTTGGCCTCGCCAATTATTAAGTTGGCCAACGAAATGGTTAAATCGATGGGGAGCTTGGATACTTTGGGCAGGATTTGTGGGGATTTATTTGTGGGAAAAATTGTGGAACCTTCCTCATACTGCCTATCTATCCTCTTGGTTATTAGTAATTATTACCGCAGGAGCCTCTATTTGTAGCTTAATTTATGAGCGGAGACTATGGTGTCGTTATCTGTGTCCTATTGGCGGAATGAATCGACTATTTGCCAAGTTAGCCCCGATTGAACTGCGATCGACTCAACAAATGTGTGGGAGTCAATGCAATACCTTGGGTTGTTATAAAGGTGGAGAAACAACCATGGCAACTTTTCCTGAAGCCCTCCCATCCGAAGGACAAGAAACCGATGGTTGTCCACTCTATTCGCATCCAGCCAAGTTGAAAGATAATCGAGATTGCGTTCTTTGTATGACTTGCCTAAAAGCTTGTCCTAATCGTTCGGTTCAGCTTAATTTGCGTTTTCCTGCTGCTGATATCTTAGAGAATGATGACCATGGATTTTGGGCTGAAGTAGCTTTAATGCTGTTGCTGTTTGGGGGAGCTTTTCTACAGTATTCCCATGTTCTTCTGTGTTGGGTAGGCTGGGGGGATTTATCCATTGATTCAGAAGATTTATTTATTTCGCTGCCTGTGGTTACTATTTTATTAAGTATCCCTTTCGTTACTACTTATTTAACCCATAAATTAACCCGTCTTTTTGACCCCCAAATGCCTGATTATCTGACAGTTATCTATGCTTATTTACCCATGACATTAGGCATAAATTTGGCTTATTATATTCCCTCAGCCATAACCGAAGCGGGTGATATTTTTCCCATGATTTCTCAAAATTTGGGTCTTAGGGGTGTTAGTTTACCAACTCTTACTTGGAGTATGGACGTTGCTATTTTTCTCCAGGGGTTAACATTATTATTAGTTTTACTCTTGAGCTTTTTTCCTTTACTTAAACTAACTCAACGTCCTCTAAGTAATAATCTTCCTCATATTGGATTGATGAGTGGCTTTATTTTAGTTTTTTTGAATCTCATAACTTGAGCAGAGTAAACCCACTTATGGGGTAATAAGCAATACTACTCGGTTAAGCTCAAAAACCTAGTTGAGACTGCAAGGGAGCACCGGCGCTCCCACAAAAGGGGGGTATGGGAACCGGATTTAGTATTATAGGGTGTGGGGATAAATTAGAAGACAACCCGCTAATTTTATCCCAACTTTCATCTAATTGATACTCAGTTAACAAAATTATCTGTTTTAAATGTTATAAATCTAATACCTTATAACTCCATTAACTGATAAATTATCTCGATGTATTACTGTTTCTGCTCCTCCATAACCTAATATTGAATAGATTTCATCGGAATGATGTCCCTTGATTTTATCAACTTCCAAGCTATTATAATTAACAATTCCTCTGGCAATTTCTTGTCCGGTTTGATCACACAATTGAACCGCTTCTGAAGCTTCAAATTGCCCTTCAACTTTGATAATTCCGGCTGCTAATAAGGATTTTCCTTGATGACAAATTGCTCGAATTGCCCCAGGATCAAGATAGAGTTTTCCTGTGGGTAACAAACCATAGGCAATCCACCGTTTACGGGCGTTATTATTGGATGTTTGGGGTTCAAATTGGGTTCCAATTAATTCTCCTTCGAGAATTTTGATTAAATTGCTCGGTTTTGCTCCATGGGTAATGACTGTTCTCACTCCTGCACCTGTTGCAATGCGTGCAGCAGCTAATTTTGTAGCCATTCCCCCTGTTCCCCATTGTGACCCTTTATCCCCTGCATTTACTTGTAATTGATTCAATTGATCATTATTGACCAGAATAATTGGTTTAGCATCAGGTACTAACCGTGGATCGTCAGAATACAACCGATCAACATCTGTTAGGAGGAATAACCAGTCAGCTTCAATTAAACTAGCTACTAAAGCAGATAGGGTATCATTATCGCCAAACTTTAACTCTTCAATAGCTATAGTATCATTTTCATTAACAATAGGAATTACCCCTAATTCTAGTAAAGATTCAAAGGTATTAGAAGCATTGACATAACAACTTCTTTCTATTAATTCTCTTCTGGTTAATAAAACTTGGGCAATGGGTTGTCCTAAAGTGCTAAAAAGATCATCATAAACCCTTATTAAACGACCTTGTCCAACAGCTGCGATCGCTTGTTTGAGGGACATTTTTTTGGGGCGTTCCTTCAAATTTAGACGACTACAACCCACCCCTACAGCACCAGAAGAAACTAAAATAATACGATGCTCTAATTGTCGCAATTGGCTTAAAGTTTCTACTAAAGAAGCAATGGTGGATAAAGCTAATTGTCCGGTTTCTGGTTTAGTTAAACTCGAGGTGCCAATTTTAACCACAAGGGTTTGTTTCATCGGAAAAATGTCTGAGAGTTTTTTCCCACTAAATTTAACTAGACTGAAGCATTACTTTTGATCGTAGCACAATGACCCCATACTTCCCAAGACTGCGTAGGTTTTGCCCAAAACCCTCGTTGTGACTGCGGGAGAGAAGAAAGCAATTCAAAACTGCTTTTAGGTTGAATTTCAGCAAAAATAGTCTAGTTTGACCTAGTGATCAGTGAAGCGAACCTGCTAAATTATTATAAATATCTAAAATATTGGCAGAAAATTCAATTTCTATGGCAATAATAAAAACTGCTTTTAGTTAACTGTATAGGAAGTTACCGTTATGGCTTTACAATTAGGAGATATTGTTCCTGATTTCACCCAAGAATCAAGTGCAGGAAGCATTTCTTTCCACGAATGGGCAGGAGATAGTTGGGTTGTCTTGTTTTCCCATCCTGCTGACTATACCCCTGTTTGTACCACTGAATTAGGTGCAGTGGCTAGTCTCAAGTCAGAATTTGACAAGCGTAATGTCAAGGTTATCGCCTTAAGTGTAGATAGCGTAGAATCCCATCAAGGATGGATTAAAGACATCAACGAGACACAAAATACTAACGTCAATTATCCGATTTTAGCTGATCCTGATCAAAAGGTAGCAGACTTATATGGAATGATTCACCCTAATTCCTTAAATAATCTGACGGTACGTTCTGTATTCATTATTGATCCTCATAAGAAATTGCGTTTAACTATTACGTATCCAGCAAGTACAGGACGTAATTTCGATGAAATTCTTCGAGTCATTGATTCTTTACAGTTAACTGATTATCATCAAGTAGCTACTCCTGTTAACTGGAAAGATGGAGATGATTGTGTCGTTGTTCCTTCTATTTCCACAGAAGAAGCTAAACAGAAATTCCCCAAAGGAGTTACAGAAGTTAAACCTTATCTTCGTATGACTCCTCAACCTAATAAATAATTAAAGAGTTAGAGTCGGGAGTCGGGAATAGTTAAAATATTGCCTCGTTCTCCCTTCTCTCATAGTCTTAACTTGATAACATTCCTTGTGATTTCTAATTTCTGAATTGATCATGTTACCTCCTCCTATTGTTTTAGATCCCTTGCTTAGTTTATGGTTACAAGAAGATATTGGAAGAGGCGATCGCACAACCGAAGGTTTATCCCTTAAACAAATAGGAAATGCACGGTGGATCGCTAAAGAAAGGGGAATTATTGCTGGACTTCCTATTGCAGCGAGAGTATTTCAATTGTTAAGCGATCGCACTCAATTTAGTCCTTTAATTCAAGAAGGAAATCAGGTACAATCAGGACAGATTATTGCTAAAATTGAAGCCCCTTTAGATGTTTTATTAATGGGAGAAAGGGTAGCCTTGAATTTAGCTATGCGTTTGAGTGGTATTGCTACTTTAACCCGAAAGTATACGGAGGTTATTGCTGATTTATCAACTCAATTAGTTGATACCCGCAAAACCACTCCTGGTTTAAGAATTTTAGAGAAATATGCTACCAAAATTGGAGGGGCAAAGAATCATCGTTTGGGGTTAGATGATGCGATAATGATTAAAGATAATCATATTCAAGCTGCAGGAAATATTAAAACAGCTATTACTAAAATTCGTCAAACAATGCCCTATCCTTTAACTATTGAGGTAGAAACTACAACATTACAACAAGTAACAGAAGCCCTTAATTATGGTGCTGATATTATTATGTTAGATAACATGGACTTAACACAGATGAAACAGGCTGTACAAATAATCCACAATAATAATATTAAAGTAAAAATAGAAGCGTCAGGTAATATTACTTTAGCAAATATTAGGCAAGTAGCAGAAACCGGAGTAGACTATATTTCTACTAGCGCACCCATTACAAGATCCCCTTGGTTAGATCTAAGTATGAGAATTACTTAAGAGATACAATTAAGCAAAAACTAATTAAGATTTTGAGGAACTAAAAAGAGACTGGGTGAGCAAACCATGTCGAGGACTAAACAAAAAAGCTAAAACAAATAAAGCTGATGCAACTAAAACAATAGCGGGACCAGAAGGAAGATTATAAAAGTAACTGAGATACATTCCACTAATACTAGCTATTATACCAATACCTACTCCTAAAAGCATCATCAAATGTAACCGACTAACTAATAAATAAGCTGTTGCTGCTGGGGTAATTAATAAGGATAAAACAAGAATTACTCCCACTGCTTTTAAACTAGCAACAATAGTTAATCCAATGAGTACCATTAACCCTAAATCTAATAAATGTACAGGTAACCCAACAGACTGAGCGCCTAATTTATCAAAAGTATAAAATAACAATTCTTTGTAAAGCAGTATCACCGTAAGTAAGACAACAATAGCAATGATTAATGTATCTCTTACATCTGCGTATGTCACTCCCAAAATATTACCAAATAAAAAGTGATTTAGATCAATTTTATTATCTTTTTGAATAATAGTAATTAAGGTAATTCCTAGAGCAAAAAAAGCAGAAAAAACGATTCCCATTGCTGCATCTTCTTTGATAGGTGATCGGGTTCTAATAATATTAATCAAAACTGTACTTAGTAAACCCGCAATAAAGGCTCCGACAAAGATATTAATGCCTAAAATAAAAGCAATAGCTAGTCCTGGTAAAACAGAATGACTAATAGCATCTCCGAGTAAAGCTAATCTTTGCACCATTAAATAACTGCCAACCACAGCACAAATTATCCCAACAATAATCGCTTCTATTAGCGATCGCTGCATAAAACTATACTGTAATGGTTCGATTAATAATTCTAACATTTAAAATCTTTTATTCCTGTTTTATTAGGTTGCTTAAAATTAACTTAAAAAGTTCAGCTTCAGTTAATTGAATAATGCCTAATTTTTTGGCTTTTTCTAATTTAGATCCGGCTTCTTCTCCCACTAATAAGTAATCCGTTTTACTACTAACAGAACCAGTTACTTTACCCCCTGCTTTTTCAATTAAATCTTTAGCTTCATTTCGTTTTAATGTGGGTAATGTACCAGTAATAACAAAAGTTTTTCCTGTTAGCTTTTGTGATGATATTGCTGTTTTTTGTTCTTTAACTGAACTATTTTGTAACTGTAAACCAGACTCTTTTAAACGCCCAATTAATGCCAAATTTTCGTTGTTGTTAAACCAATCATCTACTGATTGGGCAATTTCTTCACCTACTCCATAAACAGAAGCTAAAGTAGCAACAGAAGCACTAGATAATTGGTCAATAGAAGGAAAATTATCTGTTAATAATTTTGCTGTTACATTGCCTACATAACGAATACCCAAACCATACAAAACCCGCGACCAAGGTTGTTGTTTACTGGTTTGAATAGCCTTGATCAAATTCTCAGCAGATTTATCACCCATACGGTCTAATATAGCAATTTTTTCTGGGGTTAACCGATATAAATCAGCAATAGATCTAATTAAGCTATTTTCAATCAATAAAATGATAATTTTCTCCCCCAAACCTCGAATATCTAAGGCATCTCGTGATGACCAATGGATAACACTACCGCGCAAAATAGCTGGACAAGAACTATTGACGCATCGTGTCACCGCTTCCCCTACCCGACGAACTAGGTTTGAGCCACATTCGGGACATTGGCTAGGCATCTGATAGGGTAAACTATGGGAAGGACGTAATTCTGGTAAAACTCGTAAAACTTCGGGGATAATTTCCCCTGCTTTGCGAATAATCACCGTATCACCCACTCTAATATCCAATTCTACCACGCGATCGCTGTTATGGAGGGTTGCACGTTGAACAATGGTTCCTCCTAGGTGAACTGGTTCCATAATGGCCATAGGGGTAACAGCGCCCGTTCTTCCCACATTGACGATAATGTCTTTCACCTTGGTGGGAACTTCTTCGGCGGGATATTTGAGGGCGATCGCCCATCGAGGAAATTTTTGGGTAAACCCTAGTTGTTGTTGCAAACCATAATCATTGATTTTGACTACAACTCCATCTGTCAAATAGGGTAAGTTTTGTCTAGCAGTTTCCCAATAGTTAAAATAGTCAGCAACGGCTTCTAAAGAGGTACATAATTGACAGTTATAATTGACTAAAAATCCCATCTTTTTCAAGAACTCTAAGGACTCCCATTGACTTTTTAAAGAGGTTTGTTGGGGCAGATGTAAAGTATAGGCAAAAAATTTTAACCGTCGCTGATTAACCACTTTAGAATCTAGCTGTCTTAAGGTTCCAGCTGCTGCATTACGGGGATTAGCAAATTGGGCTTCTCCTGCTTGTTTTCGCTGGAGATTAAGGCGATTAAATTCGTTAATGGGTAAGAACACTTCGCCGCGAATTTCAACTAATGAAGGCGGATTATCTAGTCTTAACTTAAGGGGAATAGAACGAATAGTTCGTGCATTTTGGGTGATTTCTTCTCCGGTTATGCCGTCTCCTCTGGTGACTCCTCTGGTTAAAATGCCATTTTCATAAGTTAAAGCTAACGCTGAACCATCAATTTTCAATTCACAAACATAATCAATCTTTTCATAACTAGGTAATTGCTCTTGACTTCTGGCTTCATAATGCCTTTGCCAGCGTTCTTGCCATTTTTTTAATTCTTCTAAATTAAAGGCATTTTCCAGGCTGTAAAGGGGAATATTATGGGCAATAGAATTAAATTGAGATAGGGGTTTTTCTCCAACCCTTTGAGTAGGACTATCGGCAGTAATTAAGGAGGGATCTTGATTTTCTAAGTCTTGGAGTTCCCTGTACAATTGATCATAAACTGAGTCCTCCATAATGGGATTATCAAGGACATAGTAAGCATAACTAGCTTTTTGTAATTGTTGTCGCAGTTGCTGGACTTGTTGTTTTAATTTGTCGTGCATTTATTCCCTAACCTGCATTATTCATGAA
>DLXW01000077.1:0-618 GCA_003448685.1 Cyanothece sp. UBA12306
GACTGACGCGCATTCGTTCAAAGTCAGTTGATTCCAAAAAGATAATGATCAATGATAATGATTAAAATCCTTAGCTAATTCCTCAATAGTGATTTGTTCATAATATTCAAAAGGCTGATGAATCCAAGGATTATCTTCTAAATATTCTACATAATAATCCGGTTTAACCACAGAACAACTTTTATACCAAAGAACAGCAGATCTAATCTCTAAAATTGCTTGATTGTTATATTTTTGTAACCATTGAGTTGCTTCTTGAAGACTAATACCAGAATCAACTAAATCATCAACCAAGAGTATAGGATTTCCCAAGGATGATCCTATCATTGCTAGATGCTCAGAAATTTGAATTTTGCCTCGCGTTTGATAGTTTTTTCCTCCATAGGAGGCTGTCGAAAGAATTGCTAAGGGTTTTCCATAAATACGACAAAGAATGTCCCCAATTCTTAGGCCACCTTTCGCTAAACAGACAATTTGGTTAAATTGCCATTGAGATTGATAAATTTGAACTGCTAGGTTGTCAATCTTCTGATAATATTCAGTCCAAGAAACATATAAGTCTGGCATTTAGTGCAATTTAAGTCCTTGAAATCGGGATGACAGGATTTGAACCTGCGA
>DLXW01000077.1:789-2104 GCA_003448685.1 Cyanothece sp. UBA12306
CGCGCTACCAAGCTGCGCTACATCCCGCAACATAACCCCTCCAATTATAGCGTAAGTTTGATCAATCAGGATACCAAAACATTCCTTTAATTCCTTCTGGATCAAGAACAAACCCGAGACGGCGGTAAAAATCTACCACCTGAGGGTCAGCAAAAAGAGTAATATTACTAATATCCTCCTTTCTGAGTTGACGAATCATGTATTTCATTAAGGCTTTTCCGAGTCCTTGACTTTGACAACGGGGATGAACTACCACATCCCAAATTGTGGCATTAAAGGCATGATCTGAAGTTGCACGGGCAAATCCGACCAAACGCCTCCTGTTTCCCTTGACTTCCCACATAGAAACGACCAGAAAGCTATAAGATAAAGCTCGCTTAACCTTTCTTAGGGGACGACGGGCCCAACCAACAGCATCACATAATTCTTCAAGTTCGTAGAGATCAAGATCCCGTTCCGTACTAAAGAAAATTCGCCATTGGCTATCTTTTTGGCCCTTAACTTCAAGGAATTCTCCTTTGAACTCGGGAGTTTGGGCCGAGGGAGTTGAATCAGATGGGGTGTTAAACAATCGTTTCCAAAAAACCATGCCAATAAGGCTAAGCTTTAGATGTTCTCTTTAATTTATACTGGATTTAGGCCATTCTAGTCATTTAAAAATGGATACCAGACAATGGAAATAAATTTAGACCATTGCCAAAAACAAGGGATTTTTCGCTAGGTTAGGAGAAAAATATGCCAAATATCGATATTTTGGGAGTTCCCCACGCCTACGAATTAATCTCACCGTCTCCTAAACCATCTACTCCTGTACTTATTTTCATTCATGGATGGTTATTGAGTCGTCAGTATTGGTTTCCTTTGGTTGAGAAATTAGCTCCTGACTATCCTTGTCTCATTTATGATCTTAGAGGATTTGGTGATTCGCAACCCGTTTCAGAAAGATTCCCAAACGGAGGAATGATTAACCGAGTCCCTTCAATTTTAGACACAGATAAAAAAGTTACTTGTTCCTCTTCTTATGGACTAGCAGCTTATGCTCAAGATTTAAGTATTCTACTGCAAAAGTTCGCCATTGAGCGAGCTTGGTTGATTGGACATTCTTTAGGGGGTAGTATCGCCTTGTGGGGAGCCGATATTTGTCCGCAACAGGTTCAAGGGGTAATTTGTCTCAATGCAGGTGGAGGAATTTATCTCCAAGAAGAGTTTGAAAGGTTTCGTTCTGCGGGAGAACAGTTGATTAAACGTCGTCCCCCTTGGTTGTCCTATGTTCCTTTAATTGATTTACTTTTCTCGCGGATCATGGTCGCCAATC
>DLXW01000077.1:2305-19141 GCA_003448685.1 Cyanothece sp. UBA12306
TGGTCGCCAATCCCCTCAAAAGACATTGGGGAAGACAACGGGTTCTTGACTTAATTAGAGCCGATAGTCAAGCAGCCTTGGGATCTTTACTCGATTCTACCACGGAAACGGAAGTACATTTGTTACCTCAAATTGTTTCCCGTCTACGACAACCGGTTTATTTTTTTGCGGGGGATAAAGATATGGTAATGGAATCTAAATATGTTCGCTATTTAGCGAGTTTTCATCAACTTTTTGATGTTCAAGGTAATAATGTAATTGAACTTCCTCATTGTGGCCATATGTCTATGGTTGAGCAACCAGAAATATTAGGGGAAAAGTTACTACAAATTTTAATGAATTATGAATTATGAATTATGAATTTAGATAATATGTTATAAAAGAGGATGGCTCATCTAATTATTGTTTATTAAATATTAATCTATGCTACAAGCTGGAATTGTGGGACTCCCTAATGTTGGTAAATCAACCCTATTTAATGCCCTAGTTGCTAATGCTAAAGCCGATGCTGCGAATTTTCCTTTTTGTACGATTGAACCCAATGTTGGAGTGGTAGCAGTTCCTGATGAAAGGTTGAAAGTTCTTGGTAATTTATCGAAGTCAGAAAAAATTGTACCTACTCGCATTGAATTTGTCGATATTGCGGGATTAGTCAAAGGTGCTAGTCAGGGGGAAGGTTTAGGGAATCAATTCTTAGCAAATATTCGAGAAGTTGATGCCATTGTTCATGTAGTTCGTTGTTTTGATGATGATGATATTATTCATGTTTCGGGTTCTGTTGACCCCGTTAGAGATATTGAAGTGATTAATTTAGAACTTGCTTTGGCTGATTTATCTCAAGTAGAAAAACGTCTAGAAAGAGCGCGCAAACAATCAAAAGGTAAAAAAGAAGCTGAAGCAGAAATTCCTATTTTAGAAAAGATTTTATCTTATCTCAATGAAGGGAAAGCTGCTCGTCATGTTAGCTTAACCGAAGAAGAAGATGAGTTAATTAAACCTTTGGGATTACTCAGTAGAAAACCCATTATTTATGCTGCTAATGTCGCTGAAGATGACTTAGCGACGGGGAATGAATGGGTGAAACAAGTAGAAGGAGTAGCCCAAAATGAAAATGCCAAAGTTGTGATTGTTTCAGCCCAAGTTGAATCGGAATTAGTAGAAATTCCTGATGACGAAAAAGCCGACTATTTAGAGTCACTAGGAGTTGAAGAAGGAGGATTACAATCATTAATTAGAGCAACCTATCAATTATTAGGATTAAGAACCTATTTAACAACAGGACCCCAAGAAACTCGTGCTTGGACAATTAATGCTGGAATGAAGGCTCCCCAAGCAGCAGGAGTCATTCATACTGATTTTGAACGGGGATTTATTCGCGCTGAAACTATCGCCTATGATGATTTAGTTGCTTGTGGAAATATGGTGGCAGCTAAAGAAAAAGGGTTAGTTCGTAGTGAAGGGAAAGAGTATGTAGTTAAAGAAGGAGATGTCATGTTATTTCGGTTTAACGTTTAAATTAATACCTGTAACTTTTTGACTGGGTGCTAGATTAATTATCGGGGACTTTGTTAAGGCTGAAAAGGCTGGCAAGGTTTTTGATGGCTGGTGTTCTGGCGATACAGCAAAACTTGTTTCAGTTTCCGATTTTTATTGGAAAAGATTGGGACAATTTACTGCCTCGAAAGTGGTGTTGCTCCAACGCTCTACGGGGTTGATTTGTAAACAGGAAACGGACTTCGTTGGAGCAACTATTTATTAGTTGATGCTCGTTTCCTCCCCAACGTTTTCAGACGACGGGGTTTCCACTCGCATTTTTTTACGATGAAAATTATTTTTTTGGGAACTCCCCAATTTGCTGTCCCCACATTACAACAATTATTAGAGCATCCTGAGTTTGAAGTTATTGGAGTGGTTACTCAACCCGACAAAAGACGAGGTAGAGGCAATAAATTAATTCCTTCACCTATCAAAAAAATTGCCCTAGAACAAGGCTTAACAGTCTGGCAGCCCAAAAACATCAAA
This sequence comes from Cyanothece sp. UBA12306, assembly GCA_003448685.1. Classification (GTDB taxonomy): domain Bacteria; phylum Cyanobacteriota; class Cyanobacteriia; order Cyanobacteriales; family Microcystaceae; genus Rippkaea. The sequence goes on from DLXW01000077.1 coordinate 4,328, forward strand.
AAAGCCAAGAAAACCTTGTCTCAGCTTCAGGAAGCCGAAGCAGATGCTTTTATTGTAGTGGCCTATGGTCAAATTCTCTCCCCTGAGATTTTATCTATGCCTAAATTGGGTTGTATTAACGTTCATGGCTCTATTTTACCTAAATATCGCGGTGCAGCGCCCATTCAATGGAGTATCTATCACGGAGATAGCCAAACGGGAATTACTACTATGTTAATGGATGAAGGTCTCGACACAGGAGCCATGTTACTCAAAGCTTATACCCCCATCCACTTATTAGATAATACCTATCAAATTGCTGAAAAATTAGCTCAACAAGGTGCAGATTTATTAATTGAAACGTTGCAAAAATTAGAACAAGGAGAAATTACAGCTACTGCTCAAAATAACGAGGAAGCAACTTATGCCCCTTTAATTGAAAAATCTGACTATATTATTGATTGGAATAAAACAGCGATCGCTATTCATAATCAAGTGCGAGCTTTTTATCCTAATTGTGTAACAACTTTCAGAGAAAAAACCCTTAAAATCATCCAAACTATTCCCCTAGGGAATGCTTATTGGCAAGATTTACCTAACAATTTTCACAAGTTAGAACAACAATTAACTATATTATCTAAAGTAACAGGAAAACCAGGGGAAATAGTTAGTAAAATTAAAAATTTTGGACCCATTATTCAAACAGGAGAGGGACTTTTACTATTACAAGAAGTACAAATATCAGGAAAACGCCCTCAGTCAGGGTGGGATTTTGTTAACGGAACTCGCGTAGAAACAGGAGAAATATTCTGCAATATTACCTGATTTTTAGTTACTATATGATTCCATCTCACTGCGAACAAAATTAATAGTTTCGGGTAAAACACCAACTAATAAAGAAAATGCTTGATCAGGAAGTTCCTTAGTCATTTTAGCATCGAACCAGTGTTCAAATTGATTGAGAATAGTCTGAGCCCGTTCTTGCGCTTGAGAATGCTCACTAATTTGCTTAGCCAATTTAATCCATTGTCGTCGAATTAAATAGCCATTAATTTTCTCTTGAGACGTTTTAGGAACTAGCAAAGATGGTTTACCGACTGGCAAAACATTGACTACATTTTGATCAAATTCAGAGCCAATAGCAGCCCCAGGCCCGGCAAATTCAGCATGATAGGGTTTATACAAAATTAAGCCATTTTTGCGACGCGGATTAATAATTAGTAACTGTTTTTTCTTTAAACAACTCAGAATATCAGTAATTTGCTGTTCTTGTTTGAGAAAAGTTTCTGACATGATCAATTTGTTGTTTTCTGAAAATCACTTAACATTTTTTTTTGTACTATCAGAAGAATCAATTTTTTTTTGTAATAGTAATCTTTGGGGACTTTTAAATAACCAACTTTGCCAAGTAATTTGTCTTGATTGAAGTTGATAACCACTGTTGAGATACAAATTCTTCGCTGAATGGTTATCTTCTAAAACATGGAGAATCAGCGATTGATATCCCCATTCTCGGGCAATTTGTTCACATTTTAGGAGTAAATGCCGAGCAACTCCTCGTCTACGAGATCCATGACTCACGGCTAAATTACTAATATAAAGAGACTTAGAATTAAATTCAGGACGAAGATTTATTTCTACCGTACCAATAATCGACTCTTGAGTATCAGAAGACACTTCAAGAGGTACAGTAGCTACTAAGCAACAATAATAAGGAGATGGAGCCTTAAAACGATGGCGAAAGTCTTCATAAATCCCTAATTTAAACACAGGTTGTAGCCAAGAAAACCATTGTTGGGGAGAATGAAAACTTTGAATGAGAACTTCAGCTAATCCTTTAATATCATTCAATTGAGCCATGCGTACTACCACTGTTAATTTTCCAGGGTTGTTTTGACTCGGTTTAGGAGAATAATAGGGGGAAATAAGAGAAAATAAACAAAAATCCACACACACTCCCAACAGAACTTAAAATAAGAGGTAAATTGCCCATAAATTATGATTCATCGCCGGATTTTCGGTTTGATTTGATGAACATAACTCTTAAATATTTTAACATAGGCTAATTTTGAAAATTTAAGTATTGCTATAGTATCAATTTGTTCTGGCTTACCTCAATCATTCACAACTTTCACCCAAATCTTGTAAAATTGGACTTAGTTCAAAACACCTGTCACTTTTTCACCCAATTTGCCAGGGATAAGGTTCGGCAATAATTAAATTTTACAGCAGATACAAGTTACCGTTTTTACTAAATTTTCCGTATAAAACGTCCAAATGAGTGATGAGGCATTTTCTTCTTCCATTGACTTCACATCTATTGAGATTAATCCTTCAAGTTTGAGGGAAACATTGCAAATCGTTGTTAGTCAATTAGCTCAATTATTGACCGTAGATTGCTGTATTTTACACCCTTTTAAGCAGAATATTTTTTTGGGTGAAAGCATTATTTATCAAAAATATTCGGCGCAGTATTCTAGTGAAACTAAGCTCTTTCGGCATATATTAGAACAAACAAGCTGTAAATCTGAGAAAATTGAAGTAATAAACTCTTTAGCTGATTTTAATGCTCTACAACAAGCGGATACACCTCAAAAAGCCCAAAGAAAACAAGCCTACCAACAGGCAAATATTGGTGCTTCTTTATTGATTCCCCTGAATCAAAAACAAGAATTAATTGGGGTTTTAGGGCTGTATCACTGTGGTTCTTCTCATAAATGGCGTGTAGAAGAAATCCAATTAGCAACTATGGTAGTTCAGCAAATAATTCTCGTCATTTCCCAACATCAAGCCTACCAACAAGTGAAAGCTTTAGCACAAAGAGAAGTCCTCATTAATACAATTACAGCAGCCATTCGTTCAAGTCTCGATCCCCAAGCCATTTTCACAGCTATTACTCACCAATTAGGACAAGTTTTAAAGGTTGATGGATGTGCCTTATCCCTCTGGACAAAAAAGGAGCAATTTGTCGAATGTGTTGGGTTGTATGATTGCCGTCAAACCGATATTTCTCCCCTGCCTCAGTCTATTGTTCCCATTAGTGACAACCCCGTCTTACAAAAACTAATCGAAACCCTCGAACCTGTAGTGTTTGAAGACATAAATAATTATCCGCAAATGACAAAATTTGACCTTCCTTTGCGTCGTAATGCTCAAGCATTATTGATTGTTCCTTTAATAGTCGATGGAGAGATTATCGGCAGTATTTCCCTGCGTCAAATCGATCACCCTCGCCATTGGTTATGGGATGAGATTAAATTAGCTCAAGCAGTAGCTTCTCAGGCGGCGATCGCAGTACAACAGGCTCGACTGTATGATACAACAAAGCGGCAAGCCACAAAATTGTTACAAAGTGAGCAACGAGTCAAACAACTCAATCAATACCTGACACAATCAGTTCTCAAAAGATTTTTGCCGGCTTCGATGGTTAATAAAGTAGCGGCTGGGGAGTTAATTCTTGATTTAAACCCAGAACCTCGCTTAGTAACCATTTTATTCAGTGATTTGGTTGGTTTTACTCCCTTAGCGAGTCAATTGGGGGCCCAAGGAATAGCTACTTTATTAAATGAATATCTTGAAGGAATGACTTCTGTGGTATTTGAATATGGAGGGACAGTAGATAAATTTATTGGGGATGCTGTGATGGCTTTGTTTGGCGCACCAGAAGATTTAGATCCCACTGAACAAGTTAATCGAGCGATTTCTTCTGCTAGGGGGATGCACTATCAATTAAATACTTTAAATCTACGGTGGCAAACCCAAGGGTTAATCGAACAACCGATTCGATTTCGCTGCGGTATTCATCAGGGGAATGCTGTAGTAGGAATGTTTGGAGGAGGACAACGCTCTGATTATACAGCTATTGGTCCGGCGGTTAATATTGCCGATCGCTTACAAGAAGTAGCTCAAGCTGATACCATTTTAGTTTCTCAAACCGTGGCCAAGTTTTTGAAAAGCCAGGAAATTGAACCGGTTAAATCCCTCAAATTAAAGGGGATTAAAGAGTCAATTTTGATGTTTTCAGTCGCTGTTAACACTTAAATCTAGAGGTGAAGTTTTGTTACATGATTAAAAGTTGTAGGAAATCGGCACTAAAACAATTGTTTAACTACAAAAGTCACAAAAACTGCGAATCGAGGCCAGCCTAATGGAATTAATCGGGACAAGTAGCCCCAATGAGAATACAATTATTTTTGATGAGGCAGCCTATGCCGTTCGTCAACTAAGTCCAGACGATCTTGCTGCCAAGCGAGGAGATCGCTTTACAATAACCTTATTTACTAATCGCTACCGACCCAATCACCAAATCACAATTCGTAACAATGTAGATGGATGGACGAGAGATATTTTTGGGGTTTATACTTTTGGGGGCTGGAATTTTACCCTTGAACGTTCCAATTATCCAGCCGGACTTGAATTCAAATTTGTTCTCGATGGTCAGTATTGGATGGAAGGGAATAATCTTTTTGTGACCAATCAATTTGATCATAACTTTACCGATGATCCCCAACAGTTTCCTGAAATTTTTAACCCGACTATTATCTTTCCTAATGCTCCTTCAAAGTTTCTTCATGGATACGATAATCTCAGAAATGAGGATGGTTTATCTGAACAAGAACGGTTCCCAGGTAACCGTGATCAATCTATTCTGTATGATGTCATCATCATTGGTTCAGGAATGGGTGGAGGTATTCTCGCAGATGCTTTAAGTGATGCGGAACGCAACATTGATGTTTTAGTTCTTGATGTGGGAAGTTTACATACTCCGACCCATCTGAGCAATGTCTATGCAGATTGGGATGAGATTACCAATGAGCGTCAGGTGGGACATTATGAATTAGAACCTGGTAGTAATTTTCTGTTTGGTGCGCAAATGGCTCTTGGTGGTCGTTCGATCTATTGGTCTGGAATTATTTTACGAATGCAAAATTGGGAGTATTCTTATTGGCCTAACTCGATTCAAACTTTTCTCCAAGACGAAGGGGGAAAGGGATATGAACGGGCTGAGATCCTGATGAGAAAGAGAAAATACCTGGGCCAATTCCAAGAAAGGGTAATTAGTCGCTTAAAAAATCGTTTACCAGACCTAAATATTGAGGATTTACCGCGATCGCGTCATCAACCAGATCTCAACGCCCAAAATCAAATTGATAGTGTTTTGTTTAATTCAACAGGGGTTTTCTCCACCGCCGATTTATTGTCAGATTCCAAAGCTTTTGTTGGGGCAACTGGTTCAGAAAATCTCACCATTAATCTAAATCATTTAGTGACCGAAATTAAGCCTAATCCTGATAACCCTCAAGAAGTACAACAAGTGGTGTGTCAAGATTTGGCCAGTAATACTACCCGTACCTATCGAGGAAAGGTAATTGTTCTGGCAGCAGGTTCGGTCGAAAGCCCAAAAATATTTCAGCAGAGCAATCTGACTGATGATTCTGGCAAAGTTGGAGTAGGTTTAACGGATCATCCCTATTTATTTTCATCCCAATATACAATCCCTAGAGATAATCCCCTCTGGGGCGATCTCAATCATTCTAAAGTGTTACTTTGGGCGGGGAATGCCAGCAAAAATAATTATCCCTTCTACGCCGAACTTTTGATTAACCCTTGGTATTGGACAGTACGGCGAGCGGATGATGATCTTTGGCAACGTCAGCCTGAAGAGTTAAGGACAACTCAAATAACCATGAAATTTGGCTTCTCCAATGAGTTAGTTGACGATAATTGGGTCAGATCTCAAGGAACAGATCTTAAGGCTAAAATTAAGGTTAACAATCTATTTTTGTCTGATCAAGCCAAAGAACAAGCTCGTCTGTTCCGCAATCGAATTTTAGATGCTTTGGAGATACCAGGCGATCGCAATCAAGGAATGGGTTTAGCACAACATGGTGGTACGATTAACCATTCTGGCGGTACTTTAAGAATTGGTTCTCGTGGTCAGGGCGTAGTAGATGAAAATCTTCGTTTTCATAACTATGATAATCTTTACGCTGCGGATGTCTCGGTTTTTCCTTATATTCCTACAGCCAATCCTTCTTTAACTTTAGGGGCTTTGGCACTTCGCTTATCTGATCATCTCAAGACTCGATTTGGATTGTAGATCTATAATTAAGGCGGTGGTGATGTCGACTGACTAATTTCGATAATATTACCATCAGGATCTTTGGTAAAAAAAGCCTTTCTTCCTGAACGGCTTTTTTGTACTAAATAACCCTTACTTTCTAAATTTTCAATAGCTTCATCAAGATTATCAACTCCTAAAGCAAGATGATTATTGCGTCCCCACTGCTCCTGATTAGGTAAAACTATGTTTAAGTTATCATGAACGATTAAGTGAATTTGATACTCTCCCACTTGATACCAAACCCCTGGATATTTTAAGACTCGATTAACCTTTTCTAATCCTAAAATTTCTCCATAAAAATGTTCTGATTTTTCTAAATCAGATACTAGCATAGCTGTATGAAGACAATGAGTAATTTTCATGATTATCTCAATCTTTGAGCAATAAAAACTATAGCAAGTCCCCCATTTTTTATCTTAATTAAGAGATTCAGCAGTTTCTGGGGAAGCAGCTAATTCTTCAAGACGTTCTTGTTGATCTTGACTAATACAAGATTGAATTATTTCGTCAATATCTCCTTCTAAAGCTGGATTTAAACTAAAGTTTTGTCCGAGACGATGATCTGTTACCCGATTATCTTTATAGTTGTAAGTCCGAATTTTCTCTGATCTGGCCCCTGTTCCTACCTGAGACTTGCGCATGGAACTAACTTCGTCTTGTTGTTCTCGTAACTTAGCTTCATACAATTTAGCTCGTAAAATCTGCATTGCTCTTTCGCGGTTTTGTAACTGCGATCGCTCTTCAGTACAAAAAATCCGAAGACTTAAGGGTTTATAAAACAAATCCACTGCTGTTTCTACCTTGTTGACGTTCTGTCCACCTGCACCCCCCGAACGCGCTGTGGAGATTTCTACGTCTTTGGGATCAATCTCAATTTCTACTTCGTCTACTTCTGGCATAATTGCCACAGTTGCGGTTGAAGTGTGAACTCTTCCCCCTGCTTCGGTTACGGGAACCCGTTGGACTCGATGGACTCCTGCTTCGAATTTTAGCTTACTGTAAACCCTTTCCCCTTGAATTTCGAGGATTGCTTCCTTAAATCCTCCCATATCTGCTAAAGACTCACTAATGAGCTTCACTGTCCACTTTTGGGATTCTGCATAGCGTGAATACATTCTTACTAAATCTCCAGCCCAAATACTGGCTTCATCGCCTCCAGTTCCGGCACGAATTTCTAGCATAATATTCTTATCATCGTTAGGATCACGAGGTAAGAGGAGAATTTTTAGTTTTTTCTCTAGCTCTTCTAATTTTTCTTCTAATTCTTCCACTTCTAAGGTAGCCATTTCCCGCAATTCGGGATCTCCTCCCGCGTCTTTGAGGATTTGTTTGGCTCCTGCTAATTCCTCCTGAGTTTGTTTCCAGGTATCAAAAGTCCCCACTGTTTCTTCGAGAGAGGAACGAAGTTTGGCTACCCGTTGTAATTCATCGGGATTGGTGGCAATATCGGGATCAGCTAAGCGATGGGTTAACTCTTGATAGGTTTGGTCAACCGATTGTAATTTGTCTAATAGGTAGGATTCTGCCATAGGGTTTTTTTGCTTTAAAATACTATTAATTTAACTATAATAACAGTTCTCATCTTCATGAAGCATAAAAGTTACTGATTTTGGGGATTGTCAACTCTATTTTAGATTTTGGATTTTGGATTTTGGATTTTCCCCTGCTTGAAAGACTTCGGGCTTGCTGATTTTAGATTTTGGATTCATGATTATAGGATTTTCTGCTGCTTTTTTCTGCTAATATTCAGTGAGCGATCGCTTTCTTTACTTTAGATCAGATTAGTTTTAATTAATAATGATTAGCCCAAGAAAACTTACTACAAATAGCTTAAGATATCATTGATCAACACTTTCTGAGATAATTGAGATCAAAGTCAAAAAACCCTAACATTTTTATGAGATTTTAAGCTTCTCAAACCTAATTTTGTATAGTATGATTCAAATAGGGAAACAATATTCCTTAACTAAAGATGTGAGAAGTATCGAACAATTTTCCGTAGCTCAGATTTTTCAACATTTTAAGACTCAAAGGAAAGCAGTATGATTGCAGTAGCACCATCGTCTAAAGCAGAAGATATACAAGGGCTAAAACATGGATTACCTCCAATTAGCGGTTGGGAACAAGACATCGCTTCAATAGTTCAACATGATGAACCCATCTTTGCACCAATCAGCAACATTGACATTAACCAGGTTAAAGCTGGATTTGCTTGCGCTCTTCATATGCACCAACCTACGGTTCCTGCGGGGCATAACGGGGAGTTAATTTCTAATCTCCAATATATGTTTGAACATCAAGGAGAAGGGGATAATCACAATGCGGGAACCTTCGCTTGGTGTTATAGTCGTATAGCAGATTTTGTCAAAGAACTAGCTCATAATGGCTGTAATCCTCGGATTATGTTAGATTATTCGGGTAATCTCCTCTGGGGATTCCAACAAATGAATCGCCATGATATTCTCGATAACCTGAAAAGCGTTACCTGCGATCCCAATTACTATCTTAACGTCGAATGGTTAGGGACAATGTGGAGTCACGCAGTAGCTACCTCAACCCCCATTCCTGACCTTAAACTCCAGATTCAAGCGTGGCAACACCATTTTGCTTCTATTTTTGGCTATGATGCCCTGCGACGGGTTAAAGGTTTCTCCCCACCGGAAATGCACCTTCCCAACCATCCTGATACCCTCTACGAATATATCAAAGCTCTCAAAGAGTGCGGTTATCGTTGGTTATTGGTTCAAGAGGACTCCGTTGAAAGGTTAAATGGAGACGATTTACATAAAAATCGTGATGATAAATATGTGCCTAACCGTTTAGTAGCCTGTAATTCCCAGGGAGAAGAGATCAGTATTACCGCTTTGATTAAAACCCAGGGTTCGGACACCAAATTAGTGGCCCAAATGCAACCCTATCATGAAGCTAAATCACGGGAACGCCAAAAAATCGGCAATATAGAGGTTCCTGGTTGTGTTTCCCAAATTGCTGACGGGGAAAATGGCGGAGTGATGATGAATGAATTTCCTGATGGTTACAAGTCCGCTTTCTATCAAGCCAAAGATCAGGGCAATGTAGTAGGTTTGAATGGAACCGAATATATCGAACTTCTCGAACAAGCAGGAGTTAACGCCGATGATTATCCCGTGTGTCAGGCCAGAGGACAACATAAAATTTGGGCTAAAGTTGCTCGTGATCAAGTGACACCTGAAGCTTTAGCTAAAGCGATTGAAGAATTACAAGAAGCTGATCAAAATTTTCACATGGATGGGGCTTCTTGGACAAACGATCTCAGTTGGGTTAAGGGTTACGAAAACGTCTTAGAACCCATGAATCAACTCAGTGCTGATTTTCACCGGAAATTCGATTCTTTAGTAGAACAAGACCCTGGTAAGACCAGAACTCCTGAATATCAGGAAGCATTACTTTACAATATGTTAGTCGAAACCAGTTGTTTTCGTTATTGGGGACAAGGAACTTGGACTGATTACGCCCGCGAACTTTATAATCGTGGTGAAGGATTAGCTAAGTAATTCCAGGGAAATTCTATTAGAAAAATTAAGCGATCGCTCTCTAAAAATAGAGAGCGATATTTTTAGATTATAATTTAGATTACATTCGATACAAGTCTCAAAAATAACTATGAAAAAGTATCTTAACTTAGGTCTTTATTTTAGTTTAACATTGGCTTTTATAGCTGTCTTTTTTTCGGTTAACCCCAGTAGTATTGCTGCTGAGATAAATCAATCAAATGGAGCATCCCCTTCTGATAAAAGCATCACCCACAGTAATAATGAACCACAGGGAGATACTCGCCAATCAGATCTAGAGATATTAATTAATAAAAGCGTTCAAGAAAGTGTTGATAGAGCTTTTAATAAAACAACATTTTGGTTAAATTTTTTATTAGCGACACAAGCTACTTTATCGGGGATTTTAGCTATTTTCTCCATAGCAGCCGCTTATTTTCTTTATGTTATAAGAAATTCAGTTAAACAAGAGTTGACCAAAAATATAGACTTCTATTATGCCAACATATTACTACCGAAACAATTGCAAGAACTTATACCAAAAGTGCCTGAAGAAGATATACCAGAGAATATCAAAATCAAAGTAAAAAGTAAAAAAAATGAAGTAAACAAATTATTAGAATATTCTCAAGATAAAAACTTACTTACTACTCAAGATTACTTAACATTATCTTATGTTTTTTCCTTTTCAAAGGATTATGAAAAAGCTGAAGATTTAGTCAACAAATGCTTGGGTATAGATAGTGATAATTCTGAAAACTTAATTTTTCTGGGTCGTTTACTTTATTATCATGGAAAGTTTCTGAAGACACAAAATAATCAATTTTGTAAAATAAAATTCGGTGAAGCTTTAAAACCTCTTCACAAGGCTCTTGAAATTGATCCATCTTCTTGCAAAGCTTGGAATAATTTAGGATTAATTTTTGGAGAATTAGGGGAAGCAAATAAAGAAGAAATTTGCTATGATACAGCTGTTAAAATTAATCCAAAACATGGTTTTTCTAATTACAATAAAGCCTGTAATTATTCTTTAAAAGAAGACTTTGATAAAGCTTATGAATGTCTTGTCAAAGCTTTAGAAAGTGAAAGAGATCGACTATCTAGTTCAGCTTCATCAGATGAGGATTTAAAAAACTTAAGAGAACATCCAATCTATAAAAAGAAGGTTGAAGATTTAATTGAAAACAAAACTATGAGAAATGTCCTTAAGGAGCTTTTTTGATTAAGCAAGACAAGATTATGACTATTTCTAAAATTATGATTGCTGTTGATAGAACAGCCGCTTCATTTAAAGCAATGGACATGGGATTTTCTCTGGCGGAGTCTTTAAAAAAACCAGAAGTTTTAGTAATTCATGTAATTGATCCAGCTTGGGCAATGGGAGATCCTGATGCCGGAATTTTGCCCGAACAAGCCTTAGCTAAATTAAAACGAGAAAGTGAAAATTTTCTCCAGCAATTAATTAAAATGTATAGTAAATCTTTAGAACCTATTTATCTAATTTTACAAGGAAAAGTAGTCACAGAAATTATAGAAGCTGCTAAAAATTATCAAGCTGATATTTTAGTTTTAGGAACTCATTCAAGAAAAGGATTGGCTAATTTATTTGTGGAGGATGTAGTCAAAGAAATTATTCCCCATTCTCCTTGTCCTATTCTTTTACCCTGTGATCAATAATCATTAATTATTCATCATAATTCTAGATCTGATAAAATAAATAAAAATCGCAATTGTTTCTTATCAATAAATCCTAGTAATGGGATTGCAACTAGCGTTATGCAATCTGTTGATGTTACGACTCTAACTGCTATTTGTCTCGAACTACAAACCCATTGGATACCATCGCGGGTTGAACAAGTTTACCAGCGCGATCGCCACACAATTTTTTTGGCATTACGTACCCTCAAAAAGCGCAGTTGGCTGACTATTTCTTGGCATCCCCAAGCTGCTAGGGTCTGTATTGGAGATCCACCGCCAAAAACTCCCGATACCTTTACTTTTAGCGATCAATTGCGTCATCAACTCAAGGGGTATGCTTTAATTGCCTTAGAAATGATTGCCCCCTGGGAAAGAGTAATTGATCTCCAATTGGCAAAACGTCCAGGTGATTCTCCTGTTTGGCATATTTTCGTCGAGATCATGGGCAAATACAGTAATATCATCCTAACTGATGCTAAACAACAAATTGTCACCGTTGGTCACCAAGTTACTGCCAATCAATCCACAGTTCGTACGGTAGAAACGGGACAACCCTATGAATTTCCTCCTGCTTTAACCGGAACTTTGCCTAAATTAGAAGAATCTCAAGAAAGATGGCAAGAAAGGGTTATTCTAATTCCTGGAGCCTTAAAAAAGCAACTTTTAAATAGTTATCGCGGGTTAAGTCCTGTTGTAACCAATTTAATGATTCAAGAAGCTAATTTAGAACCGCAACAATCCACTGAAAACTTAACAGTGATCGACTGGGAAAGATTGTTTGATTTATGGCAAACTTGGCTAAAAACTTTAGAAAATGGAGACTTTAAACCTGGATGGACTGATAATGGTTATACGGTTTTAGGATGGGGAATTACTAAACCTGTTACTGATACCCAAACCCTGATTAATAATTATTATCGGGACAAAATTAATCAGCAAAACTTCCAACAATTGCGCCACCAACTATTACAAAAACTAAGTGCTATTCTCAAAAAACTGTATATTAAAGCCAATACATTTAGCCAGCGTCTTCAACAGTCAGATGATGCGGAAAAATATCGTCAACAAGGGGATTTATTGATGTCCTATGTGCATTTGTGGGAACCTGGGATGAAAACCATTACTTTGACAGATTTCGAGACGGAAAAACCCGTTGAAATTTCTTTAAACCCTGAAAAAAATGGGGTACAAAATGCTCAGTATCTTTATAAACAACATCAAAAACTAAAACGGGCCCGTAAGGCAGTAGAACCATTATTAGCAGATGTTCAAAGAGAAATTGACTATTTAGAACAAGTAGAAGCTAGTGTTACTCAATTAGAGACTTATCAATTTGTTGAGGACTGGCAAACTCTCCAAGAAATTCGAGAGGAATTGATCCAACAAAATTATCTTCCTTCTCCCGTTCAACATAGTCTTAAAAGTCCTGATGAATCCCAACCCTATAAGTATGCTACCCCATCAGGTTTACCAGTTTGGATTGGCCGCAATAATCGACAAAACGATGTACTTACCTTTCGGACAGCAGGGGATTATGATCTTTGGTTTCATGTGCAACAAAGCGCTGGAAGTCACGTCTTGTTACGTTTAGAACCAGGTAGTCAACCCACGGAAATAGATTTGCAATGGGCAGCTAATTGGGCAGCTTATTACAGCCGTTCTCGGTTAAGTGAACAGGTTCCAGTCGTTTACACCGAACCCAAATATGTTTATAAACCCAAGGGAGCAAAACCAGGAATGGTTATCTATAAACGGGAAAGACTGCTTTGGGGGAAACCACATAAGATACAAGCTTATCTAAAAAACTAGGGTTTGGAGAAAAATGTTAAAATAATTTTACAAATAACCGTGCTTAATGTTACAATTTATTTAAGGCTGACGCAGTTGGGAACGCGTAGCTAATATTTCCGAAAGGAGCAACAACAAGACTATTTAGATTGGCCAGCGACAGCGATCGCTGGTTTTTTAGTATGTGAAATATCCCCACCCAAATCATAGATTATGGATGGGGAACAATATCACGCTAAAGCAACAGCAGGTTCACTCCAACGACCTACGGTTTTACCCATTAAGGATAACTCTTGCATCAGACGGTCAAACTTTTCTGGAGTTAAAGACTGAGGACCATCAGATAAAGCCTTCGCAGGGTTAGGATGGACTTCAATCATCAAAGAATCTGTTCCTGCCGCGATCGCCGCGATCGCCATAGAGGGTACATAATCAGACTTACCCGTCCCATGACTTGGATCAATCATAATCGGCAAATGGGTTAAATTACGCAGCACAGGAACTACAGATAAATCCAAGGTATTACGGGTATATTTTTGGTCAAAAGTCCGAATACCTCGTTCACAGAGGATTACATTGCTATTGCCCGAAGCTAAAATGTATTCAGCAGCCATTAACCAATCATCAATAGTAGCTGCCATACCCCGCTTCAACAAGACAGGTTTATCCTGAGCTCCCACTTTTTTAAGCAGGGCGAAATTCTGCATATTTCTGGCACCAACTTGGAGGACATCTGCCACTTCGGCGACCTTATCGACATCGGCGGTATCCATTACTTCGGTCATAATGCCTAACCCAGTGGCTTCCCGCGCTGCTGCGAGTAGTTCTAGGGCACTTTCTCCGTGGCCTTGAAAAGCATAGGGAGAAGTGCGAGGTTTATAGGCACCACCCCGCAAAAATTGAGCTCCAGCCGCTTTAACTCGCTGAGCAGTCTCAATGATCATTTCCTCGTTTTCTACTGAACAAGGACCAGCTACTACTACTAGGGGATGATTTTTGCCAAAGGTTACAGGACCATTAGGGGTCTGTACTACCACATCACTGTAATGGCCATGGCGAAATTCCAGACTAGCTCGCTTGAAAGGTTTTCCTACCCGCAATACTTGTTGAATCCAAGGACTCAATTCTTCAATGCGCGATATTTCCATAGTAGCAGTCTCCCCCACTAATCCAATCACGACCTGATTAGCCCCTTCAATCTTTTCGGGAGTCAATTGTAACTCTTTGACTTCGGCCATAATACGCTCTATTTCACTTTCTGGAGAATCTACTTTCATCACAATGATCATGGTTTAGTTCCTCTGTGTTATCAGTTAATTTTGACTTATTTCCTAGACCCAAGTTTGATTTAGGCTAATTTACAGACAATTAGTCCCTCTATTAGGATTTTTGTCTCTTAATCTCTTGTTGAGACGATCATAACTCTCAAGTCCTCAATCTGAACTCAAATCTAATCAAGTTCTCTTAATTCTATTGACTCTACTATTAAGACTTAATGTAGAAAATCCCCTAATTTTTTTTGGCTTCTTCTCTGCGAGTACGCCAAGCATTGATGGTACGACCAAGATTACTGGTAAACTCTTGCCATCCCCACCAAGTCCCAACCCGACTTTCATCCCAAGAAGCCGAAAAGATCCCATAACTTAAACCCAACACCCCCAAACCAAACAAACCTAAGCTTACTGCACCGACAGC
>DLXW01000077.1:19345-21543 GCA_003448685.1 Cyanothece sp. UBA12306
CGTGGGAATCTCCAGCCATTCTTGACTGACAATCCAATAAAAAACAAAAAAAGAAGACATACCCAAAGCAGTAGGAATGCCCGAAAATAAAGCCATACGTCGGACCATGCGCTGACTAACACTATCGGGAATAGCACTGAGGCTAACGTCGTGTCGCTCATTTTTTCGGATTTGAGTTGGCTTATGGGGGGTTTTTTCCGCATTTACTCGGGAATTTGGCGGAGATTTGGCAGCTTTTTTCTTTTTTTGGCGCGGTTCAAAAGGCAAAGAGTCTGGGGATGATTTAGAAGCCATAGGTTTTGAGGGAGTTAGAAAACGAATTATCAAGACTTTACCGACAAAGTCTTTAGATCAAAGAAATTATTAACAATATTAACGACGAATCCCAAGACTTTTAATCAAACTTTGATAACGCTGTGAATCCTTGCTATTAATGTAAGCTAGTAATCTTCTACGACGACCAATCATTTTGAGCAATCCTCTTCTCGAAGCGTGATCCTTAGGATTTTTTTGTAAGTGACCTGTCAATTGAGTAATCCTTGTTGTCAGCAAGGCTACTTGTAGATCAGGAGAACCGGTATCTGTTTCATGAACTTGGTAAGTAGTAATCAGTTCTTGTTTTTGGGTTGCGCTCAAACTCATAGGATTAAATGTACGTGGATGATATTTAACAACGCGGCTGCGTCAAATATTACAAACCCTCATTATATCAGTTCTTACTGAAATTTAGTAGAGCAGACATTAACCAAAAGTAATTTTCTGCTATAAACCTCGATGTTGAGGATTTTTCTGAACATTAACCAAAAGATTACACTAAAAGAGCTTACACTAAAGAAAGATCAGCCTATTGGAACTTCGGATGAGCCTTTGTATTAATCCCCACTGTTCCAGTCCTGAAAATCAGGATACACAACTATTTTGCCAAAGCTGTGGCTCAGAGTTACTGCTTGACGGACGCTATCGTGTAATTAAACAATTAGGAGGAGGTGGATTCGGCAAAACTTATGAAGTGCAAGAATGTTCTGTGTCCCATTTTGGTTCGGAAACTAGCTCATCTAAAGTTCTGAAAATTCTGCTGCATAATCATCCTAAACACGTTGAATTGTTTCAAAGAGAGGCTCAATTTCTCAGTCGTTTAAATCATCCAAGTATCCCTAGGGTGGAACCTGATGCTTATTTTACCTTTCATATTCATAAAAACTCCCGTCCAATTCATTGTTTGGTGATGGAAAAGATTGAAGGACTCAATCTCAAAGAATATATGACTCAGAGGGGAAAAAGTATTTCCCAAAAACGGTCTATTCAATGGCTGATACAACTGGTCGGTATTTTATATGAGATTCATAATCAAAACTTTTTCCACCGTGACATTAAACCTTCTAACATCATGCTCCGTTCTAACGGACAATTAGTGTTAATTGATTTTGGTACTGCCAGAGAAGTGACCGATACTTATTTATCAAAGGAATCAGTGGGTCAAGTAACTGGGTTGTTTTCAGCGGGATACAGTCCTTTTGAACAACTCAATGGACACGCAGTTCCTCAATCGGATTTTTTCGCTTTGGGACGTACTTTTGTCTATTTAATGACCGGTAAACACCCCAGTGAGCTTTACAATTACAGTACCGATCAATTGCAATGGCATAATGCTGTCGATGATCTGTCTCCTGAATTTGCTGCGCTGCTCGATTGCTTGATGGCTCGATCTCCAGACAAGCGTCCTCAAACAGCGGCCATCATCTTACAGGAATTGGAACGCTTATATAACAAATTGTATGGAACCGATAGTTTTTCTCCTAACATTCCCGTGAATCTTCCTCCTAATTCTTCGTCTGATGACTCCATTGAACTTCGGTCTGTTTTCTTAGCTATGCCTCTCCCTAATGATGCTTCTGGTGGAGGTGGTCAAGCAGAATTAGATCCCAATTTTGTCGAACGCTGTCAACAGGAATTGGCAGAATTGGTCGGACCAATGGCTTCTCTTTTATGTCAGAAAACGTTTAAAAAAAACCCCCATCAATCAGAGACTGACTTTGTCAGAGCTTTGGCCAAAAAAATACCCGATCCCCAAAAAGCTCAGCTGTTTGAGGATCGTTTACTTAGCTAAAATACCAATAATTTAAAGATTTATGCCCTAGAGTCCCCCAATTTTAGGCGAACCCGCTGCTAAAATTCTTTGGAGATTAACTGTATTGCCA
>DLXW01000077.1:21766-22751 GCA_003448685.1 Cyanothece sp. UBA12306
CCAATAATGGCGATCGCAGGAGCCTCAAATTTTTGTTCTTCGATTTGTTGGACAATGGTTCCTAATGTCCCCACTAATTCCTCTTGTTCTGGTCGGGTTCCCCAACGAATTAGAGCGATGGGAGTCTGAGGAGATAAACCGCCTATTTGTAGCTGTTCAACGATTGTCTGTAGGTTATGAATACCCATATAGATCACAATGGTTTCTGACCCCTGGGCAATTGCCGTCCAATTGATTTGGGGACGGTATTTGCCGACGGATTCATGACCAGTGACAAAGGTGACAGAGGAACTATAACCTCGATGGGTAACAGGAACTCCAGCATAAGCAGGGGCGGCAATTCCTGCGGTTATTCCTGGAACCACTGCTACAGGAACCCTGGCTTTGATTAAATCTTCCATTTCCTCTCCCCCACGTCCAAAAACAAAGGGATCTCCTCCTTTGAGTCTCACTACAATGGCGTGGGTTTGGGCTTTTTCAATTAATAATTTGGTAGTTTCAGTTTGTAATTTAGAATGGCGACCCCTGCGTTTTCCAGCGTTAATAATTTCGGCACCATGGTTGATCATAGCCAGGATTTCGGGGCTAACCAGGGCATCATACACCACCACATCGGCTTGTTCGAGTAGGGTTTTTCCTTTAAGAGTGATCAGTCCTGGATCCCCAGGACCTGCTCCGACTAGATAAACTTTTCCTAAACAGGTTTGACAAGGAATGTCAGTCAATGTCGATTTCCTCAACAATTAATTGGGCTAATTCGGTAGTAGCTCCCAAGGGACTAGCCAATTGGAGTTTTACCTGAGGCCAGGCTAACTGCAATTGTTCAACTTGTTGGGCGATCGCATTGGTAATGGTACCATTAAAGAGAAAATAAGGAACAATCTTGATTTTTTTCTCGCCTTGGGCAACTAGAAGCCGAATTTGGTCATTTAAACCCGGTGAAACCCACCAATAGGCCGTCAGGGCTTTTAATTGTTTTGCTATG
>DLXW01000077.1:22974-27974 GCA_003448685.1 Cyanothece sp. UBA12306
TTGTTTTGCTATGGCATTAATTGGATGGTGCGCCTTGGGGTAGCGACTCCCGTGAGCAATCAAAATTTTTCCTTCTCTTGAATGCTTTTCAAATTGTTGGGCTAGGAGTTGGGGTAATCCTTGATAGCTACCCAGATAAGGGCTGAGTTTGATTCTAACTTGTTGGCCTAACCTTTGTTGAGCGATCGCTACTTCCTTAGGAATATCCTCTGTGACGTGAACCCCTGGTAGTAAAAATAAAGGGATAATCTTAAGATTTGTCAAGTTTAGCTTACTGGCTTTTTGGCCCAATTGTTCGATTCTTTGATATAGGGATATTGAGGTTAATTCTAGGGATGCGGTTTCTATGAGAGGGGAAGATGGAGGAGACAGTAAGGCTGTTGAACTTTTTACAGTTGATGAATACAGGGGAATTAGTTGCTGTTCTTTGATAGATAATTGCTGTTTGACTAACTGTGCCAATTGTTCCACCGCAATTTGGGGACGGCGATCGCGGCTGCCGTGGGTTACTAGCAGATAAGCTGAATTCATTATCAAGTCAGAAATCAGATTCAACTTGAGCTATTACAATAATAGTCAGAGTCAAGTTGATTTAATAAATCTTATTATATCAAATCGGAAGTAAATTAAAAAGCTGTACTAATGGCTTGAAAAGGACAAGCAGGAATACATTGTTCACAAACTATACATGAGGAGCGCCTAAAAACAAGACGAAAAGTTTGGGGATCTAGGATCAGGGACTCGGTTGGACAAACTCCCGTACACAAACCGCAATCTACGCAGCTTTGATCGTCTATGACAATCTCTCGACTAACTAAAGATACCTCAATTTCTTTTCCTCTCATCCATTCAATTGCTGCTTCTATTGCATCAATATCTCCCAATAATTCTAGAACTAATTTACCAACTTGATTGGGGGCAACTTGCGCTCGGATAATATTAGCAGCAATGTTAAAATCTTTGGCTAAACGGTAAGTTATAGGCATTTGTACCGTTTTTTTGGGAAATGTTAGGGTAACTCGCTTTTTCATAGTAATGAATCATTGATCGATATGATTATCTATAGGTTTAAAATATCGCTTATAAAATTGTAGATTATTGGAACTAAAATCAAGGTTCAACTGACTTTTCAGACTCAGAATTAAGGAGAGATAAATGTTTCGGTGTTGGTAAATTTAATTGACTTAATGCCCATTTTGCCGTTTTTTGAACATCCTGATCCGAATCATCAATCGCGTGGGCTAATAGTTGGCTAATTTGCGACATTATGTCGTAAATTCTTGTCAAATCCCTAATCGCATTTTTCCTCACTTGAGGATTTTTATCTTGCAAAGAAATAGCTAAAGCTTGGTTCATTGGTTTAAGGGTACGAGAACTAATTTGAGAAAGAGCCTCTAAAATTAAACTACGTTCTTGAGAGTCGGTATCAATCATCAAATCGACTAATGGTTTCATCGCTCTTGAATCAGCTTTTTGTGCCAACTCCCAAATAGTTTTTTGTCTTTTTTTGGGTTCAATGTCTGGCAATTCTTTTAATAATTCTTCAATTAGATCAAAATTAGCGAGACGGGTAGTAGATTGTAAGGAAACAGAAGTTTCATTGTTTTTCAAATGGGGATTCGTGATGGTTTGAGAATTATTTTTATCTTGATTTTTATGGTTTTTGTTTGTTGGTAATTTATGGTTTATTTCAAAGTTTTCTATCTTTTGTTTCCCTGTCAATGGTGTAACATCAAAGTATTTTTCTTCTTTTGAAGCTTTGGTTTCTAAATCTGGATTGCTTTCCCATAATTCCTGTTGAGAATTATGGGATTTTCTCTGACGTAAGAATAACCATAAAACTATTAATAAGCCGTCAACAATAATTATTGATTGTAGTAATAATGCCAGATCTTTTTGAGATAACTTATTGAAAGGATTAGCCGCTCTTTCTATATAACTTTCAATATTATGAATAGCCTGCTGGGCATAAATATCCTGGGGACGCACTTGCAAAGCTTTTTGAAACTGTTCTAATGCTTTTTGATAATCTTTTTCTTTTGTTGCTTGGTAGCCTCCTTGCATATAGCTATTATAGTTCGATTTATTAGAGTCGGCTGATGATTTTTTGGGTGAATCATCAGCTTGATTTTGAGCCATGTATTCCTTACCTAATGCCCGATCATTACCAATTGAATTCATTAATGCTCTTGCTTTATTGGGAGTCCAAACAAAACAGGTGACGGTTATTAATATTAATAAAGAAAAACGGGATTTTATCATAATATAATTTTTTGACTATTTAAGGGAAAGGCTATTTTGGTCAATAGATTGACTTAAAAATCAAAGATTTAACAGATCTGTTAACGATAGTTATCTATAAATTAAGCATTTTCTATCACAACAAGACGTTGACTATAGATGGCTAATTAAATAGTAACTAATAGGTGATTTTATTGCTATCATAGCCGACAAAGCTCATTAGTCAAAAGTGGATACCCAGACAATCCTAATTCCATAAAAACTCACTTCACTTTGTTTGTCCACCATTGGTCGCCTTGGATCAGGGTATGTACTTCCCATCGGAGAGAAGATTGGGGATAATCACTACGATAATGTCCACCGCGACTTTCTGTGCGAAATAAAGCACTTTTAAGGATTAAATAAGCAATATCGAGTAAATTCAAAGTTTCGGCACAGGTTCTTAAGTCTATTTGTATTGTGGGAGATTCAAAAATAATTCGTTGGAGTGGGGATAAATTAAGGATATATTGACTACTTTCTAAACTTTTTAATTGTGATCGCCACTTTTGAACTTGATCTAAACCAGCTTGTAAATTGCCTTGTTCTCGACAAATTCCTGCATTTTTCCAGACCAAAATGGGTAATTGGCGGCGAATTTCTTTAATTAATGAAATTTCAGACTCCCAAGATCCTTGGTGTTTAACCAGAGAAACCCCATCTAAATCAAGAACCTCGGGAGTAGTAACCTCAAGTTGGGATAACTCAGATGCGAAGACTAAACACTCTAACAAAGAATTGCTAGCTAAACGGTTTGCCCCATGAACCCCCGTATTAGCGGTTTCTCCGATGGCATAAAGCCCTTTAATAGACGTTTGATTGTGTAAATCAACTTTCACCCCTCCCATCCAATAATGGGCTGCTGGAGCCACAGGAATAGGTTCTGTGAAGAGATCTACATCCCATTTTTGGCAAACCCGAATAATATTAGGGAAACGGTGGCGAATACGCTCAGATTCAATGGTCTGTAAATCTAGATAAACATGATCATGGGCAGAATCGGTAGCGGTTTTTTGTAAATGACTAAAAATTGCTCTACTAACCACATCTCTGGGGGCTAACTCCCCATGAGGATGATAATCAAAGGCAAATCGTCTGCCTTGACGGTCGATCAAATGTGCGCCTTCTCCTCGTACCGCTTCACTAATCAAGAAATGGGGAGCCCCAGGTTTGGTGAGGGCGGTGGGATGGAATTGAAAAAACTCCAGATCCCTCAAAATCGCCCCTGCACGCCAAGCCAGAGCCACGCCATCCCCTGTACTAACGGCAGGATTAGTGGTTTGGGCATAAACTTGACCACCACCCCCCGTGGCTAAAATAACCGCCCCAGAGCGAACCCAATAAATTTGTCCCCCATAGAGTACACTAATACCCAAACATTCTTGAGTTGAAGGCTCGATCCACAATTGCAAGGCTATCGCTTGGGAAATAACCTTAATATTGGGGCATTCTAGAACTTTTTCCGTCAAAGTGCTGACAATTGCTCGTCCAGTGGTATCGGCCGCATGGAGAACACGAGGATGGGAATGAGCCGCTTCCAAGGTCATGGCCAATTGATTTCCTCGACGATCAAAGGCTACTCCCATCTTCACCAGAGAATCAATAGCAGAACCAGCTTGATCCACCAAAAACTCCACTGCTTGGGTGTCACAGAGTTGGACTCCTGCTTTGAGGGTATCTTCTCGGTGAAATTTTGGGGAATCATCAGGAGCGATCGCGGCTGCAATGCCTCCTTGAGCCCAATCGCTAGCCCCAGTTTTTAAGGTATCTTTCGTAATTAAACCAATACGATACTTTCTGGGCAAACATAAGGCCGCATAAAGTCCGGCCGCCCCCGAACCCACTACTAAAATGTCAAAGGGTTTAGTCAGAATATCAGCAGAAACAGAATTAGCTGGGGCTATCAAAGTTATATAATTAATCTTCTAAAAATTCTTTTAATTCTAACTTATCCAATCAATTATTATCATGAATAACCCTAACATTATTGACCAAACCGTTTTTGAGAACGAGGGACTTATTCACTAATTTTTGTTAAAATTGATCTTCTCTACCTCCTAGAATCTATCCTCGTTGTGACTACCCAAACACCTCCCATCACTAATTCAGCCGAGAAATTACCCACTCAGCCCGTTGACCAAAAAATTGACCGCCAAATGCTGGTTATTCTAGACTTTGGCTCTCAATATTCAGAACTAATCGCCCGTCGTATCCGTGAAACCCAAGTTTACTCAGAAGTTCTGTCCTATCGCACCACTATTGACCAAATCCGCCAGCTTAACCCTCAAGGAATTATCCTCTCAGGAGGACCAAATTCTGTTTACGATAACCGCGCTCCCGAATGTGACCCCGAAATTTTTCGCTTGGGTATTCCGATCCTTGGAGTTTGTTATGGAATGCAGTTGATGGTTCAACAACTCGGCGGTCAAGTGGAACGGGCAAAACGGGGAGAATATGGCAAAGCAGCTTTATTTATTGATGATCCCACCGATCTACTGACCAATGTAGAAGATGGGACAACCATGTGGATGAGTCATGGAGACTCTTGTACTCAATTGCCCGAAGGATTCGATGTATTAGCCCATACAGATAATACACCTTGCGCGGCGATCGCTGACCATGAAAAGAAACTATTTGGTGTACAATTTCACCCCGAAGTTGTCCATTCTGTCGGGGGAATTGCTCTAATTCTTAATTTTGTTTACCATATCTGCCAATGT
>DLXW01000077.1:28206-55587 GCA_003448685.1 Cyanothece sp. UBA12306
TTACCATATCTGCCAATGTGAACCCACTTGGACAACGGAAGCCTTCGTTGAGGAATCAATTAGAGAAATTAGGGCTAAAGTCGGAGATAAACGGGTTTTATTAGCTCTTTCTGGGGGTGTAGATTCTTCTACCCTAGCTTTTCTCCTCCATCGTGCCATCGGAGATAACCTCACTTGTATGTTCATCGATCAGGGATTTATGCGCAAGGGAGAACCAGAACGACTGGTAGAAATTTTTGATCAACAGTTTCATATACCTGTGGAGTATGTTAACGCCAGAGCTAGGTTTTTGGAACAATTGGCCGGTGTCACAGACCCCGAAACCAAACGCCGTCTTATTGGCCATGAATTTATTCAAGTGTTTGAAGAAGAGTCAGAACGCTTGGGACCTTTTGATTATTTAGCTCAAGGAACCCTTTACCCTGATGTTATAGAATCGGCCGATACTAATGTTGACCCCAAAACAGGAGAACGGGTGGCGGTTAAGATTAAAAGTCATCACAATGTGGGAGGACTACCTAAAAATCTGCGGTTTAAGCTAGTAGAACCCCTGCGGAAGTTATTTAAGGATGAGGTAAGAAAATTAGGCCGAGCGATCGAGTTACCCGAAGAAATTGTCCGTCGTCATCCTTTCCCTGGCCCAGGGTTAGCTATTCGCATTATTGGAGAAGTGACGGCCGAACGTCTCAATGTTCTAAGGGATGCGGATTTTGTCGTACGGGATGAAATTGCTAAACAGGGGATGTACCATGATTTTTGGCAAGCTTTTGCCGTTCTCTTACCTGTTCGCAGTGTGGGAGTGATGGGCGATCGCCGAACTTATGCTCATCCTATTGTTTTAAGATTAATTACCAGCGAAGATGGGATGACCGCAGATTGGGCAAAAGTTCCCTATGATCTTCTAGAAACCATCTCTAACCGCATTGTTAATGAGGTAAAAGGGGTCAACCGTGTGGTCTATGATATTACCTCCAAACCTCCTGGAACCATTGAATGGGAATAGTTTTTAAAGTCTGCGAGTCAGAAGTCTGCGAGTCAGGAGTTAAAATATCCCCTCTCCCAATACTACTCGGTGAAGCTCGAAAACTTACTGGGATGGGGAGTGTAGGAGAGATCAAGCAATAGTTAAGTTTTTTCTCCCTTCTCTTCCCCATCTTCCCCACCTTCCCCATCTTCCCCACTTAACTTAAAATGAATAACCAATCTCAAGCTGTTCAACTTCTTTATAATACCTATCCCTTTCCTCCCGAACCTTTATTAGATGAACCGCCTCCTGGCTATAATTGGCGCTGGAATTGGACGGCGGCTTATAATTTTTGTACCGGTAGAAAACCTCCTAGCCAAAATGTTCGCATCTTAGATGCAGGATGTGGAACGGGAGTGCGTACAGAATACTTGATTATGCTCAACCCCGAAGCGGAAATTGTCGGTATTGATCTTAGCGAAAAAGCTCTAGAAATTGCCCAAGAACGCTGTCAAAAATCGGGAGTTGCCAGTCAACATCACGCCCCGATTAGTTTTCATCATTTAAACTTAGAAAATGCTGCTACTTTACCAGGGCAATTCGACTTAATTAATTGTGTGGGGGTGCTGCACCATTTACCCGATCCCATTAAGGGTATTCAAGCTTTAGCGCGAAAATTAGCCCCTGGTGGGATTTTTCATATTTTTGTCTATGCTGAGTTGGGACGGTGGGAAATTCAACTGATGCAAAAAGCGATCTCTTTCCTTCAAGGAGACAAACAAGGTGACTACAAAGATGGGGTTTTTGTTGGTCGTAAATTGTTTGAATTGCTACCAGAAAATAACCGAATTGTCAAGCGAGAAAAAGAGAGATGGTCTTTAGAAAACCATCGGGATGAATCCTTTGCTGATATGTATGTTCATCCCCAAGAAACGGATTATAATATTGATACTTTATTCGAATTAATTGAAGCATCGGGACTAGAATTTATTGGTTTTTCTAATCCGCAATATTGGGAATTAGAAAGGCTAATTGGTCAATCAGAAGAGTTAATGGAAAGGTCTAAAAAATTAAGCGATCGCCAACGATATAGATTAACAGAATTACTTGATCCAGAAAATATTACCCACTACGAATTTTTCTTAGGAAAACCACCTTTAACTCAGATAGATTGGTCAGAGGATGAATTATTGTTATCAGCTATTCCTGAACTCCATCCCTGTCTCTATGGTTGGCCTAGTCAAAGTTTATTGGATTATAACTATCAATCGGTGAAGTTAACCGATCAAGAATATCAGTTTCTTCAAGCTTGTCAAGGTAATCTAAGTGTTAAAGAAATATTAGCTAATATTGCTCTTGATTTACCAACTGTCCGCTCTTTACAAGAACGACAATTAATGATACTAACTCCCTATTAAGATAAATAATTAATTTTTGTCTATTTCAACAAGCTGATTTGGTATGATTAATATTACGCAAATAAATGGCAACGACGATATTGCAAACTGTTTAGCAATTCGTCATCAAGTATTTGTTTTAGGACAAAATGTTCCGATTGATTTAGAAGTTGATGGATTAGATTCTCAAGCTACACATTTTTTGCTTGATCTTAATCACAAACCTGTTGGTACTGCTCGAATAAGACTAATTGAAGAGGGGCAAAAAGTTAAAATCGAGAGAGTTGCTATTTTATCACTTTATCGAGGTCAAGGTTTGGGAAAACAACTAATGCAATTTATCCTAGATAACCTGAGAGACAATCATACCATTCAATTGGCAATTCTTGCTGCTCAAATTCAAGTTATTCCCTTTTATGAATCTCTTGGTTTTATTCCCTATGGAGAAGTTTTCTTAGATGCTAGAATTGAGCATAAAATGATGAGTCTTATTTTACATTAACAAGATTTTGAAAGGAATAATTATTACTCAAAAACAGCCTTTAAGCACTTTAATTTATCATTTAAAATATCAAATCAATAAATTCTTCTTTTAATTCTCGTTTTATTAAAGCGTTAACCGCTTCTTGGGCAGTTGTTTGTCCTTTAAGAAGTTTATCGACTTCACTGGCAATAGGAATAGCAATTCTCTGTTTATTCGCTAACTTAACTAACACATCGGTAGTATTAATTCCTTCTGCTGTACTGCCTAATTCTAGCAATATTTGTTCTAAACTTTTTCCTTGTGCCAATCCATAACCAACCCGATAATTACGAGATAAAGGGCTATCACAAGTGGCCATTAAATCTCCTAAACCTGATAATCCAAAAAAAGTAGCAGGGGAAGCTCCAAAATGAACTCCTACTCGGATCATTTCTGGTAAAGCTCGAGTTACCAAAGCCGATTTGGCATTAGTTCCTAATTTTAATCCATCACAGACCCCCGCAGCGATCGCCATTATATTTTTTAAAGTTCCCCCTAATTCGGTTCCAGTGGGATCACTATTAACATAAACTCGGAAAACATCGCTAGATAATAGTTCTTGAATGGTTTGTGCTGCGGCCAAATCTTGACTAGCGACTACGGTAGCTGCGGGTAAACCTTGATTAATTTCTTTAGACAAATTTGGACCAGATAAAACCACTATGGAATGGTCAGGAAAACCCTCTTGCCACATACGAGAAGGAGTATAATTGGTAACGGGATCTAATCCTTTAGTTGCAGTAACAATAATAATATTTTTGGCAATATCAACGCTTTGTAATCTTTCTATAGTTGGTCGAACTCCTGGCATAGAGACAGCAGAGAAAATAACATTAGTCTCAATAATAACTGAGGCTAATGATTGACAACTGTTGCGGGACCAAATAGATACATTATTGTTTTGATTGTAATTAGCTAATTTAGCTAAAGCTAACCCCCATAATCCTGCACCAATAATAGTAATATTAGTTAATTTATTAGTCATTATCTAGAATAAACATATATAAAAGTTAGATTGTTCTTCATGGCCTGTGCAATTATAGCAATCCCTAAGGTAGTTAGGACAGATGAAATTTTTGAAACCCAACTATAAACTTATTTTCCCTCGGAGCCTCCTGCTATATAGCGCTACTTGTTAAGGTTAGGATACTCAAATAAAGCTTGAAATTAAGTCATAGCTTGATTCTACATTCTACATTCGCCCCTTCTTAATTTTGCGTAGCGCTATACAATCTCTTCAGCTGCTAGACAAAAACGGTAGTAGACTTAATCTACTACCGTTGAAAGTAAGGGTTAAACTTGTAGTTAATTGCGAGGAAAACAGTTATTAATCAGTCGCCTTAGCTAACAAATTTTCCCGTCGTTCACTGGGAATAACTGTAACCTTACCGTCTTCATCCACATCTACCATAGCGGTATCTCCTTCCCCGACGCGGCCAGAAAGAATTTCCTCAGCTAAGACATCTTCAAGGAGGCGCATAATGGCACGACGTAAAGGTCGAGCACCATAGGCTGGATTATATCCTTCTTCTACCAAGCGTTCTTTGAACTTATCGGTAACTTGTAAGTTAATCATCTTTTCAGTTAACCGTGCAAAGACTTCTTTAAGAAGAATTTCGGAGATTTCCTTGACCTCTTCCTTATTCAACTGACGGAAGACAATAATTTCATCAAGACGGTTGAGAAATTCAGGACGGAAGTAGTTCTTTAATTCCTCATTAACCAAAGATCGAATGCGGTTATATTGGGCTTCGTTCTGGTTTTGCTCGAACTCAAAACCTAGTCCACCGCCACCTTTTTCAATTACTTTTGACCCAATATTAGAGGTCATAATTAACAGGGTGTTCTTAAAGTCTACTGTCCGACCTTTAGCATCAGTAAGACGACCGTCCTCTAAAATTTGCAACAGCATATTAAAGACATCAGGATGGGCCTTCTCAATTTCATCAAAGAGAACTACAGTATAGGGACGACGGCGTACTGCTTCCGTCAATTGACCCCCTTCGTTGTAACCCACATATCCAGGAGGGGAGCCGATCAACTTAGATACCGTATGGCGTTCCATGTATTCAGACATATCTAGGCGGATCATGGCTTCTTCTGAGCCAAAGAAATAGGCGGCCAAAGATTTAGTTAACTCAGTTTTACCAACTCCAGTGGGTCCTGAAAAGATAAAACTAGCAATAGGACGGTTGGGATTCTTTAATCCGACTCTAGCCCGACGAATAGCTCGTGAAACGGCTTTAACCGCATCTTCTTGACCGATTAAACGCTGGTGTAGAGTATCCTCCATATGAAGCAACTTCTCGGATTCAGTTTCCGTCAATTTATTAACAGGAACCCCAGTCCAAGAGGCCACAATGTGGGCGATTTCTTCCGCGTCTACAAAAGGCTCATCGTTGTCACCTTCTGTTTTCTTGTTCGAGGAAATGGCGCGGATTTCCTCCTTAATTTCCATTTCCCGATCG
Source organism: Cyanothece sp. UBA12306 (assembly GCA_003448685.1). Taxonomy (GTDB): domain Bacteria; phylum Cyanobacteriota; class Cyanobacteriia; order Cyanobacteriales; family Microcystaceae; genus Rippkaea. The sequence goes on from DLXW01000077.1 coordinate 33,559, forward strand.
CGTAGTTCCCCAGCTTTGTCGAAGTCTTGGGAGCGAACCGCGTCATCTTTTTGCTTCAGTAAAGACCGCAGTTCTTTGTCCAATTCCTTCGCGGCAGGGGGTAATTGGGAATTAATCAGACGCACCCGTGAACCGGCTTCATCGATGAGGTCAATGGCCTTATCAGGGAGATAACGGTCAGAAATATAACGATCTGACAGTTTAGCGGCTGCTTCTAGGGCTTCATCGAGGATTTTCAACTTGTGATGCTGCTCATAGCGTTCGCGTAAACCATAGAGGATTTCAATAGTTTCCTCGACAGAGGGTTCGCCCACCATAACAGGCTGAAAACGACGTTCTAGGGCGGCATCCCGTTCGATGTGCTTGCGATATTCATCGAGGGTAGTTGCCCCGATACATTGTAATTCTCCCCGTGCTAAAGCCGGTTTGAGAATATTAGCTGCATCGATTGCCCCTTCGGCCGCACCAGCACCGATCAGGGTATGAACTTCATCAATCACCAGAATTACATTTCCAGCTTGACGAATTTCGTCCATGATTTTTTTGAGGCGTTCTTCAAATTCCCCACGATATTTGGTTCCGGCCACCAATAAGCCAATATCGAGGGTTACTACCCGTTTTTCTTCGAGAATATCGGGAATGTCCTTGTTAGCTATCCTTTGAGCCAGTCCTTCGGCGATCGCGGTTTTTCCTACCCCAGGTTCCCCAATCAAAACAGGGTTATTCTTGGTTCTACGACCGAGAATTTGGATTACCCGTTCGATTTCCTTTTGTCGTCCCACTACTGGGTCGAGTTTGCTTTCGGAGGCTAAATTGGTCAAATTCGAGCCAAATTCATCGAGAGTTGGGGTTTTGGTGCGGCCAGATGGCCCCCCTCCCGCTGCCACTTCGGCGGTTTCTCCGAGTTGCCTAATCACTTGAGTTCTTACTTTGCCCAAGTCTACTCCTAAGTTCTCGAGAACCCGTGCGGCCACTCCTTCACCTTCGCGGATCAATCCGAGAAGAAGATGTTCGGTTCCGATGTAATTGTGGCCTAGTTGTCGAGCTTCTTCTAAGGAGAGTTCAAGAACTCTTTTAGCTCTGGGGGTAAAGGGAATTTCGACGGCGACAAACCCTGAACCCCGACCAATGATTTTTTCGACTTCAATGCGGGCATCTTTAAGGTTGACACCCATGGATTTAAGAACTTTAGCCGCGACTCCAGTTCCCTCACCAATTAGCCCCAGAAGAATCTGTTCAGTCCCGACGAAGTTATGACCGAGACGGCGGGCTTCTTCTTGAGCCAGCATTATGACCTTGATAGCTTTTTCTGTAAAGCGTTCAAACATGATTTTATTTATCCATCACCTGCTGCTTTCCCGTGTAAGCTGATTCTAACACAGGGTTCTTTTATGGCTATTAATCAGCCCTCAATTGTCAGAGAATACAACTTTAACAACTTCTACAAAATGGAGCAATGGGCTTGATCTAATCCAGAAAGCAGCTTCTAGTAAAGGGTTTGGTAGTTTGTCCCAAACCTTCAAAATGAACGGTTTAATACGAAATTGCTTTACAGGTGCCATTAAATGGTAATTCTTAGAATAATCCTAAGATTTTGCATTGGATTAATTACTAATGGTTTATTCCGTATTTGTTTTTAAGTAAGATTACTATTTTAAATTATATAATTATTGAAAAAAACGTAGAAATACTGTTTATTTTTTTGACTATTTTTAATATCATTAAAGTGAATTTAATTAGACAAACAAGCATTTTTTATGAAAAATCTAAGCAATAACAAAAACTTATTATTTGGTCAAAAATTATCCTTTGTAGTCTCAATAACAGTTTTGACTTTGATGGGTTTATCTACTAACCAAAAAGCTGAAGCTGCTCAAATAGAAATGGGTGATTTTGGTAATAATGCTATTGTTGAAGACTATGAAAATATAGGATTTCCCACAGGTTATTTAGATAATGGAAGCAATATTAATGGAGATATTTATAGGACAAATGTAACTTTTAAAGAACATCCCCTACAATATGGCTCTAATTCAGGTTTATATATGGGACGTTCTGGAGCAGCAATTGCAGGAAGCACACAAAATACATTTTTTGATATTACCTTGTCCCAACCTGTTACCAAAATCGGTGCTTGGTTAGGGACTAAGTTTTTTACAACTTCTTTTACAGTTACCGCCCAGTTTTTTGATGATGGTGATAATCTTTTAGGAGAAATTAGTGACATAGTAGACCAAACTCAAAGCTTTCAAAAACCAGTATTTTTAGGATGGGAAGCTGATGCTGGCTCTATTAGTCGTGTTAAATTCTCAAGTTTAACTAATCATGTGATGCTCATAGATGATTTAATGAAGGAACCAGGATCTACTTCCGGTACAGTACCCGAACCCCTAACTATATTAGGAGCAGCTGCTGCTGTAGCATTTGGAGTAGGTTTTAAACGTAAGTTAGAAAAAAGTAAGAATAATTAAATATGTCTTAGCTTATTAGGGGCGAGTTAACCTCGCTTCTAATAAGGGGGAAGTATTTGATACCAACTCAGAAATAATTTGCCTATTCCCTTCCTTGATTAACATCATGAGGAACGACTAAAACTGGACAAGGGGCATGGTCTAAAATGCTTTGACTAACACTTCCTTGTAATATTTTGGATAGGCCAGTTCTTCTGTGAGAACCAACTATAATTAAATCTGCTGCTAATTTTTGCGTTTGTTCGAGGATGGTGTTGACGGTGGCTCCTTGAATCAATAAAGCTGTTGTTTCTATTCCTTGATGGCGTAAATCTTCAGCCATTGTTTGTAATTTACGATGTTCTTCCCGCAAACGATTAGCTACATGATCTCGTTCTGTTTGTGGTCCGGTTTGATAACCGATAAAATCTGGTTCAGGAGCCGCAATATGAATTAACCAGATTTTGCTTGCTAATGCTTGGGCATAGATTTTTGCCTGTTCGAGTAATACTCGATAATTATCGTAAAAGTCAATAGTAACGATTATATTTTTCATCTATTGTTTCTGTCCAACTAAATTATTTTTTCCAATCTAATTGCCAATTATTTTGATGTAAGCGATCGCTTATTTGTGGCCACCAATTGGACAAATCTGTTTGAAATTGGGGAAGGTGTAAATCTCCTCGCCAAAGAATTAAGGCATCTTCTCCTGTTTTTTGATAATATCCTTTGCGTCTTCCTGCGAGTTGAAAGCCAAATTTTTGGTATAAGGATAGGGCTGATTGATTGGATACTCTTACTTCTAAGGTTGCCCGTTCAAGTTGATTTTTGACAGCATTATGAAGTAATCCATAAAGTAACAGTTGTCCTAGTCCTTGTCTTTGATAGTCAGGATGAATCATTAATAATGTTATATGGGCTTCTTCTAAAATTTGCCAAAAACAACCACAACCCAAAATAGATGCTCCGTAATCAGGAGATAATACAAGAAAACAACTATTTGAGCTATTTAATTCTCGTTTATAACCTTTTTTTGTCCATAAACCTCCTAAACACAGCATATCTAGTTCAACAATTTGGCTTAGTTGTTCATGTTGAGGACAGCTAAGTGTGAGGGACTTTTTCAAGCAGTCCTTTGATTTGAGATGGTTATTCAAGCTGGTAATGGTGTAATTATGGAAAAATTGCCTCTTTTTATGATAAAATCACCCTACTTAGTAAATTAATTATTATTAATTATAGTCAATATTAAGTAGAATAAATTAACTTACCTAGAATTTGAGTGACTTTTGTCTAAGTTAACATCAATAATTGTATTAGTCCAAGTTGATTGTGAATTTTATTTCTCGAAACATTATTTTAAAAATCTTATCTATATACTTTAAGCTATCCTAAAGATATGTTGAGTGTGATGTGAGGAATTGAAATCCATGAAACTTTTATTATCTGTCATTACAACCTTACTGCGAATCAATGGTGTCATAGGCGTACTATTGGTGTTATTTTTGTTGTCGATGGGGCAACCAAAATCAGAGATAGCAATAGACAAATATCAGCAAGATCATGATTCAGAAAACTTCCGTCGTCATCTTCGAGACGCTGACGCTGATTATCAAAGGCAAATTCAAGAAAAAGACCAAAAGCTCCAGTCTAAGGAAAATGAGTTACAAATGGTTAAGGCTGAATTAGAAAATATTAAATATGCAGCCGCTATGAATAAGTCAACTGATGATTTAGCCCCATCTAAGTCAACTAACCCTGACAAAAAAGTTAGCTCTTCTAATTCTCTAACTGCCACTAAGCTAAAAAGCAAACCTTCATCAGTATCAACTAAAGTTGGTACTCAAACCACGAGTCAGAGCAATATGGTGAGAAAGGAAAGGAGGGAATCATCAAAAGGGGTGGTTCGAGGGAGCCAAAATTTTCAAAAAAGCTCAGATAAACCAATTTTAGAGAAACCGATGGTAGTCTCTTCGGTTTTTTCTAGTAATCAACAAGTTGTTGATCACAAAGTTCAGATCAATTCCTCAATTTCAAACGTTACTATAGAAAAAACATCTGTGACAAAATCTTCTCAAACCAATGTATCTAACAGATCTCAAGCAAAAACTGCTAATAAGGAAGATAACCACCAAGATGTCGCCCTATATCCCCAAAAATACCCAGCAAATCCTCAAAATGCCCAAAAATCGTACCTTAATGCTGAAACTATTGGGGGAAAAACTCAATCATCAATCACACAAAACCCTAGAAATAAAGCTATTCATCTAGCTAACGACTTAAGCATTGGATTATTAATAGCTGGACAAAAACATCAAATCAACTATGGTACGCGAACCTATCGCAAGGTTCAAACTGCTATTCGTTCCCTGCGCAAAGGTACTAGTCTGAGTTTAGAACAGGCCTCAAAACGTTCTAGTTTAGATCCCTCTGTCTTGAAACAAGTAGCTAAGTGGGGGGAAGAACGCCCTGGAAGTTTACAGGGAAACCATCAAATTAGCTTAGTTGAGACAAATAAAACCGAAGATTAGAAAATTCATTAATTTAGGTAAGATTATTAAACCTTGTTTGTCAGAAAAATTAGTTTTTAGGAAGCCTATGAAAATATTATTGGTAGAGGATGACGAAAATATTGCCCTACCGGTGGTGGAAGATCTCAGCGATCGCCACTATGTGGTAGAAATTGCCCATGATGGACAAGAAGCATTTGAACTGCTAGATGTTTTCGAATACGATTTAATATTGTTAGACGTCATGTTACCAAAGATTGATGGGATCTCTCTGTGTCAGCGCTTGCGTTCTCAAGGTTGTCAGACCCCTATTTTGATGTTAACGGCTAGGGATACAGTAAGCGATCGCGTCAAAGGACTAGATGCAGGAGCCGATGATTATCTGGTTAAACCTTTTGCTCTTCAAGAATTATCAGCTCGAATTCGAGCTTTAATGCGTCGAGGAGAGTCTAGTTTACCACCGGTTTTAAGCTGGGGCGATTTATCTCTCGATCCCAATACCTGTGAAGTATTTTATCAGGAAAAATTGGTTAATCTAAGTCCGAAAGAGTTTCGATTGCTCGAATTTTTTCTCCGCCATCCCCACCAGGTATTTAGTCGAATGCAAATTCTCGACCATTTGTGGCCATTAGAACAATTACCCGAAGAAACAACAGTGAAAGCTCATATCAGTAGTTTACGCCAAAAAATCAAAGCTGTCGGTGGTGTATCGGATTTGATTGAGACAGTTTATGGTTTAGGATATCGCCTTAAAGAGCAACCTTAAATAACTGAATAATTTTGGTGGAGGTCAACAAATATTGACTTTCACTAACATTAATGGCATTTTGCAACTCAATAAAGTACAACATTTCATTAATAATATGAATCGATGTTTCAAGGTCTACGGGGTCGCCTTCTCTTAGCTTATTTAATAGTTATGGAGGCTATTTTAGTTCTTTTTAGCCTGGGAATCTATGGTTTATTTAGCCGTAGTTTATCTCGTCAACTTAACAATAAGCTTCTAACTTTGGCAGAAATTGGTGCCCCTACTTTAAGTCGTATTGAACGTCAAGGGGAGCAATATTTAGAACAAAGTGCTGAAATTCCTTGGAGAAACTTGTTTAATGTCAAGGAACAAAGCATTGAATGGTTTAATGTACAAAAACATCCTTTAGCTAGTAAAGGAAGACTCTCTTCTAATTTAACTCCTGAACCTGGAATTTTAACCTTAAGACAAAATCAGTCATTTTCCTCACCAATTCGGATGGTGACACTTTTTGTCTCTATTGATCGCTCCCAAGCTAATAAGCCATCTTTACAGGGTTATATCCGTGTTAGTCAATCTTTGGCTCAGATGGAAAGAGAGCAACGTCAACTGGTGTGGAATTTGGTTATTGTCATCATAGCTACTTTAGGGTTTGTCGCTTTAGGAGGTTTTTGGCTAACCCAAAAAGCTGTGCAACCTATAGAACAAAGTGTAGAGCAATTAAAGCAATTTACGGCGGATGCTTCCCATGAAATGCGAGGCCCTTTAACTGCGATTAAAGCTTCGGTTGAAGTAATGCAGAATCACCCTGAACGAATTCATGCTAAAGATGTGAAGAAGTTAGCAGCAATCTCTAGTGCAACTAACCAGATGGCTCATTTAGTTGAAGATTTACTGTTGTTAGCTCGTACTGAAGGAACAATGATGTCTTTGTCAGAAAACAAAAGCCAGCTTTCTCTCAATCATCTGTTAGAGGAGTTGATCGATTGGTTAGAACCCTTAGCTGACGAAAAACAGATTACCTTAGAGTATCAAGAATTAGCTAAGATCTCCATGATGGGAGACCCGGGCCAATTGGTTCGCTTATTCTCCAATTTAATTCAAAATGCTCTACAATATACCCCTGAGCAAGGTTATGTCATTGTTCGTCTTTCTCAGCACCATCGTCTAGCTCAGATAGCCGTTGAAGATACGGGAATTGGTATTGCTCGAGAAAACCTCCCTTTGGTTTTTAATCGCTTCTGGAGAGCCGATCAAGCTCGTTCTCGTCGAGCAGGGGGAACAGGGTTGGGTTTAGCTATTTCTCAGGCGATCGCCCAACAGCATCGGGGCAAAATTACGGTCAAAAGTGAGTTGGGAGTCGGCACTTGTTTTGAGGTTTCTTTACCGAGAATGTGAACAATATTGATCAATTAGGTAATTTGCTGCGATTTTCTGAGGCAAAATGCTAAAATTCCCAAGAAAATTAACCCCATGATTCCAGCAAGAGGATTATTATCAATCCCTGTGATCCAAGATGAGATCTTATCTGTATATTGGATAATTTTACCGACATTTACAATATAATAACCCCAAACTAAGCCACCATGTAACCCGATACAAATTCCTAAGTAGTTCTTATGACTGCGTTTTGCCCAAATTAAGGTTAATCCTAATAATACTAAGGCAGGAAATTGAGGTAAGGTTCGGATAATTTCTGATAAGGGTTTAATAAAATGAAGTACTGCGAAAATTAAGGCATTTGTCCATAAAACAATTGAAGGAGAATAATTCCGTTTTAATTCTGCTAATAACCATCCTCGAAAAAATAACTCTTCAGCTAAACCAATTCCTAAAGAACTTAATAAACCTTCTAATATGACTTTAATAATGTTTGATGAAGCAGCATTAAATCTAACCCATCCAAACAATGATTCTACAATAAATAAACTAAAAGTAAATAATAATCCAAGACTAAGTCCATTGAGCAAATAAACAGTATTTTTACGATTAAAAGCTAGACCATATTCCCGCCACCAATAGGGAGCATTATAAACTTTTAGATTCCAAAAAAATAATAGACCAATAAACTCAATATACAACAATCCCATCGTGATGATTGTTGTTAAATTGGGATCATTTCTCAGGACTAAATAGAGAGGAATTGCTCCTGGAAGCCATAACAGCAAGAGCAAAAAAATGAAGATTCCCAGTCTCAAAGGTGCTGGATAATTACCAATAAGCGTTAGGTTCAATTTCAAGGCTTAAAAGCTTAATTAATCGAGGGATTATTCATCGGGTTCAATGGTACTGGTTAACCCATGATTTTTGAGGGTTTCACAATAAAATTCTGCGTGTTCCAAGGCACAAGTAATAACTAAGGCTGTTCCATTAGTATGAGCTTCCATCATAATATCAACCGCTTGGGGTTGAGTCATCCCAGCCACCGTTTGCATTAAGGTTTGAACCACATACTCCATGGAGTTAAAATCATCGTTGTGGAGTAAAACACGATAACGCGGTGCAGGTTTACGAACTGTCGAACCAGACGTGGATCGCTTTTCGATTACTTCAGTAGTCACAGATATCCTCCTTTGGTTGTGCTAACCTCCAAAAGTCCTTAATAGCACATAGAATTAGGTAGATGTTCCACAGTATTATGATACCAAATTTTAAGATTGAATGTGAAGGGTAATTGTTGCGGGGATTTTTTCTCTTAGCAATAATAACTTGGTTTAACTGACGCGATTTGATTACAACAACTTAAATAAATGAATTTTCAATTAACTAATCCTCTAATCACTTATCAATCAAAACAACAAATATATTTTGAAATCTATGTTAAATATCCAACACAATTTATCCTAAATAATTGGACTAGATTATTACAAAATAGTCAATTTTATCCCAAAAATGTTGTTATTATATTATTTTTTTCTGAGCTGCTGATAAGCCCAAAAAACTCTCAAGTGATCGCAGAAAAAAATAGATTGAAAAATGAGTTTTTACAATTAGCAAAAAAAATCAAATTAGCTGGTCATCAAGACCAAAAATCAATAGAAATTATTGATCCTCAAGATGGAACACCTACCAATTCAATCAAAGGTGAAATAGCTTTTGATATCGTTGCGGTTGTTTATCAGTCACTTGGTTTGAGTTTCTCTGATCAAGATGGGTGTAGAGTATTGCATCATCCAATAGCAAAAACTGCGGTTTATCCTACTATTTTATTGTCTGATGCTGGGAAAAAAGAACTTCAGTCTTTGATTGAGAAAATCTTAGTTTAATTAATTAGTTAATTATATAGCATTACAAACAATGGCTAGGACAAATAGATTCGGGAGTAGGGAGTAGATAAATGTCCTGAACCAAAATACGTAATGCTCTAGAATAATTAATCTAAATTAAACCAAAAGTCTACCGTAAATATTCCAAAATTCCATTAGCGATCGCCTGGGCTAATTTTTGTCGATAACTAGGATTAGATAAATTACGGTTATCAATATTTCCGGTCACAAAACCAACTTCAATTAAAGCTGCTGGCATTTTAGTTTTTCGTAAGACATAAAAGCGTCCTCGTTTTACACCACGATTATCAACAACAGTAACTTTTCTTAAAATATTGCGATGAATAGTCGAAGCTAAACGATACCCTGAAGAATAATAATAACTTTCCATACCATTGACTTGGGTTTTATTCCCTCCCACTGCATTTGCATGGATACTCACAAAGACGTTTCCATTAGCCTGATCGGCTTTTTTAACCCGTCCTCTAAGGGAAACTGAGGAATCACTCGCACGGGTCATAACCACTCTTAATCCACGTTTGCGCAAGATTTCGGCTACTCCTAGGGAAATCGATAAAACTACTCCTTTTTCCTGTAAGCCTCTCAATCCTATGGCCCCTGGGTCTCTTCCTCCGTGGCCTGGATCAATTACTACAGTATAACCCGATCTTGGTCTAGGAGAGGATTTGGCAGCAGGAACCGCGATCGCTACTGGTTCCTCTTCTATGGGTAGGGAATAAACATCATGGGGTTGAAAGTCAGATAACTGGACAAACCAACGATTAGGGGCTAAACTACGAACTTTGACTTCCCAAGGACGCATGGAATATTGTGAGGCTAATTCCACCACAATTCGTGTTGTATAAGGACTAAATTGTCCTACCCGAACTTGATTAACATAACCGCTAATATTCCCCTGACGGACACTGGGTTTCCCTAATTTTACCCCTGGTAAATCGATAATTAAACGGGTGGGGTTAGCGATCATTTGTGCTTTGGGACGAACATCTCCATTGGTGACAATTTCCACCCGATTTTGACGCACATCAAAATCCCAATATTCTAAACTATTAGCAGTAACAGATAAACAAATTGTTTGAGAAGCTACTATTCCCCAGACAATTCCTTTGGTTTGCTTCATTTAATTAATCCTCACACCATTTTACTCATTAAAAAGTCAACAGTAAACAGTCAACACTGAGTTAGGTATTATTATGGCAGCTTATCCTATAATTAAACCTGGTAGTAACGTCAATCTCAATACTTTCATTTATCTTTTACAATCTTTAGATAATAAAAAAAATGACAACAAATGTCCCAGAAAATCAGCTATACCAGTTTTTCTTTGAACCAATTACTGAACAGCAAAATCAGAGAGTTAGATTGGGATTAGCTTTAACTTTGTTATTGGTTAGTATTTGTTCTTTGATCACTTATCAAGGTATCTTAAGAGGGCAATATCAAGGAGAAATTTTTAATGATGATGTTAAGGTTTATTTCTGGTTTGAAAGATTTCTGGACTCGGAGTTATTCCCTAATGATTTAATTGCAGACTATTTTAAATCCGTAACTCCTGTGGGCTATAATTTTCTATTTTCTATTTTGACAAATTTAGGAGTAGAGCCACTATTTTTAATGCAAATTATCCCACTATTTTTAATCTTTTTTTCCTCAGCTTATATCTTTTTACTATCCTTAGAAATTGTTCCTATTATAACATTTGGCTTTCTGACAACTATTTTGTCATGGATGACATTTTTCCCCAGTGATTCTTTACCTCGCTCATTTTTTTTGGCACTTTTTCCTGCATTTCTGTATTATCTTATTCGGGGTGCCTTATTGCCTTGTTTAGGAACAATTTTTTTACAAGGTTTACTTTATACACCTTTTCTTTTTATACTGATTGGATTGTTAATTATTAGGTTATTTAAATGGAAAAACGGTAGATTAACTGTCTCATCTAATCGTCAAGACTATGTTTTTTGCTTAGCTGGTATTTTAGTAGCTGGTATTGGGATCATAGTCTATGTATTATCATCTTACCGTTATCTTCCTTCTATTTCAGGTTCCGAAGCGATTAAAATGCCAGAATTTTGGTATCATGATGGCAGAGCACCTTACTATTCAGATAATATTTTAGACACTTATATTTTTGGCTGGCAAAGTGGTTTAAAACCAGGGAGATTATTAGATTCTCAGACTAATATTGGTAGATTGAGTTTCTTATTACCGATCTTACTTTACCTGTCATCTAAGTTTTTATTAGTCACTAAAATCAAGAAAAATATAGTTATTCTATTCCAGATTATTGTGGTCTCATTAGGGTTAAATTTATTAGCCCATCTTGTTTTTTTTAAGCTATACTACCCCAATAGATATACTAATCTTCCCCTACGTTTTGTAATTATTTTAGCATCTAGTCTTTCTCTGTTAATACTATTTGAAGCAGTTTGGCGTTGGTTAGGTCATTTTGAACTATTTTCTGTGATAAACAAAAAAATGGTTGCCATAACAATGACTACCCTATTGGGAGGATATTCTCTCCTATATCCTCTCTATTTATCAACTCAAAAACTACCTAAAGTTTTTTATCATGTTCCAAGCATTGAAATGTTTTTTACTAAACAACCTAAGAATATTATGGTTGCTTCCTTAGAAGAGGTTATTGCCAGCAATATCCCCACATTTTCTAAAAGATCGGTGCTAACTGCCTCAGAATTTGCTAATCCTTATCATCTCAAATACTATACACCTATTAAACAAAGAACCATAGATTTAATTAATGCTCACTACACTGACGACTTGTCACAACTTAAAACATTTATTGAGCAATATAAAGTTGATTTTTTGGTAGTGAGAGAGGCAACTTTTTCTCCAGAATTTTTGACAAAGAGTATTTGGTTTAGACAATGGAAAGATATAGCTAAGAAAATAAAGACACAGCAAGAACAAGAAAAAGTTCCTAGTCTCTTACAATTAAGTGAAACCTGTGCAGAGTTTCAATCAGAAGATTGGTTAGTAGTCTCAAGTAAGTGTATTCTAGCTCAAAAAGAGATACAATAATTGGAGAATATTTTTAGTTCTACTTGTCCCTCTATTTTATCCATTTCATTCATAATGCGTAATTTTTCATTACTATTACAAGTAAATTTTAAGGCCTCCAGTAATTGTTTTAATTTAACTTTTAGAGGTTCATTGTGAAACTTTAAGCGAGATTTTTCTTGTTCAAGTTTAATTTCTAACTCTTTTATTTGCTGATGGTTGATCTTCATAGCTCTCCTGAAGTAATAAGATTATAGTTAGAACATTCCCTAAAATTATGGCTAAATTATCAAGGTGTCGGCAAAATCTAGCAACTTGATCACTGTTTACTTTGGTTGAGACAGTCTTCAATCAACGATTCACAATACACTAGATAAGGAATCATAAACAAAGAATTAAGTGAATGGTTAATACCCCAGAAGCAACCCCCATTAAACTACCTCGAACCAGCGAATCTGATCAACTCAAACGTATTCGTCATACTACTTCCCATATTATGGCTATGGCGGTGCAGAAACTCTTCCCCAAAGCGCAAGTCACTATTGGACCTTGGACGGAAACGGGTTTTTACTATGACTTTGATGTTCCCGAACCCTTCACGGAACAGGATCTCAAGAAGATCAAAAAAGAGATGATCAAGATCATTAACCGTAAACTCCCTGTCATCCGCGAACAAGTCACCCCAGATGAGGCCAAACAGCGCATTACAGACCTCCAAGAACCGTATAAACTTGAAATACTCGAAGGACTCGAACCCCCCATTACTTTGTATTATTTAGGGGATCAATGGTGGGATCTTTGCGCAGGTCCCCACGTGGAAACCACCGGAGACATTAACCCCAAAGCATTTGACCTAGAAACCGTGGCCGGGGCCTATTGGAGGGGAGACGAAACCAAAGCGCAACTACAACGCATCTATGGAACTGCTTGGGAAACCCCCGAACAATTAGCCGAATACAAGCGACGCAAGGAAGAAGCATTAAAACGGGATCACCGTAAATTAGGCAAAGAATTAGGGTTATTTATCTTTTCTGACCCTGTGGGGCCAGGTTTACCCCTGTGGACTCCCAAAGGAACTATTATCCGGTCCACTCTAGAAGATTTCCTCAAACAAGAACAACTCAAACGGGGTTATCTTCCCGTGGTGACTCCCCATATTGGTAGAATTGATCTATTTAAAATTTCAGGACATTGGCAAAATTATAAAGAAGATATGTTCCCCATGATGGCCGAAAATGCTGAGGAAGCAGCACAAGAAATGGGGTTTGTTCTCAAACCAATGAACTGTCCGTTTCATATCCAAATTTATCAAAGTGAGTTACGTTCCTATCGAGAATTACCCATCCGGTTAGCAGAATTTGGCACAGTTTATCGTTATGAACAATCAGGGGAATTAGGAGGGTTAACTCGTGTTCGAGGGTTTACTGTTGATGACTCCCATTTGTTTGTGACACCGGATCAATTGGATGCAGAATTTCTCAATGTGGTTGATTTAATTCTGACGGTTTTTAGGAGTTTGCAACTGAAGAATTTTAAAGCAAGATTGAGTTTTAGAGATCCCGACTCGGATAAATATATCGGGTCTGATGACGCTTGGGAAAAGTCCCAAAATGCGATCCGTCGCGCTGTACAAACCTTAGAAATGGACTATTTTGAAGCACCAGGAGAAGCAGCATTTTATGGTCCGAAATTAGACTTTATTTTCCAAGATGTTTTGGAACGGGAATGGCAATTAGGAACTGTCCAAGTTGACTATAATTTACCCCAAAGGTTTGAATTAGAATATGTGGCCGAAGATGGAACCCGTCAGCGTCCTGTGATGATTCACCGCGCACCTTTTGGGTCATTAGAAAGGTTAATTGGTATTCTTATTGAAGAGTATGCTGGTGATTTTCCTTTGTGGTTAGCCCCGATTCAAGCGCGTATTTTACCTGTTAGTGATGTACAGTTAGATTATGCCAAAGAAGTGGCGAGTAAAATGCAGCAATTAGGCATTCGTGCAGAAGCAGATAGTTCAGGAGAAAGACTCGGTAAAATGATTCGTAATGGGGAGAAACAAAAGATCCCTGTAATGGCAGTTGTCGGGGCAAAAGAAGTGGAGTCTAATAGTTTGAGTATTCGGACTCGCGCATCAGGGGAATTGGGAACTATTGCTACTGATGAGGTGATAGAAAAGTTAAGCCAAGCTATCACCAATCATACTAATTTCTAAGGTTATGGGTGGGCAATGCTCACCCTACTTTGTTCAATAATTAGATTAATCCAAAACTTTTAAAAATAAACTTGGGGTTAAAATTTGTGTGCCATGATAAAACTTTAAAGAAAAATATTTTAGATATTTTAAATGAAGAATTTTGGATAATTTCAGATCAAGAATTTTGGATAGAATTTGCAATTGTCAAGACAAATATTGTTATGACTATGTTTTTAGGATTTTTGTGTTTAAGGCAAATGTCTAGCTTTTATTCTTTAAACGAAATGAATAAGTATCACCAAGATTTTGAACCTTTTTTCATGGATATATAAAAAACATTTCTCCTTGGAAGTAAAAATCCACTAGCTTGAGTTAAGCTATGCTAATACCGATCAAATTATTAATCTTGATGCGTTACGGCATTATAACAACTTTAATAGATGATTTAACTATTAAGTCTTGCCACCTTAATATAGCAAGTCTAAATGAAATGTGAACACATTCTGTTCCCTGTTCCCTTTCTTCACGAGTATCTTTACATCTCAAATGGACTTGCTATATATTGCCATCAGAATAACACTAATGTGTTATTATTAAATAGTGATACTGCATCAACATGATTTTGTGAGGAGTGAGCGACGATTAATCCTAAACGTAGTGACCATTCAGAAGAAAGACGAGAACAAGGAAGACCTGTTAGTGCAGCTTTTAATGATGCAATTAAAGCTAAGCAAAGTGATGTGTTTATTCAAGAAGATGGCAGATATGTCATTCAAGGAAAACAAGGAAGAGAACATATTTTTGAAAGCAATGGAGAATTACTAACATTAATAACAACAGTTAATCGTTCTCAGAAAGCACATATTTTTAAACTTCGACGCAATGAAAGAAAACCTATCACTGATGATGAATTTTTGATTTTTAAGGAGTTATTTAAACTATGACTTTAGATCTAGAAAAAACAGTAAATCTTCTAGAAGATCTTGAAATAGAAGATCAACTATCTTATTTAACAGCAGACTTAGTAGAATATAAAAGTAATCAAAAATTCTTAGATAGACTATTTGCCCATGAATCGGGAAAATGGACAGATATTTATAATTTATGCCATGATCTAAATTCAATCTCAGATAACCTAAAAGATCTTGAAAAAGCTTGTCAAGGAATACTACAAGTAACTTGGTTAGATTACCCCAGTAATTTAGGAGAAGGATATTGTCTGATTATCTTTTATTTAGAGTCTTTGCATTGGAGTAATATGGCACTTCATTGTAAAACCAAATTAAGCGAGGTTCAACCAAAACTATGATTATGATTAATTTATATTATCTAATGTGGATTAATTGATAATTTATTTTGATTAAATATTCTGCTTAATATAACTTTATGAAAATTGTCTTTTGCTCAATTTTGCGGAAATTTGCCTTAAAATCAAAGTGTAAAGTATTGTAAATTTTCAGAATCTGCTATAGTAATGGTATAGTCGCTCTTGCTATATCTAAAAAAGATAGATAAACCTTGAAAACCTTGATAATAAATGGTTTTAACTATCTCATTGATCTAAAAACTCTCTCTGTCGCAATTTTGAGATTTTTTAGTACATTTTTACTTAGACAAATATTTGTAAATTTATCTTGACATTTTCAAAAAATAGTGCCAAAAAGATTTAAGCAAAACAGGGTGCGTTAATCAAATGTAACGCACAATTTTTTAGCCATTATTTGGACTCAACTAAACGCTTTCTTAAAGCTTCAGAACGAGTTTTTGCTATCTTATTGTTGGGGTCGTATTTCAAGGTTTCTTCGTAAGCTTCTACAGCTTGATTAATTAGTTGTTTTTTCTCATAAGCATTACCGAGATTATTGAGAGCGATCGCATATTCTGGATAAAGTTTGGTAGCTTCTTTATAATTACGAATTGCCAGATCTAACTGTTCTTGGGAGAAATAAGCATAACCGAGAGCATTATAAATTAAAGCTAGATTTTCTGGTTCAACTTTTTTACTAACTTTCAGGGCTTTTTCCAACAATTTTATGGACTGAACAAATAACTTCTTGTCTAGATAAAGACTCCCTAATTCATAATATTCTTGAGGAGTTCCTTTTTCTTTCTGTAGCTTTTCCTGAAGACGAGAAAACCGAGTTTCTACCCGTCGAGTTCTAATAATCTGAAACAGAATAAAAATTGTTAATCCTATGAGAAAAACAACGATGCCAGACAAATAAACTACCGGAAGAATTTCCTTCATAACAGTAATAAACCTCTCAAAACTGATAACTGATAACTGATTAAGGGAGTCCCCAAAAAGTTGCCCTTTCCTTTAGCCAACCCGACTTTTGCCAACGGATGATCGCCCGATTTACACGATCGCGTAAACTAGCATACTGTATTCCTTTGGGCATCACCACCCCCAGGGCTTCCCCTGAAAGACGAATAGGCAATTGACGATAGGAGGGATAGTCTTGCACCCATCCCGCTAAAACACTATTATCCCCTGCAAAAGCATCAACTGTATTATTTTCCAGTAATCTTAAGGCTTCTTGGTAAGACTGAACCCCAATTAACTCTGCTTGGGGAAAGTCAGCGCGAATCTGGGCAATGGTACTAGAAGACTTGAGAACTGCAATTTTTCCTTGGGATAATCCCTGTAAACCTCCGAGATAGGACTGTTTAATTACTAATCCTGTGCCATCGAGATAATAATAGGGGCTAAAATCGACTAAGCGATTACGAGAAGCTGTGATCGTAACCCTGGCAATAGCGAGATCAACTTCTCCATCAATGACCATTTGTAGGCGTTGTCGGTTGCTAACAGGTTGCAAAATAACTGCTTGGGAATCTCCTAGTAATTCTTCGGCTAAACGACGCGCTAAATCAATTTCTAGCCCTTGTAATTCCCCTTTTTGGTCAGAAAAACCTAGAGGTTTTACATCATCCTTAACGGCGACAATTAGTTGACCTCGTTTAAGAATCTCTTCTAAATCCGCAGACCAAGCCGAACTAACCCCCATACTTATTAACAAGCTAATGAACAAACCCAAAAAACTTTTTCTCATAATTCATAATTCAAAGTGCTACTATTCGATTACGTCCGCCAGTTTTCGCTTGATAGAGAGAACGGTCAGCCCTTTGAATCATCTGACCAATGGTTTTATCTTCTGAAGTATAACTAACAATTCCAATACTAACAGTTAAGGTAACGGTATCTTCTTCAAGGATAAGGGATTGGGAGGCAATCAAAGCGCGGATGCGTTCAGCTACTTCTAATGCCCCTTTCATCGGAGTTTCTGGTAAAATTACCACAAATTCTTCTCCTCCAAATCGTCCTAAAAGATCGATTTTACGAATACAAGATTCAATACTAAAGACGATGTTCTTAATAGCTTTATCACCATTATCATGGCCGTAAGTATCATTAATTCTTTTAAAGTGATCAATGTCAATCATCAATAAAGAAAGGTTATTATGATAGCGTAGTATACGCTGAAATTCTTTTTGAGCGAAGTCTAGTAAATAGCGTCGATTAGCAATACCAGTTAAGGGATCAGTATTGGCTAATTTTTGCATTTTTTTATAGGCTAGTTTTAGTTCATTTTGAGTTTTTTTTAATTCTAAATGGGTTTTAACCCTAGCTAAAAGTTCCGAAGTCTTAAAAGGTTTAGTTACATAGTCTACTGCCCCTTCTTCAAAAGCTTGTAAAAGATGATCTTTCTCGTTACTAGCTGTCAGGAAAAGAATAGGAATATCAGCTGTTTCTTCCTCAGATTTTATGATTCTACAAACTTCTATTCCATTTATTTCTGGCATCATTAGATCTAACAAAATTAAATCTGGCTTAACAATTTTAACCCTTTCTAAGGCTTGTTTTCCTCCAATAGCAAAGGTAGTTGCATAACCCAAACTGTCGAGGATCTCAATTAATAACTGGATATTTTTACTGATATCATCAACGATTAAAATCAAAAATTCTTCTGGCTTAAAAGGTGGCATGATCGTGGTATTGGTTAGGTATTGAAGAAGGATTCAGAATAGGGAAGTCTCGGAGTCAGGAGGGTTCAATGATTCTTTTTTCATTTATTGGAATCTGATTCTTGAATTGACGAAAGAGATCGCCTTAAATTAGGGAAGGCTTCTACAGTTGCCGATAAGTTCTCCCCATCAAAGTCTTGGATCTGATGTTCCAAACGGGTGACATAGTCAAGTAAGGGACGACATTGATACTCTTGTCCCCATTCTCTCAAACGTTGAGCAAATTGACGTAGATCTTTCATAATCATAGTCTTATGTAAATGATTCCACACTGTTTCTTCTTCAAGAGATAGCTTTTCTAGAAGTTCGGCAGGAACGGGTAAAGATTCAACTATGTTATTTTCTGGGGGGATCTCTCCCTGGGAAATCTCCTTTTGAGCAATATAACAGGGTAAAATCTCTTTTAAAGTGGCAAATAATTGCCGACGAGAGATAGGTTTATGGAGAAAAGCCGCAGATAGAGTGTCTAAAATATTTTGTTTATCTTGCTCAGAAGAAGCTGTAATAATCACAATAGGTATATCTTTAGTAAATTCATCTTTTTTAAGAATTTTACTGGCTTCTATGCCGTTCATATTAGGCATTCTTAGATCCATTAAAATAACATCAGGATGATGAAGATGAGACTGTTTAATTGCCTCCATTCCATCTCGCGCTTCTAAGGTTTTATGGCGGCTATTCTCAAAATAACCTTTGAGTAACTGACGGTTAGAGAGGACATCATCCACCACTAAAATAGTAGCTGGATATAATTGATTAAAATCAACATTTGTTTCTTTTTTGATGGTTTTTATATCTTTATTTTTAGGTATAAAAACATAAGGAAAATAAAAATTAAAAGTACTTCCTTCTCCTAATACACTTTTCAATTGAACAGTTCCTCCTAACATTTGAGTGAGGCGGCGAGTAATGGTCAAACCTAGACCCGTTCCCCCATATTTTCGCGTACTTTGACCTTCGCTTTGGGTAAAGGCATCAAAAATGCTTTTTTGTTGTTCTGGTGCAATACCAATTCCTGTATCTTCTACCGAAATTGTTAAACAATAACAATCTGGATTTGAGTCTAGATCAAATATACAATCGTTGCATAAATCATTTATTTCTTGAGAATTTTCTAACTTATTTTCTACCACACTTATTGTAATTTTTACATAACCTTTTTCAGTAAATTTTAAAGCATTTCCTACTACATTAAATAGAATTTGTCTGAGTCTTACTTCATCAAAAATAATATAAGCAGGTACATTATCTGCGATTGAAACTGTTAAAATTAAGTTTTTTTGCTGGGCATTTTCCCCAAATATTTGGTTTATTTCTGCAATTAAATCTCTTAAACGAATAGGTTCATAATTAATTTGTAGTTTACCAGAATCAATTTTAGAAAGATCTAAAATATCATTAATTAAAGCTAGTAATATTTTACCACTAGAAGCAATAGAATTAAGATAGGAATGGGAACGAGGCTCATTAACTATTTCTTGGAGTAAATCACAAAATCCTAAAATAGCATTCATTGGAGTACGAATTTCATGGCTCATATTCGCCAAAAATTCAGTCTTCGATCTGTTGGCAACTTCAGCAGCTTCTTTGGCTTTTTTGAGTTCTTCTTGTTCCTCTTTTTTTTGAGTAATATCGGTAACAGTTCCCACTAAACGTATAGGTTTACCATTTTCATCCCTCAGACATTTACCTTTAGCTTCAATCCAAATATAGTGACCATCATTATGTCTTAGTCGATGAATATTTTGATAAAATTCTGTGTTACCATCTAAATGATTTTGAACATCTGTAAGGGCACGATCAAGATCATTAGGATGCACTTTATCTGACCAAGTTGTCAACAGATGAGGTAAGGAGTCTGTTTCATGTCCTAAAATTTTCATCCAAACAGGGGAATAATAAACGGTATTGTTTCGTAGATCCCAATCCCAAATACCATCATTAGTTCCTGATACTGCTAAATTATACCTTTGTTCACTTTCTCGTAAATGTTCTTCTATTTGTTGTCGTTCAATAATTTCTTGAGCCAAATTTTGATTAAGTTGAGATAATTCTTCTGTCCTTTTTTCAACGCTTTTTTCTAAAGTATTTTTGGCATATTTGATTTGTCCAAATTGTTCTCTTAAGATACAAGTCATGGTGTGAAAATTATGGGATAAAATAGCCAATTCTACTATTTGGTAATCTGGTAATATGTCTTCAGATTTCTGGTTAGCAATGTTGGTTGGCAAATCAGTAGTTAATTGGGCCAATTTCAATAAAGGAAAAGCAACACGACGACTAATAAATACCGATATGAATAAACCTAGTAAGGTAATAACTAACATCATGAATAAATTTTTGATATACAGTCTTTCTAATAGGTCTAAATGAGGAGCAGTCGATATGCGAATTATTAATTTCCAAGGCAATCCTTGTAAAAATTTAACTTCTTTCACATAGAAAGATTTTCGCCAGCGAGTCATAATAGGAGTTCCAGGAGAAATAGGCAGCCATTGTAAAGAGCCTAGATTATTAATACGGATCTCTCCTCCTGCTTGCCAATCAAAAATTTCTAGGCTTTTTAACTGTCCTTGAGTATCAGCAATAACCCTATTTTGCCGATCAATTACAACACTTTGAATAGCTGAATTTTGTAGATCAGATTGGAGTAATTGGGTTAGTTTATTTATCTTTAAAGAACCATAGACAACACCTTGAAATTTTGGGGGAGATCCCTGAAAAATCGGAACTTTAATTCCCATACGAGGAATCGAGAAAGGATAATCTTGATCAATATCGGTAATTTCGGGTTGGTCATAATTAGCCATTCTTGATAAGTTGATAGTTTTAGCTACATTAATACCGACGAATGGTTCTCTTTGATCGTTTAAATTAGGATAAGCTTGGATGATAGTTCCTTGAGCATCAGTAAGATAGATATAATCAAAATCAGGAACAACTTTTTTAATGTATTTAAGTGAGTTTTGAATTTGAGGAGAATCCAAAGATCCTAATTGAACAACTTCAACTTCTATTGATTGAAGTGCCTTAAGATAGGGTTGATACCAAATATCGATATTATGGGCAATAGGTGTGGCGATTGTTTCCAATTCCGTTTTAATTTCATGTTCAATAGAACTAACGATTTGATTACTGTGAAAAGCTGTTAATATTAGTGAAGGAAATAAGACAAAAGCCACCAATAGATTAAAAACTGTTTGTTGAAAAGAAAGCTTAGGAGAATGATTGTGATTGCCAATAAGTTTATGCCAAGGAACATAGGTAATAATTAGATTAGCAATGGCCGCATTAAAAATGCCGTTAACCGATTGCTTGAAAATAATTAACCAGGTTCCTAGGCTAGAAATAGGCAACAGAAAGCCATAAAATATCCCTACTAAGGGCATTCCAATCAATAACCAATAAATACCATTAAGTAAAGCTAAATTACGATAACGGCGTAATAACAAAGCAACAAACAGCGTCTCTGCTGTGAAAATAATCACAGCATAAGGATGTCCCCAGAGTAAATAGGTACAACTAGCGCTAATTATTCCGGCCAGAGTTCCCCAAAAGATTCCATAATTTTCTAGTACCAGCCAGACAGCTATGGTACCAAACAGAAAATTTACCCCAAAAAATAGCTGTATATTCCAATAATTTCCGGCCAACGCCCCTACTAAAAGTAAGCAGAGGATGAGATAATATCGCCATTTCATTAATAATTAAGGGTGTCCGAGTTTTCCCTTCTGCTTCATGAAACCTACGTAATACTATACAGTATAGCTGTTCAATTCCTGCTTCACCC
>DLXW01000104.1:0-5192 GCA_003448685.1 Cyanothece sp. UBA12306
CATTGAAGTGATTCGTCTCCTCCTACCACATTAACTCGAATAACACCAGGAGAAAAACTTGCTGCGGCTAAGGGTTCTGATTCTTCTTTTGGTAGGTTTTTGGCTACAGGAATTGTGATAGTATCACCTTCTTGTAGAATGACATCTTCTTCAATATTACCGGTTTGTAATAAATCCCATAAATCCACCGGAATTACTTGTTGAGAACCATCACGGTTAAAGCGTCGGATTTCTATTTGGCGAACATCGGCTAGAGGTTTAATTCCTCCAGCTAATTGAATAGCAAAAGTCAATCTTGGGGGTTGTCGTCGCGTCACTTGGCCAGAAGTTCCGGCAGTACTTTCTGGGACTACGCGATAGGAACCTGGACGATAAACTTCTCCGACAATGGCTACATTAATCTCTTGATTGGCAGCTAATCCAAAATTAGCATCGGATAGGAGGCGAGTTTGGGCAAGATTGACTTTTTCTTTAGTAGGAATAATGATACTATCTCCATCGCGTAGGGTAACATCTTGACTTAAGTTGCCTTCTTCGATTAATTTCCAGAGATTTAACCTCAAAACCAAGGATTGTCCTTTGAATTGACGACGAATTTCTACTTGGTTGAGATCAGCAACGGGGGTGAGTCCTCCGACTTGTTGAATAAGTTGGGTTATAGTAGGGAATTTTTGTCCGTTAGTTACAGGGAGAATATAAGAACCTGGACTGTTAATTTCTCCAGCGATCGCTATTCTGAGGGGACGGGGGGCGACTAAATTAATGGTAATTACTGGGCGTTTAAGATATTGGGCATATTGTAGGGTTAAAAATTCCGTCAGTTGAGATAGGGTCAGTCCTTCCACTGGTAAACTACCCACAATAGGCATAGATAGGGTTCCATCTACTAAAATTGTGTATTCCCCACTAAATTCTTGAACAGGAAAAACATTAACAGAAATGCGATCACCTGCCCCTAGGCTATATTCGGTTTCAGTAGATAAGGGTGATCTCTCAAATGGTAACGGTTCTAACGGTGGTATGGGTTCTAATGGGGGTATAGACGTTTGGGCTTGAATAGGTAAGCATATTAAAAAATTAAAGATCACCCAAGTCGGGGTAACTAAAGATTTTAAAAGGTTTTGACCAATAGGAAAAATAGAAGAAGTAGGATTAAACACCATAGCTATCAATTAGGTCAATTTTTTTGCTCGAAGTAAGTTGATCAAGACTGATTATAACCATTTATTTCCCTAGCTGTCAGTTTAGTGGCAATTTCCTTTTAATATTTCTTAATTTACTATCTTGAGATTAATTTTTTATCTTAGCTATTAGCTGAACAGTTTAATAATACTTTGGCATCTCCTGGTAATTGTTCCCAAGTTTTTTGAGAATTTTCTCAGACATCTAATAGTTTCACTTAAGTTTTTTCAAGAAATACTATTTATACCAATTTTTTTGATAAATTGCTTCTTTTTTTAGCTGATTCTCGACTCCCTATTAATTATTTGTTAGAATACTAGAGTAATTATTATCTTCGTGAGGTTTCGCCGTGAGCGTCTCAGCCGAACGATAAAGATTTTGGTAGTTTTTAGGAGTCTCCGAGTTAGATTTTAGGTGTACCTCACCAAAGTGAAAAACGCCATATCAATATATATTAACTATTAAAATCCATGGCAAAAAAGCAGAAATTCCCCTATTTATTGGGTTCAAAATGGACCGCAAAACAAAAAACTTGGGGATGGCGACATTTTCAGGTAGTTAATCGAAAAAACCAAGAAAAATGGGTATTTGCCGAAATGATTGCCTCTTGTGATCCTCAAGTACGCTTTTGGATCAATGCTAAACAACTTAAAGATCAAACCCTGTGGCAAGCCGGATGGCAAACTTTAGAAGAAATAAACAACCCAGAAGAAGAACCAGAATTCCTTTAAACGGAAGTTAATCACAAATAATCAGAAAATTATCAAAATTAAAACTAAGTTATAATTCTAAACGATAATAGAGCTGATCTAAATGAGGAGATTAAAGAACACAATGGATCTTTCTAATTCTAACACCCATAAAAATCTCGAAGCGGCTTTCGGTGGTGAATCAATGGCTAACCGTAAATATCTCTTTTTTGCGGACGTTGCTAAAAAATTAGGCATGACGGATCTCTCAAAACTATTCAAAGATACCGCTAACCAAGAAACTGAACACGCTTTTGCCCATTTTCGTTTACTCCATCCTGAATTAGTGGCTGATGATCCCGCTAAATTAACAGAAGAAGAAAAGAAAAAAATCATTTCTCGTTGTTTAGAATTAGCGATCGAAGGTGAAACTTACGAATACACTACCATGTATCCTGAATTTGCTTCTCAGGCAAAAACAGATCGCGATGAAAGTGCAGCAACAGAATTCAAAGAACAGGAAAAGGAGTCAAAAGAACACGCGGCAATTTTTCGTAAAGCTGCCAGTAATTTTGGCTTTTTAACCAGTATTGAAAATCACCATGCGGATCGATATACGGAAGCTTTAAAAGGGTTAGATGGGGTTTCTCCTAGTCCTAAAGCAACAAGTGATGATCCTTCTAATCGTAAATGGATCTGTAAAGTTTGTTCAATGATTTATGATCCAACTGTGGGAGATCCTGACTCTGGAATTGCAGCAGGAACCGCTTTTGAAGATATCCCCGAAGACTGGAATTGTCCCATTTGTGGTGCATCTAAAAAGTCATTTGTGCCTTACGAAGAAGCGATCGCAGCTTAAGCATTCAGCTGTCAGCGTTCAGCCTTTAAATACAGGCAGTAAATCTGTTTTTTATGGCATTATTTTTTAGCTTAAATCTAATAGCTAAATGCTTACAAATTCGGTTTCTAGCATTAGTTTTTGTCTTGAGGCTAATAGCTGATAGCTTACATCACAGCTTAATGTATAATCATCATGCAGGGTGGGCATTGCCCACCTAATACATTTAGATTTTAAAGGATTAATAATACTATTTTAATTCATGATATATGAACAAATAGATTATAGTATCGACCGATATTCATGCCTAGAAAAATTCGAGAGTTCAAAGCGCAAATTACCCGCGAGGGGTTTATTTATTTATCTAAACGAGGGAAGGGTAGTCATGAACGTTGGCGACATCCTCTATTAAAAAAAACACTCACTATCTCAGGCAAAGATGGGGATGATGTACTCCCCTATTTGGAAAAACAGCTATCAGGGTTACTTACTCAATTAGAAAAGTTAAAGAAGGAAGAAGAATGATGAATCAATACAGTATGGTTATTCAATGGTCATCAGAAGATCAGCTTTTCCTAGTAACTATACCAGAGTTTGCTGATCGAGTTATTATGCCTTGTACTCATGGAAAAACTCGTGAGGAGGCTATTCATAATGGGGAAGAAGTCATTGAAATGTATTTAGAAGCTTGGCAAACAGAAGGTAGTTATATTCCCCAACCCCAAATGCTTCAATTGTTATAATCATCCCTATGTGGGGCAATTTTTGGTTAAAGTTTTAATTCAACAATAATTATTGTAGTAATTGCCCACACTAAAGTTTTTATCTAAAAAATTAGCTTTCTTCAAGTTTCTTTTGCAAACGTTTCAAGGTTTGATACATCTCAGGAAGACGCTTATAAATGGCAGAAGCTTTGAGATATAATTTATTAGGAACTGCCGGACTACTTGACACAATTTCCCCAGGGCCAACATCATGGGGTATGCCTGTTTGGGCCGAAGCAATAACCCCATCTCCAATGTTAGCTTGATTAGCTACACCGACTTGTCCGGCTAAAATTACCCCATTGCCTACTCTTACGCCCCCTGCTAAACCCACCTGTCCGGCAAAGACACAATTAGAACCGATTTGACAGTTATGGGCAATATGGACTAAATTATCCATTTTTGTATTATGGCCAACCCGCGTCGTTCCCACCGCAGGACGATCAATGGCGCTATTACAGCCAATTTCCACCCCATCGTCGAGGATAACATAACCTGACTGTTCCATCTTAAACCAGCCTTCAGGAGTGGGAACAAAGCCAAAACCCTCCGAACCAATAGCTGCCCCACTATGAATGACGCAATTTGCCCCTATTTGACTACGTTCGTGGATGGTACAGTTAGCGTGGAGGATTGTATTATTACCAAGAGCAACCCCTGGATAAATCACTACATTGGCATGAATACAAGCATTATCCCCAATAGTTACCCCTTTTTCGATTACTACATGGGGTCCAATGTAAATATCTTTACCTAGTTTAACGGAACTATCAATAACCGCCGTGGCATGGATACTGGGGGAGGGTTGAAAAGGCTTATAAAAAAGGTTAATGGCCTGAGCGAACAATAAACGGGGTTCTGGGGTGCTGATCCAAGCGATACCTTTTTCGGTGGCTTGGGTCTGTAACACCTCGTCATTGGGCAAAATCAAGGCACTGGCGGCAGTTTTTTGCACCATATCTGCAAATTTTTTCCCTTCAATATAGCTTAGCTGTCCGGCGATCGCTTCATCAACGGGGGCAACTCCTGTAATTTCTCGATTGTTATCAGGAGTAGTATTGAGGCTAGAATTAGTGGCTAGGGGTTTAAGTTTTTCAATAATTTCTTGGAATTGCATCGTAATTTTTCCTTCAATAGTGATTGGATTTTAGTCGATATTTCTTTAAAACCATAGTTCATAATGTCCTAAGCACCCTGGCGGTTGCTATAATTATAAACGAAGGACGCTAACTATTGAAAAATAAATTGTTGTCTAAAAAATAAAAAAATCTTGAAGTATTACCATCAATTATTAGGAGTATTATAACTCATCAATTTGATGATTTATCAGAAGACGATTTATTGTTATTAGCGATGGATAATAATGTAGAAGTTCGTCTTGTTGGTAGAGGACTATACTTAGAAGCTATTGCAGGAGAATCAGTTCAAGTTTTTGTTTGTATTGACACCAGTGGTTCAATTGATAATCCACAATTACAATTATTCCTAAGTGAAGTAACAGGAATTTTAGGTGCATATCCCCATCTTAAATGTGAACTATATTATGCTGATGCTGATGCTTATGGTCCCTATTCTTTAACTTCTAATTCTTCCTTACCTAGTGCCAAAGGAGGGGGAGGAACTTCTTTTATTCCCTTTTTTAATCAAGTAGAAGAAAATCGAGATCCTTCCTTAGAAAGAGTTTGTGTTTATTTAACCGATGGTTATGGTGATTTTCCC
>DLXW01000104.1:5471-5962 GCA_003448685.1 Cyanothece sp. UBA12306
CTTGATTGATCTACGATAATAATAACTAATATAATTATAGGTAATATAGATAATTGTTACCGATGCAATAATTATGAGTGATTCTCCCATTTATAATCTGATTCAACAACTGCAAAAACCAGATTTTTATCCCCATCCGGTTCAAGTTCCCATTGAAGTAATTCAAACCCATATTTCTGTTGTTTTCCTGACGGGTGATTATGCTTATAAAATTAAAAAACCTGTTGATTTTGGTTTTCTTGATTTTTCTACCCTCCAAAAGCGTCAACATTTTTTAGAAGAAGAATTAAAATTAAATTCTCTTCTATCTCCCGAACTTTATTTAGAGGTTTTGCCTATTAGTATATCCGGCGATCGCTTGCTATTAAATGACAGCAATAAACCCGTTGAATATGTCTTAAAAATGAGACAATTCTCTCAAGAATGTTTATTTAGTAATTTATTTGAACAGGGAAAACTAACAGAAAATAATCTTAGAGATTTAGCTAAAA
>DLXW01000104.1:6129-10246 GCA_003448685.1 Cyanothece sp. UBA12306
TTAGAGATTTAGCTAAAATAGTAGCTAATTTCCATGATCAAACCCCAAGTAATGAGTATATTACAAGTTTTGGCAATATTGAAATAATCAAAAAATCTATCGAACATAATTATCAGTTAACAGAAAGTTATATTGAAATAGCACAAACCCAAGAACAATATCAAGAGACTAAAAGTTTTACTGATAGATTTTTTGTAGAAAAAGAAGAACTATTTTTAGCTAGAAAAAAGAAAAATAAAATCAAAGAATGCCATGGCGATTTACATCTAAAAAATATTTGTTTATGGAATAATCAAATACAACTATTTGATCGTATTGAATTTAATGAAGAATTTCGCTTTATTGATACCATGTCAGAAATTGCCTTTACTGTCATGGATTTAGAAGCAAGAGGAAGACGAGATTTGAGTAATATTTTCCTCAATACTTATTTAGAATATACAGGAGATTGGTCAGGATTAACCGTCTTACCTTTGTACCTAACTCGTCAAGCTTATGTCAGAGCAAAAGTAACCTCCATGTTACTCGATGATCCCAATATTTCCTCTCAAGAAAAACAAGCAGCCATTCAAACAGCTTCTCACTATTATCGATTAGCTTGGCAATATACAAAACCCTCTCAAGGTTGTATTATTTTAATGTCAGGATTGTCAGGTTCAGGAAAAACAACAGTTGCAAACTATTTAGCTCAACTTATCAACGCCATTCAGATTCGTTCCGATGCAGTACGCAAACATTTAGCCAAAATTCCTCTA
Source organism: Cyanothece sp. UBA12306 (assembly GCA_003448685.1). Taxonomy (GTDB): domain Bacteria; phylum Cyanobacteriota; class Cyanobacteriia; order Cyanobacteriales; family Microcystaceae; genus Rippkaea. The sequence goes on from DLXW01000104.1 coordinate 6,885, forward strand.
ACCGAAACCGGAACCGCAGATCTCTATAGTCCCCAGAGAACCGAACAAACCTATAAGCATCTCTTAGAACTAGGTGAAATGGTTTGTGATCAAGGATTTAAAGTGATTTTAGACGCAAAATTTGATCGCAGTTATTGGCGCGAACAAGCCATTAAAATCGCTCACAAAAACCAAATTCCTTTGTATATTCTCCATTGTCATGCACCCCTAGATAAATTACGCGATCGCCTCGATCAACGACAAGGAGATATTTCTGATGCTACAGCCAATTTACTGCACCAGCAACAAGCAACAGCTGAACCTTTCAATAATAGGGAACAATCCTATATTATATCTGTTGATACCAGTACAGATTGGCAAACACAAATTGATTTGTGGTCAAAAAGTTTAAATTAATCACCAATTTGAGACTTTTGACGGGTAATGCAATGCCCACCCTAATAGCAGTTTTCAATTGAGTGTATCAATATTTTAGTTGGGCGAGTGTGGGGAGTATGGGAAGTGTGGGGGGATTTTTTTTGATGTTTAATCTATGCAGATGAAAACTGCTATAAAATCAATTTTTCCCACATACTTAGCTTTTTGCCCTTTGCCTTTTCCTTATTTACCTTTCCCGTAGCGGTGGGCAATCATTCCTGAGAAGCGTTAACATAAGTTAACAAGTGTTTAAGTGCTGGGAATGTTACCTACATTGTCATAAACTTAAGCTCTAGGTAAATCTCTGGTATCCATTATCAAATTAACCATAACCTTATCGTCAATCGAAGGAGATTGAAAGCGTGAGCAAAAATAATAAAAGATGGCGTAACGCCGGACTATATGCAATCTTGTTAATTGTTGTCTTAGCCTTAGCTTCCGCCTTTTTTGATCAACAACCTCAAAGTCAGGAACCCCTGACCTACAGCGAATTTATTAATCAAGTAGAAAAAAATCAGATTACCCGCGTTAGTTTAAGTTCTGACCGCACAGAAGCCCGAGTACCCAACCCTAATGGTGGCGCACCTCTAACAGTTAATCTACCCAATGATCCTGAGTTAATCGACATTTTGACCAAACATAATGTAGATATTTCAGTGCAACCCCAAAACGACGAAGGGTTATGGTTTAGGGTGGCTAGTAGTCTGTTTTTGCCCATCCTACTGCTAGTGGGGCTATTTTTCTTATTACGTCGCGCCCAAAGCGGCCCTGGTTCCCAAGCGATGAACTTTGGTAAGTCCAAAGCGCGAGTCCAAATGGAACCCCAAACCCAAGTCACCTTTGGCGATGTCGCTGGTATTGAACAAGCCAAATTAGAATTAGCCGAGGTGGTAGACTTCCTCAAAAACGCCGATCGCTTCACCGCTATCGGGGCTAAAATTCCTAAAGGAGTCCTCTTAGTTGGACCTCCAGGAACAGGTAAAACCCTCCTAGCGCGGGCTGTAGCAGGGGAAGCTGGGGTTCCCTTCTTTTCCATCTCTGGTTCGGAATTTGTGGAAATGTTCGTGGGTGTGGGCGCTTCTCGAGTTCGAGATCTGTTTGAACAAGCCAAAGCTAACGCCCCTTGTATCGTCTTCATCGATGAAATTGATGCCGTTGGTCGCCAAAGGGGGGCTGGTTTAGGCGGTGGTAACGATGAACGGGAACAAACCCTCAACCAATTGCTGACAGAAATGGACGGATTTGAAGGCAATACCGGTATTATCATCATCGCAGCGACTAACCGCCCTGATGTTCTTGATTCTGCCTTGTTACGTCCAGGTCGCTTTGACCGTCAAGTAGTGGTTGACCGTCCTGACTATGCTGGTCGTCAGGAAATCCTGACAGTTCACGCCCGTGGTAAGACCTTATCTAAGGATGTGGACCTCGATAAAATTGCCCGTCGTACCCCTGGATTTACGGGGGCTGACCTTTCTAATCTGTTGAACGAAGCCGCTATTTTAGCCGCCCGTCGCAGTCTGACTGAGATCTCCATGGATGAGATTAATGATGCTATTGATCGGGTTTTAGCTGGTCCTGAGAAGAAAAACCGCGTCATGAGTGAGAAACGGAAGACTTTGGTAGCTTACCATGAAGCAGGTCACGCTTTAGTTGGGGCTTTGATGCCTGATTATGATCCCGTACAGAAAATCAGCATTATTCCTCGTGGTCGCGCTGGTGGGTTAACTTGGTTTACTCCTAGTGAAGATCGCATGGAGTCGGGGTTATATTCCCGTTCCTATCTACAAAATCAGATGGCTGTGGCTTTGGGTGGTCGTGTCGCTGAAGAGATTATCTTTGGTGAAGAAGAGGTGACTACTGGGGCCTCTAATGATTTACAACAGGTGGCGCGAGTTGCCCGTCAAATGGTTTCTCGCTTTGGAATGAGCGATCGCTTGGGTCCTGTGGCTTTGGGACGACAAAATAGTAATGTTTTCTTAGGCCGTGAAATTGCTTCTGATCGGGACTTTTCTGATGAAACTGCGGCAGCGATCGACGAAGAAGTTAGTAAGCTGGTAGATCATGCTTACACAAGGGCTAAAGATGTTTTGGTTAATAACCGTCAAATTCTTGATAAATTGGCTGAAATGCTGGTGGAAAAAGAAACGGTTGACTCTGATGAGTTACAAGATATCTTGACCAATAATGAAGTGAAAATGGCTGCTTTAGCTTAGTTTTTTCTAAGGTTAAAATTAAGACTTACCTAGGGGCTTAATAATATTAAGTCCCTAGATTTTTTAAGTAGTAAAACCATGCAACTAGAATTAAAACGCTTTAATATTCCTCCAGGAAACAAAATTTTTTTAAGGGCAATAAATTGGACGGAATTTGAACAAATTCTCGAAGAATTAGGAGAACATCGTAGTGCAAGAATAGCTTACGATAACCACGTTTTAGAAATTATGACTCCCCTTCCTGAACATGAAAGTAATAAAGAGATTATCGGAGATTTAATTAAGGCACTTCTTGAAGAATTAGATGTTGAATTTTATGCTTTAGGTTCAACGACTTTTAAAAATCAATTGATGGAACAGGGGATAGAACCAGATAGTTGTTTTTATATTGAAAATGAGGCTAAAGTTAGAGGTAAAGATAGACTTGATTTGACTATTGATCCTCCTCCAGATTTGGCAATAGAAATTGATGTGACTTCTCGAACTCATCCAGAAATTTATGCTAGTTTGGGAGTTCCTGAATTATGGCGTTTTGAATTAGGAAAACTACAAATTAATCTCTTAGAAAATAATCATTATAGAGAGGTAGATTTTAGTCCCAATTTTCCTAATTTACCTCTTAAAAAAGTTATTCCTCAATATTTAAAGCAAGTTAAAACAGAAGGACGAAATAAAACTATGAAAGCTTTTAGAAATTGGGCAAAACATTTATGAAGTCAGAAGTCGTAGGGG
>DLXW01000087.1 GCA_003448685.1 Cyanothece sp. UBA12306
AGAATGAAGAATTTAGAATTTAGAATTTAGAATGGAGAACATCATTGTTATAATCTTAATAAATAGTTTTATATGTCAATTATTAGGCAACCAATCTTCATCAAGTAATTGTTGTAAATTGTAAGGGCAATTATTAGGAAAAGTAACCTTAAATTGTGTTTTTTGTCTTACATATTTTAAAGACTTTCGATAAATCTTTGGTAATTCATTTTCTAAGTAATTTCTTAAATTAGTTGTTAATAGTCTTTCTATTTGAGAGCGAAAACTGATTAATTTTGTTTTCCAGTAATTCAAATTATATTCAGATTCTTCTGCCCAAAATTGACACAACAATAAATGAATAATAATCAACTCTAAAAAACGGGCTACCTTAGCCTTTTCACTGCGACTCAAACTTTCTAATTCCTCTATCAAGTTATCTATATCTAAGGCATCTAAACATTTACTTTTAAGTAGCTTAATTGTTTCTTCTAACCAAAGATGTTCATCAACTTCGTAAAGATCTTTTAAATCTATTTTAGCTAATTTTTGCATAAATTTAGGATTGTCAGTTATAAAAAAGATAGGGGTTAGGGCAATACTGCGTAGGTTTTGCCAAAAACCCTCGTTGTGACTGCGGGGGAGCACCGGAGCACCGGAGCGGGGGAGAAAACGGAAAATCCCTCTCCGAAGCTCCGTTCTCCGAAGCTCCCCTGTTTACCGTACCAAAAAGTCAAAATCCTTAACCGAGCGGTATTGGGGGTTAGGAAATCTCACATCTAATTCGGAGATTGCTATAAATATCCTTCAATTAAAATGTCCCCATCTATTTGATGTAAGCTAACCCTTTCTAATTCTAAAGCTTCCGTCATTTTTACTAAGTTTAAATTTCCCACAGGAGAAGGTGCCAAAACCCCACCGATAATTTTAGGAGCAATAAAAGCCATAATCTTTTGAATAACTCCATCAGCGATGGCTTGTGCTGCTAAATTTCCGCCACATTCCCATAAAACACTCGATAATCCCCTTTCATAAAGCATTTGCATAACTAAAGAAGGAGTCACCGCATTTAATTCGATTATCTCAACCCCTTGATTCCTTAATTTTTGTTGTAACCCAGGATTACTACCAACCTCCGTAAATACTAAAGTTGGAGCAATTTTTGTTTGCCAAAGATTGGCTTGATCTGGTAAATTCAAAGTCCGACTCATCACCACCCGCAACGGATTAGAACCAGCAACTTGATGGGTAGTTAAATTGGGATTATCCTTTCTAACGGTATTTCCCCCCACCACCACCCCATCACAACCGGCCCGAACTTGATGAACTAATTGACGAGAAGCTGTTCGAGTCACCCAAGCACTATGACCCTCTGTCGTAGCAATTTTACCATCAAGGGTCATGGCATATTTTAAGATCCCAAAGGGTTTTTGATGCAAAATACGATGGATAAAAGCCTCATTTAGCTGACGACAGGCCGATTCTTCTATACCAACAACCACCTCGATCCCGCTTTTTTTTAGTTTTTCGATCCCCTTACCCGAAACTAAAGGATTAGGATCAACCATTCCAATGACTACTTTTTTAACCCCTGCAGCAATTAAAGCTTCAGTACAAGGGGGAGTACGGCCATAATGATTACAGGGTTCGAGGTTGACATAAACCGTCGCTCCTTTGGCTTTTTCTTGAGCTTGTTTCAGGGCAAAAATCTCTGCGTGAGGTTCACCTGCTTTGGGATGAAAACCCTCACCGACAATTGAGCCATTTTTGACAATTACTGAACCCACTAAGGGATTAGGAGCAGTTTTTCCTAAAGCTTGACTCGCTAATTTCAGACACTGCTGCATCATTTGTTGGTCAAAATTTGGTTGAGTCATGGTGTACTAAAAATCTCAAACCTGATCATTTTTGCAAATATGTATTATAGGATACAGAAAATTTAACCAAAAACATATTAATACAAAAAGCACTAACTTTTAGTTAAAACAACTCTATCTCAAATATTTAAAGAAGCTTGAGAAAATCCCTCTTTACATTGGTCAAGTTTTAAATTAAGACTAAACTATAATGACAGCTAAAAGGCCAAATTGTCTGATTTTGCTAAAGAATTTAGCTATCATATCTAGGACAGATAGTGTCAAATTGACTTAAGCAAATGTCTAATTTCAATCTGAATCAAAAAATGAGATCAACGAAAAAAATCAAAAAAATTCCCAAAGTAGACTGGGAAGCGAACTATTGGGAACCCTTTAGAACTATTTCTCGTTTATTTTCTCCCTACTGGTTAGCCTGTATCCCTTTAACAGCCATTATCGTCATGGTATGGCATGGGGCAGTAGCAGCACAAGATGTAGAAATTACAGAAATTAACATCGATACCGTTAATGAGGGTGTAGCTAACCTTCAGGGAACCCTCAACGCCATTTGGGTTTTAATCGCGGCGATTCTCGTAATTTTCATGAATGCTGGTTTTGGAATGCTCGAAACAGGATTCTGTCGTCAGAAAAACGCCGTTAACATCCTTTCCAAAAACTTGATCGTCTTTGCTTTAGCTACCCTAGCTTATTGGGCGATCGGCTATTCTTTGATGTTTGGTGGTCCTGACAATCCTGTTATTGGAGGTGGAGGTTGGTTCCTCAGTAGCAAAGATCCTGCAACCTACGGACTTGATCCCTTTCCAGCAGGACTGCCTATTTCTGTGGCTTTCCTCTTCCAAGCAGCATTTGCTGGTGCTGCTGCTACCATCGTTTCTGGTGCAGTAGCTGAACGGATTAAATTTACCGACTTTATCATCTTTAGTCTGCTCTTAGTGGGTATTTCCTATCCTATAACTGGCCACTGGGTCTGGGGTGGCGGTTGGTTGGGCAATTTCAAAGATTTTGCTGGATCTACTGTTGTTCACTCCGTTGGTGGTTGGGCCGCCTTGATGGGGGCTTTAATTCTTGGTCCAAGAATGGGTAAATACGTCGACGGCCGTTCCCAAGCTATTCCCGGCCATAACATGAGTATTGCTACCTTAGGCTGTTTAATTCTTTGGATTGGCTGGTTTGGTTTTAACCCCGGTTCCCAATTAGCTGCCGATGCTATGGTTCCTTATATTGCTGTTACCACTAACTTAGCTGCGGCTGCTGGTGGTGTTACTGCAACTTTGGTTTCTTGGTACAAAGATGGCAAACCCGACCTCTCCATGATTATTAACGGTATTCTGGCTGGTTTAGTCGGTATTACTGCCGGTTGTGATGGGGTTTCCTATTGGGGTGCAGTAATGATTGGTGCGATCGCTGGTGTCATTGTTGTCTATTCTGTGGGTTTCTTTGACTCGGTGGCTCAAATTGACGACCCCGTTGGAGCTATTTCTGTCCACTTGGTTAATGGCATTTGGGGAACTTTAGCCGTTGGTTTATTTAATATGGAAAGTGGACTTTTCTACGGTGGTGGAATTAGCCAACTGATTAGCCAAATTATTGGTATTGTAGCTATTGGCCTGTTTACTGTAATTTTCAGTGGAGCAGTTTGGATCGGTCTCAAAGCCACTTTGGGTATCCGTGTTAGCCCTGAAGAAGAAATCAACGGGTTAGATATTGGAGAACATGGTATGGAAGCTTATCATGGCTTTGTTAAAGAACCCGATGGCTTTGCTGGAAGTCAATCTGGTGGCATTAGTGGCGTTGATCTGCACACAGGTTCTGGGGTTTAACCTCAAAAATTAATCGGGGCTTAATATTATTAAGCCCCCACTAACTTATAGTAAATCTTGCCTAATTTTGCTCTTGATCCTGATTAGTTTCAGGAGAAGGTTGAGGGGTAGGATTTTTTTGTTTTTCTAATTCTTCTTTCATGGTTTTTAAAACAGTTGCTAACTGTTGTTCTTGAGGATACAATGACACTAACTTTTCCATGGGAGCGATCGCCCCTTTGAGATCGTTGAGTTGCAATCGCGCTTTGACTAATCCCTGTAAAGCAATAGCATTGTTAGGTTCTTTTGCTAACACCTTCTCAGATTGATCAATTACAGCTTTTGATTGCTCTTGGATAACTTTGACAATTTCTAACCCTTCTTCTGATAATTTTTGGCTACTTTCTGGAACACTGGTTGTGGAATTTGCTTGGAGATTTCGTAACTTTCTTTTTTCTAATTCTATCAGTTGTAGTCGAGCTTCCATCAACCCTTGTAAGGCAGTAGGATTATTCGGTTCTCTTTCTAACACCTTCTCATATCCTTGGACCATGGATTTTAACTGCTCTTCTGGAGTAGCATTAGAATTTGCAGCATTTTGCTGTTCAGAGGAGGAAGACTGATTGAGGGAACCCATCATGGGAAAAACCATAACCCCTAATAATGCTAATCCAGAAACAATAACCACCACTTTTTGCCAAGTTTTTGGGGAATTTTGAGACATAATTGTTAATTATTGAGATTTATTTCTTATATTTAAAATCAATTGAATCGTTTAAACTTTCAGATAAAAAGCTGCCAACCCAGATGCAAATCCTCCTAAACAAATTATAATTAACATCGTTATAACTTGCCATTGTGGATATCCTTTGCTTTGTAGCTGTAATTTACCCAAAACAGCCGCACACAAAAGGACTAATAAGCGGACAAAATAAGTGAGCCACGAAAACATCAAGACGATAGCAAAACTCCATAACAAGACGGCAATCATAGCCCGATTATCAGATGTAAAACCACTACCAAAAACAATGGTAATAATTGCTACTGGTGCAATTAAACTGGTAGTAATGACTAACACAACTATCCCAGCAAGAATATGTAGCCCAAGAAATACCAAATCATCTTTGAGCAACCAGCCCCAGCTTTCACCTTGTTCGACTAAAACATGGGTTAAACTTGCAGCAGAGTTTCCTACATTCCAGCCGAAAACGGAATAGGTAGCGAAAACTAAACACAGAGAAAGTACAGGAAACTTAATTAACCAGGACATGGTTTCGATCTTAACCTTTCAAACCCCAATTTTGCTTAAAATATCGATTTTTTTAAGGAGTGGGAATTAGGGCACGAGTCTCTCGTACCCTAGGTTTTTGATCAGGACATAGCCTGAATAATATAATCGAAATAGGGAGCAGCTTCTTTGGCATCTTCATTAGTGAGTAATCCCAAAGCCGCTTGCTTGAGACATCGAATTGCTTCAACCATCCCAGGAATAGGAACACCTAAGGAATTATACATTTCCTTGGCTCCAATTAGCCCAATTTTTTCAATGGGTTCTTTATCCCCTGCTAGTACACCATAGGTGACCAAACGCAAATACCAGCTATAATCACGCAAGCACTGATTATATTGACGCTGACTGTAAGCATTACCTCCTGGAGATCTGAAATCAGGACGTTTTTTGAACAATTGTTTTTGGGCTTGATCGACGATTTTTTTGTCGTTTTCGGAGAAAGTTTCGGCAATTCTGAGCCTCTGTTCTCCGGTTTTAACAAAATTTTTGATTCCTTGAAGTTCACCACTACTAGGATATCGAAGTTCGTCGTCTGCTTTGAGAATAACTCGGCTAACTACACTCATGATGGTATGGATAAAAGTCTTATATCATAATGTAGTTTATCATTCCTTGAATCCCTAACGACTTTGTGTAATAAGGTTTAAACAACGATTACTCAATACCGAGAATTGATTTTGATTTATTACTCACAATTTGGCTGTAATCTAAATCACAGCTATTTTGACCATCAATCCTTAATCTAGACTTAAACTTTATAGTTGACTCGATTCTGTAATGGTAATTTTAGGTCTATGGAAAAATTCCCAACCCACGTAATTATCTCTGAACCCCATATTGTTGTGCCTAAAACCTATTGGCATCCTCGTCTAGGGGAAATTTTAATCAAAGCTGATTTAATCAATTTTGGTCAATTAGCTAAGGTTCTTGAAGATCAAGTCAAATATGAAGGTCTTCGTCTGGGGGAAATTTTAGCTATTAGGGGATGGGTTAAACAAGGGACTGCCGATTTTTTTGCTGAACAATGGTTAGATTGTCTTAAACAACCACAAAAAGAAAGATTGGGAGATTATCTTCAAAAAGCTTCCTTACTCAATGCCCAACAAATTAACACAATCTTAGCTGAACAACAAAGATTACGTCTAAAATTTGGGGCTGTGGCTGTTCTTCATGGTTGGGTTAAACCAAGTACACTAGGTTTTTTCCTTCAACATTTATTCCCTGAACATCAAAAAGATTCTTGCTTGACTGTTGAAAATAATTCAAAAAGTGTTCAAAATAAAATCACAAATATAATGGCAAAAAAAACAAAAATAAGGGATAAATCTGTAGAAAGCTGGGCTAGAGAAGCTGTCAAGATGATTCCCTCTAAAAAATTTCCTTCTCGTAAGTTATAGTCAAGATCAAACAATGCTGTAATTAAGATCACTATCCTTGTTCTAAAAAGGATCTAATCTGGAGTGAAGGTTTTTTTCAAGATTGTGTAATAATCCTTAAAATCATGAAAACATCATATTCTAATTTTATTGTTTCTGACGCTCACATCTTTGTTCCTAAAACCTATTTTCAGCCCCGTTTAGGGGAACTTTTAGTTAAAGCTGATTTAATTACTCTCAAACAATTGGCTAAAGTTTTAGAAGATCAAGCCAAATATCCAGAATTTCGTTTGGGGGAAATTTTGACAATTAGAGGCTGGATCAAACGGGAAACTGTGGATTTTTTTGCTGAAAAATGGTCAGATTGTCTACAAGAACAACAAAAATATCGATTGGGGGAATATCTTCAACAAGCTGATTTACTCAATGACCGACAAATTAAGGCAATATTATACGAACAAAAACGCTTAGGACTGAAATTTGGTGATGTGGCTGTTCTCCATGGTTGGATTAAACCTACTACTCTAGATTTTTTCCTCAAAAATTTGTTTTGGGAACATCAATAATAAAAGGCAGTAGAATTAAGATATAAGGTTTAAGAATTAATTGACGTAAGTTCGGAGCCTTAAATTCAGGAACGATTTGACCTCTTAATGGAAAGTTACTTAATTCTTTAGCTTTACTGAGTAATTGTTGGCCTATTGTTTTTGCTACTTCAGGATTATTAATCGAAATATACCTAACAATTTTCTCTAAATCATTAACTGCTTTGGGAGAAAAAATTACTTGGTAGTCCATGAATCTATCATCTTTTCAACATCTTCTATGGGAATACCTTTCTCCTGATCAATTTGATCAAGTCCTTCTTGTACTGCTGCAATAAATTCGATTTCTTGAGCAATTTCTCTAAGGGAAACATCTGATGGTAAACGTCTCACCAGTTCAATTACGGCTTCTTTGTTACTCATGGCAATTTACACGTTAGGGTAACAGTATAGCTTGTATTCTAGCATCAACTTCAAAAAGAAGTGCAACCCAACCAATAAATGTAAAAGACAAGAACAATTCAGGTTGGTTTGAGAGACGAAACCCAACCTACAAGATGAGCGATAGTACCACGAGATCAGCGATCGCTAAAATATTTGTTTAGGTATGTTACATTACCACTAATGCACCTTACAAGAAGGTTAAACTCAGATCTTGCACCTTCAAATTTAATGCTAGTTTTGTTTAAGGCAGGGGGCTCCGAGGCAGAAGGATTAATATTAATTTATGAAGCAATATCTTCAATTAAAAAGTATTTATTGCCATAAATAGCCTGATTTTAATCTTTTAACCTCCCTCCTGCCATCTGCCTCCTGCCTCTAATTCTTAAGTATTTTTGTTCTGATGCAAGATCTCAGTTAAATGTAAGTTCCCTGAATAATGATACTAACGTTTTTAATCAGGTAGGGTGAGTCATAAAAAACCCACCCTAAACCCAAACTAAAACTTAACTCACTGAACTTTCAGTCTCAACATTGCCTTTACTGTGTCCATTTCCGTTAGCTATTTCTAACTGTCTTGCAGCTAAATATTGATACATTTGCCAACGAGTATTAACATCCTCTTGCGCTTCTTTTAACAGTTGTTTCGCTGCATCAGGTTTACTTCTGGCTAACATTTTGAAACGGTTTTCTTGATACAGAGTTCGTTCAATAGGTAGCTTAGGACTCCTCATATCTAACTGTAAGGGGTTCTTCCCTTGTTCTACCAAGTCGGGATGATAACGATACAATAACCACCGTCCACTATCTACTAATTCCTTTTGATGGGTCATGGCAGTGGTCATATTGATGCCGTGAGCGATACAGTGGGAATAGGCAATAATCAACGATACCCCGTTGTATGCTTCTGCTTCTAGGAATGCTTTGATACTGTGTTCATTCTTTGCACCCATGGCCACACTCGCTACATAGACGTTACCATAGGTCATGGCCATTAACCCTAAGTCCTTCTTGGGTGAAGGTTTACCCCCTGCGGCAAATTTAGCCACCGCAGCGCGAGGAGTCGCTTTAGAAGCTTGTCCTCCGGTGTTAGAATAAACTTCCGTATCCATGACCAAAATGTTGACGTTGCGGCCACTGGCCAACACATGGTCTAACCCACCATAACCAATATCATAAGCCCAACCGTCACCGCCGATAATCCAAACACTCTTTTTCACTAAATAGTCTGCTACAGACTGCAACATGGTCACTTTTTGTTGCATCGTCTCATCTAAGTTCCCCTGACTCAACTGGGTTAACCGTTGCTTCAAGATAGAAACCCGTTCCCGTTGTTCAAAGATATCTGCTTCGTCGGTTTGCTGTGGATTCAACAGATCAGTCGCTAAACTTTCTCCAATTTCACTAGCGAGACTTTTAACTAATTCTGCGGCAAATTCTGCTTGTTTATCGATAGAAACCCGAAATCCTAAGCCAAATTCGGCGTTATCTTCAAATAGAGAATTAGACCATGCGGGGCCCCTTCCTTCCTGGTTATGACTCCAAGGAGTGGTCGGAAGGTTTCCCCCGTAAATAGAAGAACATCCCGTTGCATTCGCCACTACCATGCGATCGCCAAATAACTGAGTGGCTAACTTAATATAAGGGGTTTCGCCACATCCTGCACAAGCACCGGAAAACTCAAACAAAGGTTCTTGCATCTGTTGATGACTCATTTTATTGAGTTTCAGTGTATTTCGGTCAGGGTTAGCAATAGACAAAAAATAATCCCAATTTTCTCGCTCTTTCTCCCTTATAGGCAGTTGGGGAGCCATATTAATTGCTTTTAACTTGGGTTGAGATTTGTTTTTTGCCGGACATACATCAACACAAACCCCACATCCTGTACAGTCTTCGGCCGCAACTTGGATGGTAAATTTTAACTCGGTTTTCTTCCAGTCTAAGTCTTTTGCATTGGCACTTTTGAAGGTTTCGGGAGCATTGTTTAATGCTGCTTCTTCATATACTTTAGACCGAATGACGGCATGGGGACATACCAATACACATTTACCACATTGAACGCAGACATCGGGGTCCCAAACTGGTACTTCTTGTGCAACGTTGCGTTTTTCCCATTTTGCGGTTCCACTGGGATAGGTTCCATCGCAAGGTAATGCACTAACGGGTATTTCGTCTCCTTGACGGGCCAGCATTTTACCTAAGACATCTCGGATGAATACGGGGGCCCGATCAGGGATGGGGGGTTGAATATCCGTTGCATTATTATCTATTTCAGTTGGTATAGTTACTTGATGGAGATGATCTAAGGAAGCGTCCACCGCTTTCATGTTCATTTGTACGATTTCTTCGCCTTTTTTGCCATAGGTCTTACGAATTGCTTTTTTTATCTGTTCTATAGCTTCTTCTCTTGGTAATACTCCCGATAAAGCAAAGAAACAGGCTTGCATCACCGTATTGATCCTTCCTCCCATTCCTGCTTCACGGGCCACCTCGAAAGCATTAATGGTGTGAACTTTGAGCTTTTTATTAATAATTTGTTCCTGGATCGTGCGGGGGAAATGATGCCAAATTTCTTCTGGTTTGTAAGGACTATTGACTAGAAAAGTTGAGCCTTCGATGGCAGGATCTAAAAGCTCGAATTTTTCTAAAAATTCCCATTGATGACAGGCGACAAAATTGGCTTTTGTTACTAAATAAGTTGACCTAATGGGGTTGGGTCCAAAACGTAGGTGAGAGACGGTTACAGAGCCAGATTTTTTGGAGTCATAAACAAAGTAACCTTGGGCATAGTTATCGGTTTCTTCCCCAATAATTTTAATAGAGTTTTTGTTAGCACCTACAGTTCCATCCGATCCTAAACCGTAGAAAATAGCCCTAACTACGTTATTAGCTTCAGTAGAAAAATTAGAATCGTAAGTTAAACTTGTTTGGCTCAGATCGTCGTTAATACCGATAGTAAAGTGATTTTTGGGATTATCTAAAGTTAGATTATCAAAAATTCCTTTAACCATAGCTGGGGTAAATTCTTTAGAAGATAATCCATAGCGTCCGCCCACAACTGATTTAAGATTTTGGATTTGGGATTTTAGCTTGGTATCTGAACCAAAGAGGGTTTCTTGAACTACCGTTACAAGATCTAAATATAAAGGTTCTCCTGCTGATCCTGGCTCTTTAGTTCGATCTAATACTGCTATTTTTTGCACTGTATTAGGTAAGGCTTCAATTAATTTTTTGCCATCAAAGGGACGATATAAACGAACTTTTAATACTCCAACTTTTTCTCCCTGGGTTAATAAATAATCTACAGTTTCATGAACTGCTTCGCAACCCGAACCCATGAGAATAATAACTCGTTCTGCTTCAGGATCACCATGATAATCAAAGAGGTGATAGGATCGTCCGGTCAGTTGGGCCAACTTATCCATTGCTTTTTGCAAAATTTCGGGATAAGCTGTGTAAAATGGGTTAACGCTTTCTCTGGCCTGGAAGTAAACATCGGGATTTTGGGCGGTTCCTCGAATAATCGGCCGATCTGGAGTTAGAGCCCTTTGACGGTGGTTAATCACCCATTGATCATCAATGAGCGATCGCAACACACTATCATCTAATAACTCCACTTTCTGGACTTCATGGGAGGTGCGAAAACCATCAAAAAAGTGGATTCCAGGAACTCTCGACTCAAAACTGGCTGCTGTGGCGATCGCTGCCAAGTCTTGTGCTTCTTGCACGGATGCAGAACTAATCAGGGCAAAACCCGTACTACGGGCGGCCATCACGTCACTTTGATCGCCGAAAATAGATAATCCCTGGGCGGCCAGCGATCGCGCGGCTACAAGTAGGACTGTAGCGGTTAGTTCCCCTGCTATTTTGTAGAGGTTGGGGATCATCAATAATAAGCCTTGGGAGGCGGTAAAAGTGGTGGTTAAAGATCCCGTTTGCAATGCCCCATGAATAGCCCCTGCAGCACCCCCTTCGCTTTGCATTTCGATGATTGAGGGAACGGTTCCCCATAGATTAGTTCGTCCTTCTGAGGACCAAGCATCCGCCCATTCTCCCATGGGTGAAGAGGGGGTAATGGGGTAAATGGCGATTACTTCATTGAAGCGATAGGCGACTCTGGCGACGGCTTCGTTTCCATCAATAGTAGCGTAGGTTTTACTGTTCATAGTATTCTTTTGCTTGTTCTCTAGGTTTGGCTATTGGTCGATGACAGAGGTTACTCTGAACACATGACAACTAAAAAGTCTATTTTTTTGGCATATTGTTGTTAAGTAACTTTGATGTTGTTTTTGCCATAAAATTAAGTTAGTTGGTTTGTCATCAAGACTGTGGAACTGAAGCATTGGCTAGGAAACTAAGAGCGTTAAGTGATTATGCTTCTACTTTCATGATCTAACATAATCAAACATTCTAGACAATTTATTATTTTTTTTTAATACAGTTGCTGCAAAGATTACTTCTATTATAATACAATAGAGCAAATAAAGCCAATTCAAAGTTTGTAGTTAGCTTGTCATTACTTAAGTATTGGCTTTTAATCGGTCAACAAATACCGAGTTCTACTGGTAAGTCATCTAAATACTATTCCTGTCTAAGTTACTACTTAAACTACTTATAAAAACAGCAAAAATACTATGTTAATTCCTAATATTTTAAATGTTGCTATCAACCTATTTTTTATTTATTTCGCTGTTAGTCTTCTGCTTTCAGCCTTGCAAGAACAGATTATTTCATTATTAGCATTAAGAGCTAAAAACTTAAAGTCAAGTATTATTACAATGTTAGGTGATGGGGATAAAGATACTAAACTTTTGACTGACAATTTATATCAGCATCCTCTGATTAAATCTCTCAATCAACAAGGTAATAAATGGCTGAAAAGAACTAGGAATATATTATTTATACCTATCAATTTATTATTGAATTATTTTAACAAAAAATCAAACAAAAAAAATAGTATAACTTGGAATTCTATTGGTCCATCTTATTTAAACTCTGAAATATTCTCGGACACATTATTAGACCTTTTAAGAAAAGATTATGGTCTTTATTTTAATACCTACTCTGATGGAATAAATAACATTATCAATCAATTAGAAAAAGAGCTTGCAAGACGAGATAACTCCCAAAATATTCAAGAAAGCAGAAGTGGTGAAAACCCTAATAATAATACTTCAAAATTATCTAAATTACCAGATGAGTTACTGAAAAATCTTTATGCTTTAGCACTACAAACTAAAAATAAAGCAGCCGAAGGAAACGCAACAATAACAGAATTTAATAACAATATTGCCAATTGGTTTGATGAATCAATGGAACGTGCTACAGGGGTTTATAAACGTAATGCTTTTGGTCTTTCTTTACTGTTAGGATTTATGATTGCTATAATTGGCAATATTGATACCATTCATATGATTAACCAACTCTACAATGATCCTGCACTAAATGAAACTTTAAGTGGATTTGCTAAACAACAGATCGAAACAATTGAATCTCAATGCAAAAATGAATTACCAGAAGTAACAAATGACTGCATTAAATCAAAATTCAATAACCTAAATCTCAATGATATTCGATCTTTTCCTATTGGTTGGGAAGTCCAAGAAATAGAAACTACTAAGAATAATTCATCACAAGCAAATAAGACCATAAATTTTAACTTTTTTGGATATAATATTCAAGCAAAAAGACAGCAAAATTCCGCTTTATTTACGATATTTGGCTGGATTATTACTGCATTTGCTTTAGCACAAGGCGCACCTTTTTGGTTCGATTTACTTAATAACGTACTTAAAGTAAAAGTCCGTTCATCTGGTCAACGTTACGATTCAACAACCAATAAACAAAAATAAACAATTAGATTTAGTATCTTCAAACCCTTATTAATTTGTTCTTAATTGGTATAGGTAATCTCGATATTTGATAAAATAGTTAAATAAATACAATTAAAGCTCCCTAGAGTATTTTAAATCAAAAAAAGAGGGCTTTTAGCCCCCTAATTAAATCAATAAATTTGGTTTAAATTAACTTTAAACCACACTAAAAACAATCACGAATCCTAATACTGCCCCAAAGACAATTAAGGCATAGAATTGGGCGCGACCATTTTCGAGATATTTCAAGCCTTCTCCACTAACAATTGTGGCCAAACCTGTTAGATTAACCGCCCCATCAATGACACGATAATCTACCTCCATAATTTGGCGGGCAAGACGACGACATCCCATAACAAAAACCTGATTATAGAGATCGTCAAAGTACCATTTATTGAGGGAGAATTGATATAAAGCAGGGAATTTTTTAGCGATCGCAGCAGGATCAATTTTGTGTTGCAAATACATCAAAGAAGCAACAGTAATTCCAATTAAGGCAATACCTACTGAAGTTCCACCCATGATCAAAAACTCATTCCAATCAAAATGGGTGACCTCTTCAATGACTTCTCCTGGGGCAAAAATAAACCCTTCAAAGCTATTATCCCAAGGTTTACCCAATAGACCAATTAAGGTCGAAGGAACCGCTAAAATTAACAAAGGTAAGGTCATAGTTAAAGGAGATTCATGGGGAGAATCACTATGACCATGGCCGTGACTATCATGACTATCATGGTCTAATTCCTTAACATCCATGGCCCCAGGATCAAATTGAGGGAGGGGAGAAGATGCACCCACAGAGGCTAAGAGTTGGTCTTTAATAGATTGGTCATTACCCCGAAATTCCCCTTCAAAGGTCATAAAATACATCCGGAACATATAAAAGGCCGTTAGTCCCGCAGTCAACCAACCAACTACCCATAAAGCAGGGTTAGCAGTGAAAGCTAGACCGAGAATTTCATCTTTTGACCAGAAACCAGCAAAGGGAGGAATACCGCAAATGGCTAGAGTTCCAATCAAAAATGCCAAAGAAGTCAGGGGCATATACTTACGTAAACCGCCCATTAAACGCATATCCTGGGCCAAAATAGGGTCATGGCCAACTACCCCTTCCATCCCATGGATAACCGACCCAGAACAGAGGAATAACATGGCTTTGAAGTAAGCATGGGTCATTAGATGAAATAATCCAGCAGTATAGGCCCCGATGCCCATGGCCATGACCATGTAACCTAATTGGGAAATTGTAGAATAGGCTAAACCTTTCTTGATGTCATTTTGGGTTAAGGCAATAGTTGCCCCTAAAAAGGAAGTAGCTGCCCCAGTCCAAGCAATAGTGGTCATAGCTACCGGAATTTGCTCAAAAACCGGATACATCCGCGCTACGAGGAAAACTCCAGCCGCCACCATGGTTGCCGCATGAATCAGGGCAGAAATGGGCGTAGGACCTTCCATTGCGTCTGGTAACCAGACATGAAGGGGAAATTGGGCAGATTTAGCCACAGGTCCGAGGAAGACCAAAACCGCAAATAAAGCGGCTAAAGCAGGGGCAATAGTTCCCACGGAGACTAATTCTTCGAGGCGTTCCCCCATGATGTGGAAATCAAAGCTTCCGGTAGCCCAGTATAGCCCTAACATTCCCAATAAAAGGCCAAAGTCTCCCACGCGGTTAGTCACGAAGGCTTTTTGGCAAGCATCGGCCGCCGCTTTACGGTCAAACCAAAATCCAATTAAAAGATAGGAACACATCCCCACCAGTTCCCAGAAAATATAAACCTGGACTAAGTTGGGACTAATGACTAAACCAAGCATAGAAGCACTAAAAATGCTTAAATACGCATAAAATCGCACATATCCTGCATCATGGGCCATGTAACCATCGGTGTATACCATCACCAACAAGGCAACGGTAGTGACAATAACAGACATTAAAGCACTTAGATGGTCAATGGTATAACCCATATTGAGGTGAAAATTACCAGCCTCTGCCCATTCAATCATACGAGTATAGGTTTCATGCCCGTTAATTTGACTCCATAACAGGGCAAAGGACATCACCATGGAGGCCCCTAATAAGGTGATGATCAAAACAGCATTCACCTGTCGCAGACGGTTGGTTCCTTGATTAAAGGAAATCAGTCCTAACCCGACTAACATCGCCCCTAACAAGGGTAGGACGGGTATTAGCCAGGCGTATTCATAAAGAGTTTCACTCATGTACTTATCTAAACGCTAGAGGGCACAGGGTTTTTAGTTTATAGCCTAATGACTATAGTTAGATAACTGCCATTCAATCATAGCTATCCTTTAAAAACTTACCTTAAGTTTACTTCAGGTGCTTTGAGTCAATTCCAAATTATCAATTAAAAATTAAGGGGATGGATAATAGAGTTGTTGGAGAAGTAAGGCAAAGTTCACGGCTTTTGCCTATGGTAATTTTCGTTCCATGGGACTTTTGCCAAAAGTCTAATAGATAATGGGATAAAAACCGAACTGTGAGGTCGAGTTTTCTACACCCTTTTTTTTGCTTAGTTTAAGTGGGTAAACTACTCCTTCATGGGTGGGATAAACCGTCTTCTCTCACCTCTTGATTTTGATTATGATGTAATCAATGAAAACAACCAATTAAATAACTAAGCAACAAGAAAAGGAGACAACTATTATGGCACTCATTCGTTATAACTCTAACCAAGACATGGAAACTTTACAACGTCAAATGAATCGCCTATTCGATGATATCTTTTCTCCCAGTTGGGATCGGGAAATGAAAGGCTTTTCTAATGTTCCTGCTGCTGAACTATCTGAAACTGATGAAGCAGTTTTACTAAAGCTAGAAGTCCCTGGAATGAAAGCTGAAGATCTTGATATTCAGGTCACTAAAGAAGCAGTTTACATCAAAGGTGAACGTAAACAAGAAGCTGTCTCCCAAGATAAAGGTGTCACCCGTAGTGAATTTCGTTATGGTAAGTTTGAACGGGCGATCGCTTTACCTGCTTCGATCAATAATGCCAATGTTAGCGCAGATTACAAAGATGGTATTCTCCTGTTAACTCTACCCAAAGCAGAAGAAGAAAAAAATAAAGTTGTTAAAGTCAATATTGGTTAGTAGTCAGTGACTTTAATTTATGATTCCCAAGAATTCCTCCGGTTAATTCCGGAGTTTTTTCTTTAAAATTAAGATAATAAATAGAGGTTTTTTATGATATTTTCCTTGAACAGTAGGAACGACAATACTGTAAAATTCTTATTTATTAATTTCTATCAGCATTGCCAAACCTACTTTTTTTATACTGGATTTTAGGTGTTAATAATGCTTAGATGAATTAACTAATATTGGGTCTATGATTAACATAGATAGTTTTCCACAAATTAGTCAACTGCAAACATAACATCACTAGCTTTGATTACAGCATAAGCCTCTTTTCCTTCCGCTAAACCTAATTTTTCAGCAGATTCTTTAGTAATAGAACCACTAACTTCTATTCCAGGAGCCACCTCTATCGTAACGACAGCGTTAACTGCTCCCAATTCTAGTTTTTTAACGGTTCCTTTAAAGGTATTACGGGCACTAATTTCCATGGAGTTGGCTCGACTTTTTGATGGTCGTTTAAATTTCAGAACCCATGATAACATAGTTTTGCTAGAAAAAATCACCTTTGTTGATGATCTTTGTATATCTGGAAACTTTAACAAATACTTTTCCTGGTATTTCGCTAAATTTTTATCATCAAGTACCTAACACATTGAGTAACAATAACTAAAGCTTAATCGATCAAAACAACCTTATTTATTCTTTATTAAGAAACCATCAAAAAGTGAATTTTTGTAAAAGATAAACAATTAAAAGAAAATAAATTTCCTCAAAAACGGAAAAATTTGGGTTAGTATGTAAACTCAAAATAGATGCTAGAAAACAGTTCAGATGATCAAAGAGCCATTAAACTTTAATGGTCAAAGAAGACAAAATTGTCTTAAGTATAGTTACTCAGGGGTAAGGGGAGAAAATTTACCAAAGACAAAGAAGAGTTTAAGGTTTTCGCTGAACCCACTGATAACCAGAGAAAATACTAGCAAAGCTATCGTAAACCCATAACTTATTCAGAAGGAAGGTTAAGAATGATCAAAATCGCTGTTCCGAAAGAAAGCGAACTAGGGGAATTGCGAGTAGCCCTAGTTCCTGATACCGTGTCCCGCTTCATTAAGTTAGGATTTGAGGTATTGGTTCAGTCAGGAGCAGGACTCGGGGCCCATTTTACTGATGGAGACTACGAAGCAGTTGGAGCCGAGATTATCAGTTCTCCTAACCAATTATGGGAACAAGCTGATCTTCTGTTGAAAGTAGCCCCCCCAGGAGAACAAAATGGACAAGAAGAAATGGATTGGCTTAAATCTGGAGCCGTACTCATTAGTTTTCTTGATCCCTTAGGCAATCCAGAAAAGATCCAAAAGTTAGCCCAGCGACAAATTACCTCTTTTAGCATGGAGTTGATCCCCCGCACCAGTCGGGCCCAAAGCATGGATGCGCTGTCGTCCCAAGCCAGTATCGCTGGCTACAAAGCTGCTTTATTAGCTGCCGCTTCCTTACCGCGACTGTTTCCCATGATGACCACTGCTGCTGGAACTATTCCCCCAGCTAAAGTGTTAGTAATTGGGGCAGGAGTCGCCGGATTACAAGCGATCGCGACCGCTAAAAGATTAGGTGCCGTAGTAGAAGCCTTTGATGTGCGTCCGGCGGTTAAAGAAGAAGTCCAAAGTTTAGGGGCGAAATTCGTCGAAATTCCCATCGAGGAAGACACCGCCACCAGTGGGGGCTATGCCAAAGAAGTGACCGAAAACACCCAAGAACGTATCCGTCAAGTATTAACGGAACACGTGAAAAAATCCAACGTGGTGATCACTACTGCCCAAGTTCAAGGAAGACGCGCTCCTGTGATTGTCACTGAAGAAATGGTCGCCCAAATGGAAAGCGGCTCAGTAATCATTGATATTGCAGCTGATCGCGGCGGCAATTGCGCCTGTACTGAGCCAGGCAAAGATGTTTGCTACAACGGAGTCCACGTCATCGGACCCTTAAACTTGCCCTCTACCGTGCCAGTAGATTCGAGCCAAGTTTACGCGAAAAACCTCCTAACCTTAGTTAAATATTTGGTTAAAGATGGAGAATTTCAATTTAATTTTGAGGATGACATCATCGATGGAGCCTGCGTTACCTACGATGGACAATTGCGCCACGAAAAGGTTAAAGAAGCTCTCTCTCGTTTAGTCAAAGCCTAAGCCTCTGTAGCCCAGGCTTTTTACCCAGTAATCCTAGAATTTAGGAGTGAAATCGTTAAAAATGACCACAGGATTGTTAATTGGTTTAGTCGTATTCGTTCTAGCTTCCTTTGTAGGGTTCGAGGTCATTAATAAAGTGCCTCCCACCCTCCACACCCCTTTGATGTCAGGAGCTAACGCTATTTCCGGTATTGCCGTCGTGGGAGCCCTACTCATTGCCGGCCCCAAAGACTGGAATCTTACAGTAATTTTAGGCTTAGTTGCCGTCGTCCTCGCCATGATTAACGTAGTTGGCGGCTTTTTAGTGACCGATCGCATGTTGCAGATGTTTAAGAAGAAGGGAGCATAGATTACGATGAACGATACCTTATGTACCGATGTCCTGTCAGGGTTGACCACAGGCATTGAATTAACCTATTTAACCGCTGCTGCCCTATTTATTGTAGGGTTGAAAAAATTGGGATCACCCGCTACAGCCCGTGGGGGTAATATTATGGCGGCGGTGGGGATGTTATTAGCCATTGTGGCTACCCTGATTAATCAGTCCGTACTGAACTATGAAATGATTTTAGTGGCTGTGGTGATCGGTTCTCTGATTGGATCAATCACCGCTCAAAAAGTGGCCATGACAGATATGCCCCAAATGGTGGGTATCTTTAACGGATTAGGTGGTGCAGCCAGCGCCCTGGTCGCCGTAGGGGAATTTTGGCGATTATTAGCGGCAGGAGGTTCTATTCCCTTTGATGCTACCTTAGTGGCCATTTTGGGAGTTTTGATTGGGGGTGTTACCCTAACAGGGAGTTTATTAGCCTTTGCTAAATTACAAGGATTAGTTAGTGGTTCTCCCGTTACTTTTCCCCTACAACAGCCCTTTAATGCCACCCTGTTTTTGAGTTTCCTCGTCGGCAGTGTTTATCTGTTCTTAAATCCAGCCAACCCTGAAATTTTCTTGGGATTAGTTGGTATTTCCCTCCTCTTTGGGGTTCTCTTCGTACTACCTATTGGTGGTGGGGATATGCCCGTAGTTATTTCCCTGTTGAACTCTTTCTCTGGATTAGCTGCCAGTGCTGCCGGTTTCATCTTAATGAACAATATGCTCATTGTAGCAGGAGCCTTAGTGGGAGCTTCGGGAATTATCTTAACCGAGATTATGTGTAAAGCGATGAACCGTTCTCTGTTGAGTGTTCTGTTTGGAGCCTTTGGTAGTGCGAGTACGGCAGCAGGGGGTGGTGCTGCTGGTGCCACAGATAAAACGGTTCACTCCATCGATCCCGAAGAAGGGGCAATGATGTTAGGTTATGCTCGTTCTGTAGTTATTGTGCCAGGATATGGAATGGCAGTAGCCCAAGCACAGCATACCGTCAGGGATTTAGCTAACCAACTCGAAAAAATGGGTGTAGAGGTTAAATATGCCATTCACCCCGTAGCTGGAAGAATGCCTGGTCACATGAACGTATTGTTAGCCGAGGCTAATGTCCCTTATAATCAACTCTACGATATGGAAGACATTAACCCAGAATTTGATCGCACCGATGTTGCTTTAGTGATCGGAGCCAATGATGTGGTTAACCCAGCAGCCCGTAGTGACCAAGGCAGCCCCATTTATGGAATGCCCATCTTAGAAGTAGACAAAGCTCACCACACCATCGTCATTAAACGAGGAATGAGTGCTGGTTTTGCTGGAGTAGACAATCAGCTATTCTATGATGACAAAACTATGATGCTTTTTGGTAGTGCCCAAGAAATGGTATCCCAGTTAGTCTCTGAGGTTAAGCAACTTTAATCGACAATAGGTAGGGGCGGGCAGCTGTTCGCCCTCATCTGTTGGCGATCATTTAAACGTAGTTATAATTTTTCGTCTATTTCGTCTATGGCGTTATTGATCTTGTTTAACCAAATTTTATGACAAATTTCAACCCCAATTCCAGTTATAGTCTAGCATTAACTATTGAACTACCTAACATTGCCGGGACCTTGGCTAATGTAACTCAAGCGATCGCTGGAGCTAAAGGCAGTCTTGAGCAAATTTCTTTGATTGAACATACACGCAGAATTACCCAACGAGAAATTACTATTGATGCTTCGAGTGAAGAACACGCAGAGACAATTGTAGCCGCGGTTCGGGAAATTCCTAACGTTAAGATTCTTAAGGTTTCTGATCGTACTTTTGAGCTACACCGCAAGGGAAAAATTAGCGTCAATAGTCGGATTCCCCTGAAATCTCAAGCGGAATTAGCCATGGCTTATACTCCTGGAGTCGGACGCAT
Organism: Cyanothece sp. UBA12306; assembly: GCA_003448685.1. Taxonomy (GTDB): domain Bacteria; phylum Cyanobacteriota; class Cyanobacteriia; order Cyanobacteriales; family Microcystaceae; genus Rippkaea. The sequence goes on from DLXW01000087.1 coordinate 20,723, forward strand.
CTGTAAAGCCATTCACCAAGATCCTCATGAAGTCTTTAATCTAACCATTAAACACAATACCGTAGCTGTTGTAACCGATGGTAGTGCGGTTTTAGGGTTAGGTAATTTGGGTCCAGAAGCCGCTCTCCCTGTCATGGAAGGGAAAGCAATGTTATTCAAAGAATTTGGCAGCATTGATGCCTTTCCCATCTGCTTAGCTACCCAAGACACAGAAGAAATTATTGAGACGGTTAAGCGCATTGCACCGGTTTTTGGGGGTGTGAACCTAGAAGATATTTCTGCTCCTCGTTGTTTTGAGATTGAAAGACGTTTGCGCCAAGAATTGGATATTCCTGTTTTTCACGATGATCAACACGGAACCGCCATTGTTAGCTTAGCTGCTCTGATTAATGCCCTCAAACTCGTCCAGAAGTCTATGGAAGAGGTAAGAATTGTGATTAATGGGGCTGGAGCCGCTGGAATAGCGATCGCCGCTTTATTACGTAGTGCAGGAGCAACAACCATTTGGTTATGTGACTCCCAAGGGATCGTTTCCCATTCTCGGACTGATTTAAACGCTCAAAAACAGGAATTTGCTGTACAAGCGACGGGTTCTTTGGCGGATGCGATGCGGGGTTCGGATGTCTTTTTAGGGGTAAGTGCGCCTGGAGTTGTTACCCCTGAAATGGTCAAATCCATGGCTAAAGATCCCATTGTTTTTGCTATGGCTAACCCTATCCCCGAAATTCAACCAGAATTGGTAGTAAATGATGTGGCAGTAATGGCCACTGGAAGGAGTGATTATCCTAATCAAATCAACAATGTTTTGGCATTTCCTGGTATTTTTCGCGGAGCTCTCGACTGTCATGCTCAAAACATCACCGAGCATATGTATCTAGAAGCTGCTAAAGCGATCGCTTCTTTGGTCAGTAGTAGTCAGCTTAATAAAGAACATATTATCCCATCAGTGTTCGATACTAGAGTCTCTTCTGCTGTTGCCAGTGCGGTTCAATTTGCAGCTCGTCTCGATGGGGTTACTGATGAATAGTTCTAGGGTGGGCTTTGCCCACCTGATGATTCGGCGTTGCATATTTGCGGGATGATTTTGATTATTTATAATCTCAAAACCTTCTCCGAAGCTCCGAAGCTCCCCTGCTATCCTCACCATCTCATGATGATGCAACGCCGTTAATTTTGCATCTATTGCTATATTATTCTTAAAAAAATGCAGATTCAACCAGAACTAGCGATCGCTACCAATGGACTAACCAAACAATTTGACCGTTATCTTGCTGTTAATCAAGTAGAATTACAAGTAGAAATAGGCGAAGTTTATGGATTAATTGGCCCCAATGGTGCAGGGAAAACTACCCTAATTCGGATGTTGTCAGCAGCAGAAGAACCCACCACTGGGGAAATTTATATCTATGGCGATCGCTTATTAAGAAATCATAGTAACCCCCACCTTAAACAAAGATTAGGTTATCTTCCCGATGACTTTCCTCTTTATGAAGATTTGAATGTTTGGGATTATTTAGACTATTTTGCCAGACTTTATCATCTCAAGTCTCCCCATCGTCGTCGTCGTATTCAAGAAGTGCTGGAATTAGTTCAATTAACTAATAAACGTGACAGTAAAATTAATACCCTATCACGGGGAATGAAACAGCGTTTGAGTTTAGCGAGAACTATTATTCATGAACCCATATTATTACTTTTAGATGAACCTGTATCAGGTTTAGATCCCATTGCTAGAATGCAGTTTAGGGAAATTATTAAGGTATTGCAAACAGCAGGGATGACAATTCTAATTTCTTCCCATGTGCTAAGTGATTTAGCTCAATTATGTAGTTCTGTCGGTATTATGGAATTGGGATCTTTAGTAGAAAGTACCTCGTTAAAGGATCTCTATGAAAGGTTATCTCTACAACAAATTATTATTACAACTTTAGGAGATTTAGAAGTTTTAAAAAGAGAAATTAAAAAACATACCCTGGTGGAAGAATGGCAAGTAATTCCTGGACAAAATAGTCTAAAAATTAATTTTTCAGGGGGAGATCAAGAAAGTGCAGACTTATTGCGATCTCTAATTACTGAGGGAATTCCTATTAAAGAATTTCATTGTACTCAAGAAGATTTAGAAACTATTTTCCTAAAATTAGGACATAAACAAGCATCTTAATCTAATTTTTTAGCAACTTTTTCTAGGGTTTTTGCTTGAGCTGGCATGAGAAACGGTTACTTCTACATCATTAGGTAAAGTTTCGCCTGTTGCCAAATATTCTTCATGAATCATTTCAAAAACATTGTTTAATTCTGAACGAGCTTTTTCAAGTGTTTTTCCCCAAGCATGACATCCTTTAATAGCAGGAATATAGGCAATAAATGTTCCGTTATCATCGGGTCGTAAAATGATTGTATAGTCACTTAAAAATTTCATAGCTGTTTTCCTCAATCATTTTTTATTATTCTAGCTTGAAAAAAAGTGATAATTATCAAAATTACCTACTAATTAACTCCAAATATCAAGAATAAAGATTATCATTGGATAATGATGAGTAATTGATGTCTATCAAAGTTAATTTTTGTAAATGAATTAGTTGTTTTTTATGAGGATATGGTAAATGTTCACAAAATCCTTAGATCGGGTTGGAGATTGGAATCCCCAATTATTGCGGGAACTCAAAGGGAGATTAAACAAGAGAAACATGGCTATTGCTTCGGCGATCGCTATTATTGGACAAAGTTTTTTGTTACTTATTTTTAGTAGTAATCTTCCAGCAGAAATTGATCCTTTAAAACATACTCGAAATCTACTTAACCGTTATTGTACTGCCAGTCCACCCCCCGAAATCTACAAAGGTTCCTACCATCGTGGTGCCTATTGTATTACAGATTTATTAGGTCATTGGGTGATTGATTGGCAACTTTGGTGGTTAGATATTTTTAACACCTTAAGTGTAATAGCAATTTTTATTTTATTAGTTGCTGGAACTTATCTAATTATTAATGATTTATCCAAGGAAGAAAGTAGAGGAACACTCAATTTTATTCGCTTAAGTCCCCGTTCATCTAATAATATTTTATTGGGTAAAATGTTAGGAGTTCCTTGTTTGATATATTTTCTAGTATTATGGTCATTACCCTTACATTTAATAGCTGGATTTAGTGCTAATATACCTTTTAGTTTAATTATTGCTTTCTACGGAGTTTTAATAGCTGGTTGTGCTTTCTTTTTTAATCTTGCTTTGTTGGTAGGATTAATCAATGCTAATCGGGGAATGTTTCAAGGATTTGCTGGCAGTGGGGCAATTTTATTCTTTTTGTATTTGATGACATTGATGACTTTTTCTTCTGGTAACTTGGTTTCTCATAGTCCCTTTGATTGGGTAACTATTTTTTATCCAGGAACAATTCTATCCTATTTAGCTGAGTCTACTTTTTTACCAACTAAAACAATTGGTTTTGACTATAAAAATATCCAAGAATTTGCCTGGTATGGTCAAGATTTATGGCATAATGCTGCATTAGCAATTGGCTTTAGTATTTTCAATTATAGTCTGTGGACTTATTGGATTTCTCAAGCTTTAAAACGTCATTTTCATAACCCTACAGCTACTTGGTTAAGTAAATCAAATAGCTATTGGTTATCTGGAAGTTTCATAGCAGTTTTGTTAGGATTTGTTTTTCAGCATCGTGAGTACGGACGGGTTGAAACTCATATTCTTGAAAACTTTGCAGTATTACAAGTATTCATTCTTGCCTTTGTTTTATTATTAGTTGTTGCTTTAAGTCCTCACGGTCAAACTATACAAGACTGGTCGAGATATCGCCATCAAACTGAACATAATCGCCGTTCTTTGATTAAAGATTTGATTCTCGGAGAAAGAAGTCCTTCCCCCGTTGCCATTGCCATCAATTTAGGAATTATTTTTCTTTACTTAATTCCTGCTATTGTATTTGTTCCCCTCTCAGAAGGAAGAGTCTGGCTGTTCTCTAGCTTATTATTAGGTTTAAACATTATTCTGGTTTATGCTATTGTTGCCCAAAGAATGCTTTTGTTAAAAACCCCTAAACGCTACATTTTAGCAACAGCATCTGTGGCTAGTTTAATGATTGTACCACCAATTTGTTTTATCTTTTTAGGAGCGTTTCCTGATCAAGTTATTACACCTTGGTTGTTTACTTTTTTCCCTTTGGCTATTTCTCTAACTTCTAGTTTACAATCAGCGGACATAATAACAATTGCTTTATCAATTATTGTCCAATGGTTAGTGGTAGCTTTAGCTGGTTTTGAAATGACTAAATATTTGAAAAAAGCTGGTGAATCTCAGACTAAAAATTTGTTACAAACTGAAAAGTCAACAGTTCATAGTTAACTCTCAAAGTATACTCTAGTATCTTTCTAAATAATGAAAATACTAGAGTAATTAACAGTATTATTTGTTTGTGCTTTAAGGTTTTATAAATTAATATGAAAAGTAATATCATTCAGAAACTAGAAAAAATAGGGTTATATCTATCTATTTTTGGATCTTTATTTATGTCTATTTTAGGTATTTCCTTTGGACTATTTCTTGAATCAGAAGCAATTTTACTTGATGGCTTTTTTAATGTTATTAGCTTCATGATGGCTTTAGCTTCCTTGTATATTGCTTGGTTAGTCAGACAACCAGAAGGAAAACAATTTCAATTTGGCTATTTAAGCTTTATTCCCTTAGTTAATTTGAGCAAAGCATTATTGATTTTTATTCTTTCTTTATTTGCCTTATTTTCAGCAATTACTGCTTTATTGCATGGGGGAAGAATGCTTAATCCTGGAATGGGAGTTATTTATGCTATTATTGCCTCTTCAGGTTGCTTAATTATTGCCATCAGTCAGCATTTTATTGCGAAGAAAACGGGTTCATCAATGGTAATTGTGGACGCTAAAAACTGGTTGATTAATGGACTAATTAGCTTATCGGTTGGGATTGCTTTTGGTTTTGTTACTTTTACTCAAAGAACATCATGGTCTAATTTAGTTCCCTATGCTGACCCAATTATTGTAACTGTGTTAGTTTTAATTACTCTTCCCGTTCCTATTAAGATTATTATTGAGAGTTCTAATCAGATATTATTAGGTGCTCCCGAATCAGATATTCAACAGCAATTACGGTTAGTTTTTCACAATGCCATCTTAGATTTACCTTGTGAAAAATATTGGTTAAGGATGACTCAAGCAGGTCAAAATATTTATCTACATATTTTCTGGTTGATTCCTGAAGAGTTTTCTAAAATGAGTCTTGAACAATTAGATAATATACGAAAAGAAATTACAAAAACTATGGAAGAAAGTTATAATGACCTAACAATAGATATCATTTTTACCCAAGATGCTGAATGGATGCAAAAAATTAGTTTTTTCGAGATAAACTAAGTAACTGGACAAAAATAAATGTTACTATAAAGTGAGCAGTGGAGTTAAGGGAGCAGGAAGAGGGATTACAGCTTGTTTAGATTTCTTAAAGACAGTTAATTATATTTTATGTCTAACTACTTAAATAAATATAAATTTTTTTTAAAAAATGTATCAATTAAGCAGAAATGATTCTAATTTAAAAATTTTTTTGATTAGAATAAAAATATATTAGTGTTTAAGTGCAAAATTTGTTAATTTTTAATTGATAACGAGGTCAAAAATAATGATTACTTTATTAATAGTAACAGTGGTTATCTTAGTAGGTTTAACTTTAGTTTGTGAAATGCTATTTTACCGCGAAGAACAACAAATCTAGCATTTTTATATAAAGTTTAAAATATTAATACAGACTATAAGTCTGTATTTTTATCTATGTTCGAGTCAATAAAATTTATCTAAAAAAACATGGAAATTAAAATTGTATCGTTACAAATTCCTGAAGGGTGTAATCTTATTTTAGGTCAAACTCATTTTATTAAAACTGTGGAAGATTTGCACGAGATAATGGTGGGAAGTTCAGGAGAAGTTAAGTTTGGTTTGGCTTTTTGTGAAGCTTCAGGACAGCGTTTAATTAGGGTGTCGGGTAATGATCCAGAATTGGAAACTACAGCAGTTACTAATGCTCAAAATATAGCCTCTGGACATAGTTTTATCATAATGCTTAAAAATGCTTTTCCAATCAATTTTTTAAACAGTATTAAACAGTGTCAAGAAGTGTGTACTATTTATTGTGCTACCGCTAATCCTGTCCAAGTAATTATTGCTGAAACTGAACAAGGAAGAGGTATTTTAGGGGTAATTGATGGTTATAGTCCCCTTGGGGTGGAAAGTGAGGAAAATATCCAAGAAAGGAAGCAGATATTACGGAGGTTTGGCTATAAGTTGTAAAATTAATAGATTCCAATTAAGTAGGGGTCAAAGCTTATTGACCCCTACAATTTTTGTTAACCTTAAACCTTAGTTCTATATCATGAAAAAAGTTATAACTTTTCTCTAATCTTCAAACTATAATTCGCCAGTAAATAGATCTTCTACAGCTTTAAATATCTTGCCAAAAAAGTTAGTAGGTTTGGGAGTTGGAGTCGGAGTTGGTTCTGGTGTTTGAGTTGGTTCTGGAGTTGAGGTTGGTTCTGGTGTTGGAGTCGGTTCTGGAGTTGAGGTTGGTTCTGGTGTTGAGGTTGGTT
>DLXW01000088.1:0-1683 GCA_003448685.1 Cyanothece sp. UBA12306
CCACACTCCCCACACCTCCCACTCTCTCCCTTCCCAATGAAGATGGTTTAATCAAGATACCTGGAACAATTACGGTCAAAAAGTTTAATTTTGTGGGTAATACAGCTTTTAGTAAGGAAGAATTAGCCGAAATTACCGCATCATTTATTGATCGCCCCTTAACTTTTGCCCAATTGCTCGAAGTCAGATCCGCAGTGACTAAGCATTATGTAGACAATGGTTATGTCACCTCTGGGTCCTATATTCCGCCTCAAACCATTGAAAATGATAGTGTTACCATTAAGATTGTGGAGGGTTCCTTAGAAGATATTCAGGTAACAGTTGAAGGAAAACTCAATGCCAATTATGTTCGCGATCGCCTAGCTTTAGCAGCAGACAGCCCACTCCATCTTCCGAGTCTAGTGGAGGCTTTACAAATTCTGCAATTAAACCCCATCATTGAAAAAATTTCAGCCGAACTATCAGCCAGTCCTCAACCAGGAAAAAATTTCCTGATGGTGCAAGTAGTTGCGGCGCGCTCATTTTATCCTCAACTTTTATTTGATAATGGACGTAACCCCCAGGTGGGAGAAATTCGTCGTGGGTTTGAGATTTCAGAACTTAATTTATTAGGGTTTGGGGATAAGATTAGAACTACTTATTATAATAGCGACGGCAGTGATGATTTCGAGGTGACTTATCAAGTTCCCCTTACAGTTTATGATAGCACGGTTGAGGTAGGATTTAGGAATTTAACTGGGGAAATTATTGAACAACCTTTAGATGTTTTGGACTTAACTTCTGATTACCAAAAGTATTCTTTAAAATTACGGCAGCCAATTATTAAAACACCCAATCAAGAATTTGCAATAGGACTTGATCTAGACCATCAAAAAAGTAGAACTTTTTATTTAGATGGACTAGCTTTTCCTGGAAGAGGAACCGATACAGATGGCAGAACCCATATTTCTACTTTGAGATTTTCTCAGGAATGGGTAGGAAGAACAGAAAAACAAGTAATCGCCTTACGGTCTCAGTTTGATTGGGGTTTAGAAGCTTTGGGAACTACTATCCCATTTGATATTGATGTTAATCCGGCGACTCCTGAAGCTACCTATTTTCTATGGCGAGGACAAGGACAATGGGTAAGAGTTTTAGCCCCCAATACCTTATTTATTGTCAGGACAGATCTGCAAGTAGCTGATCGTCCCATTGTTTCTTTAGAACAATTTTCTTTAGGGGGTTTAGGTAATGTGGAAGGCTATCGTCAAAATTCTCTTTTAACCGATAATGGTATCTTTGGTGCTATGGAAATTCGCTTTCCTGTTTATCGTCTTCCGAGGGAAAAGTTTTTAGTTCAATTAATTCCTTTTGCTACCTATGGTCAGGGATGGAATAGTGGAGTAGCGAGCGATCCTCCTATTAATGAATTAGCCTCTATTGGTTTGGGTTTACAGATACAATATGGTAAACTTTTTAATGCTCGTATTAACTGGGCAAATCGTCTAGGAAAAGAGATATTTCTTGAAGGAAGTTCTTTACAAGATCAAGAGCTTACTTTTACCATTAATATTAGTCCTTAATGGTTAATTATTCGATAATTTTTTCCTGACTTTACCCCATCTTTTGCTCAAAACTCGCAATTATAGCAGTCGCCAAGGTGGTTAGGGCAGAACTTGGCCCTTAAACCCTTGTCCCAAGCGA
>DLXW01000088.1:1930-21043 GCA_003448685.1 Cyanothece sp. UBA12306
AAGCGAGTTTTACTTGGAGACTTCTGACTTCTGTAGGGGCTTAATAGTATTAAGCCCCTACGACTTCTGACTTCTGCTATACCAACCCTACACTAAAGACGAAAAGCTTACAATAAAAGCAAAACCTGCTGATTAATTAACTAAATGCTTGTGGACGCTTCACCTAATGCGATCGCTCAATTTGACTCCATCGATGCCGCCTTAGCCGATATTAAAGCTGGACGTGCGGTTGTGGTAGTAGATGACGAAAATCGAGAAAATGAAGGGGATCTCATCTGTGCGGCCCAATTTGCCACCCCTAACATGATTAATTTTATGGCTGTTGAAGCTAGAGGGTTAATTTGTTTATCCATGATGGGAGAACGCCTCGATGCCTTAGATTTACCCCTGATGGTTACTAAAAACACCGATAGTAATCAAACGGCCTTTACTGTTAGTATCGATGCAGCGACCCATTTAGGGGTCACAACTGGTATTTCCGCCGAAGATCGGGCCCGTACGATCCAGGTTGCCATTAACCCCGATACTCACCCCGAAGACTTAACCCGTCCAGGTCATATTTTTCCTATTCGCGCCAAGGAAGGGGGGGTACTCAAACGGGCAGGCCATACGGAAGCAGCTGTTGATTTATCGAGGTTAGCAGGACTTTATCCAGCAGGGGTGATCTGCGAAATTCAAAACCGTGATGGTTCGATGGCCCGACTGCCTGAACTTTTTGATTATGCCCAAAAACATGAGCTGAAACTGATTAGTATTGCAGATCTAATTAGCTATCGTTTGCAACATGACCGTTTTGTTTATCGGGAAACGGTTTGTCAATTTCCTAGCCAATTCGGGACGTTTCAACTCTATGCTTACCGCAATATTCTAGATGGAACGGAACACGTGGCAATTGTTAAGGGAGATCCCGCCGATTTTAAGGATCAACCTGTGATGGTGCGGATGCACTCAGAATGCTTGACAGGAGATGCCCTTGGATCGATGCGCTGTGACTGTCGGATGCAGCTACAAAGTGCCTTAAAAATGATTGAAGGGGCCGGTTTAGGAGTGGTGGTATATTTGCGTCAGGAAGGACGAGGGATAGGTTTAGTGAATAAATTAAAAGCCTATTCTTTGCAGGATATGGGACTCGATACAGTCGAAGCTAACGAAAGATTAGGTTTTCCTGCTGATTTGCGTGACTATGGTATGGGTGCGCAAATGTTAAATGATTTGGGAGTTAAACAGATTCATTTAATTACGAATAATCCTCGGAAAATTGCGGGTTTAAAAGGTTATGGTTTAGAAGTAGTTGATCGGGTTCCTTTATTAATTGAATCAAATGATTATAATGCTAGTTATTTAGCTACTAAAGCGGAAAAATTAGGTCATTTGATGTTACATACCTACTTAATTACGGTGGCAATTGATTGGGAAATGGATATCTTATCGGTCAAGGAACGTTATGCTAATTTAGAACAATTGCGTGAGTTATGTCGTTCGTCTCAGTTATTATTACAAGAAGAAGTTAGACCAATTGCTAGTGCTTTATTTAGTAATCCTGATTTGATTTTTCATCTAGGATTTGAACAGGGAAAAATGGTTGATCCTAACTGGTATCATAATCCTAAACATCCTTATTTAATTGCGATCGCTAGTATCTTAGATGAGATTATAACATGGCCTAATATTAAACGCTTAGAATTTTTAATTTCTGGGGGAGATGATCCCCTTTTGGGTTTACAAGTACAATTGGATCGTCATAGCTTTTCTTTGAAAGATCAACCTTCTAAATATTTACGAGAGTTGGAAATGCAAACTATCTATAGTTTTCAGGATTTAGTAAGTTGATAGGGTAACAAGCAGATCATAAAGCTTGTATGTACTTATTAATCCTGACTGATAGGTGTTTTTATGTTAGTCTATAAATAACAATATTTTTTAGTTTGGGAAAATGGACAATGATAATCTCTCATAAATATAAATATATTTTTTTAAAAACGACTAAAACAGCAGGTACTAGTATTGAAATTTCTTTATCAAGATTTTGTGGAAATGACGATATAATCACCCCTTTAACCTCTATAGATGAAAAAATCAGACAGGAGTTGGGAATCTTTCCTCAAAATTATGAAAATTATACACGTTATCTTGATCCCTGGGAGTATAGATTTAAAGATATAGGTAGTTTAATAACAGAAAAGAAAATACCCCAGATAAGTACTACATTTTATAATCATATGTCTGCTAGTAGAATTAAAAGGGGAATAGGTTCAAAAATTTGGTATAGTTACTTCAAATTTTGCTTTGTTCGTAACCCTTGGGATAAGGCAATTTCTCGATATTATTGGAATATAAAAAAGCAGGTAAAAACTGAAACTTTAGATGAGTCTCTCCAACGACATAATCCTAATGATAATTTTGAAATTTATACAATGAAAAATCGTATTGCTGTCGACTATATCGGTAAATATGAAACCTTAATGCAAGATTTAGAAACTATTTGCAACAAACTGAAAATTCCTTGGGATGGATGGATGCCAAGAGCTAAGGGCAATGTTCGTAGAGATAAACGGCATTATTCTGAAGTATTAAGTCCAGAGCAAAAGGATTTTATTAGCCAAAAATGTGAAAAAGAAATAAGCTTATTTGGCTATGAATTCTAATGTTATCTATAGTTATTTTTGATCTGTGCTTTTAAACTAAACAATAATGCTGGGCAGTCAAGTTATGATTATAAGGAAGAATTGGCATTACTTGAGCAATTTGATACTTCAATTCAACTTCAACCCATGTCTTAATCCAACTTGTTCTTTCAAAACAGATTTTAGTAATGAAACTTAATAAACTAATTTCGTTAATCGTGAGAATTTGTCTCATTTTTATCTTAAGTATCTCTGGTTTATTTATCGGTATTCCTGTTGCTAATGCTCATCGTCCTCATGACGTGATTAAACAAATGGAAATATCACCAAATTATGAACAGGATCAGACTATTTATATTATTGTTAGAGAGAAGTTTCTCAAATCAGAAGATGGGGGGAAGTCATGGTATAAGCTTTTCCGAGGTTTGGACAATAATTTCGACTTTTCTAGTTTCTCAATTGCCCTTAGTAATTCCCAAATTCTCTATATTTCTGCCCCAGGTGATGGCATTTATCGTTCTCAGGATGGCGGATTATCTTGGAATAAAAAAAATCAAGGTTTGGAGGAGGCAAAAATTACTTTACTATCTGTTTCTTTACACTCTCCAGATGTTGTCTTGGCTTCGGATAAAGAAGGAGGCTTATATTTGACGAATGATGGCGGTAATACTTGGCGTTCTGTAATAAGTGAAGCTCAAATCACTGCTATTTCTTTCGCTGCAAGTGATGATAAAATAATGGCAGTTGGTGATAGTCTTGGCAACATTTATTTATCGTCAGATCAAGGGTTAACATGGACAAAGATCATCAAAATGGATCGCCATGAAAAGGTTCAAGCTATTGCTTTATCTCCTACCTTTACCCAAGATAATACCTTTTGGATCGGTACGGAGAAGGGAGGGGTATGGAAAACAACAGATTCAGGTAATTCTTTGACTCAAGTTAATAAAGGATTATCAGATCTGAAAATTAGAAGTCTTGTTCCATCCCCTAATTATTCTCAAGACTCGATTCTTTTTGTGTCTACTTGGGATCAGGGTGTGTTTCAATCTATAGATCAAGGTAATAGTTGGAAAAAAGTAAGTAAAGGGTTAACTAAAAATTCTCAAGCAGATGAAGATAAGTTTTCAGAACCTCACTTTCAAGATTTAAGAATATCTCAAAATTTTGTCCAGGACAAAACTATATTTTTGGGAGGATTTGACGGACTTTTTAGCTCTAATAATGGGGGGCAGAATTGGCAGGAAATAGAAACGTTATCTACCAGAATAATTACCAGCTTAGCTGTTTCTCCTAATTATAAAAATGACTCGACTTTAGCCATAGGAACTTATGAAAAAGAAGCTTATATAACTAGAGATAAAGGAATAACTTGGGAACCCATTGTTCGAGGATTTGCTGCGCCATCTTATAAAGCTAATTCTAATCCTTCGATAAAAATTGAATATTCTCGATTTTACGATTTAATTTTTTCACCCAACTACGAGCAGGATAATACTTTATTTGCCAGTTTTCTCTATAAGTTCTTTAAGTCTACAAACCAAGGTAAATTTTGGCAACAAATGCATTTATTTAGTAAAGAGAGAGGAATATTACGGGATACTTATATGGTTGCCTCTCCTGATTTTGCTAATGATAAAACATTATATATTATTACAAAAAATGGAGGATTTATTTATAGCTCACAAGACAAAGGTGAAACTTTTTCAGTAATTCATAAGCTTAAAAATTCCACTAAATCTGTAGTTATTTCTCCTAATTTTGCCAAAGATAAAACCATATTCATTTCGGGTTTTGATCGATTATATAAAACAATAGATGGCGGAAAAAATTGGGAAATTATTAGTAACGATATTCCCTTGGATAATGTAATTTGGCTGCAATTAGCGATTTCACCAAATTATCAGCAAGATCAAACGGTTTTTGCCGGAACAAATCAGGGAATTTTCAAAACGAACAATGGGGGAAAAACTTGGCAACAATTAAAAGGTAGTTTTCTGATTAAACAGACTATAATAGAGGCAATGGCTATCTCTCCCAATTATCAAAATGATCACACAATTATTGCTAGTGTTCGAGGATTGGGATTAGTAAAAAGTACTGATTCAGGGAAAACTTTTGAGGAAATCGGAGGCGATTTCAATCACAAACATTTTTTAGGTGAAATGGTGATGTCGGGATCATCACCCATACATTTTTCCCCTAATTATGCAGAAGATCAAACAATTTATGGTTTTGGTTCATCAACGGCTAATTTATATAAATCAACCGATGGTGGTTGGAATTGGGAAGTAATCTTTATTCCTCAAAAAAGTGATTTAATTGCTAACTTGTTAACCCAATTAAAGGTTACTAAGATTTTCTTTAATATCTATCCATCTTTAAGATTTTTACTGGCATTAATTATTGCTTTATCCGCATATCCCTTAGTGGGACTCTTGAAACTAGAGAAAAAATTGCCTTTTAATAGTTTTCAAGTCAAATTTGGGACGACTGTATCTTTATTTTTGCTGATTGTGATCACTCTTTCCTTAATTTAACAAAAATGTCGGTTTTATTGAAAAGTAGTGGGCTTTGAATACAGTATCGGGTAAAATGCACTAAGTAAGTCATCTTAATTAGAAACATCCCCTATGACAAGCGATCGCCTTGTTTTTCGTCAAGAAGTTTTAGGTTCCCGCCGTTTGAGTAATTATTGGTGGGGATCAGTTGCCGCAATGGGAGGAATAGGGTTTCTTTTAGCCGGTATTTCTAGCTATTTAAGGACTAATCTCCTAATTGTTAGCGATACAAGTCAAATACAATTTTTTCCCCAAGGTATCGCCCTTTTATTCTATGGAATAGCAGGTTCATCCATGGCCTTCTATATCTGGTTTACCACCCTTTTAGATATTGGGGGAGGATACAACGAATTCAATAAACAGACAGGAAAAGTAACTATTTTTCGTTGGGGTTTTCCTGGGAAAAACCGTCGCATTGAAGTTATCTGTCCCCTAGAAGATATCCAAGCAATAAGGGCCGACATTAAAGAAGGGATAAACACTAAACGTAAACTCTATTTACAAATCAAAAAACGCCGAGATATACCTTTAACTCGTGTAGGAAGACCTATTTCTCTGTCTGAATTGGAAAATCAGGGAGCAGAATTAGCCCGTTTTTTGGGAGTTCCCTTAGAAGGGTTGTAAATCTTTGGAGAGTATGAGGTAATTATGGGAAATTTATTACGAAAATGGTCAACTGCATTGGTTTGTTTAGTATTAATAGGAGGTTTATACCTCACAGGTTGTTCTAGTCCCTCAGCAACTTCTTCCGATGCTAATACTAGCCAAGACTTAGCCTTAGCTAATTATGTACCTCGCTTAGAAGGTATGGCAACGGTAGAAATGAAGATTAAGGGTTCTCCGGTGATCATCGAAGTCAATGGGGAAGATGCACCAATTACAGCCGGAAATTTTGTTGATTTAGTGGAACGGGGCTTTTACAATGGATTAACCTTCCATCGGGTAGTTAAAGAACCTCAACCTTTTGTGGCCCAAGGTGGAGATCCTCAAGGAACAGGAACGGGTAATTTTGTCGATCCCCAAACCAAAAAAGCCCGCTATGTACCCCTAGAAATTAAATTAGAAGGGGATGAACAACCAACCTATGGCAAAGCTTTAGGACGGCAAGGAACCGCTACAGACAAAAATATAGTGTTAAAACATACTCGTGGTGCAGTAGCTATGGCGCGTTCCCAATTACCGGACTCTGCTTCGTCTCAGTTCTATTTTGCTCTCTCTGACTTAGCTTTTCTCGATGGAGATTATGCTGTATTTGGCTACGTTACTAATGGTATGGATATAGTCGATAGCATTCAACAGGGGGATAAAATTGACTCTGCTAGGGTAGTTTCTGGTTTAGAAAACCTGAAAAAATAAGTTCGGAGTTAGGATATCAGTACGGTGGGCATGGCCCACCAAATTGCCTTTCTGGCCGAGGAATTAGGATACAAAATATTATTGATTAATTGCTCATAGTGAAAAAATCACCCTATTGGTTAATTGGCATATTATTCATTGTTACAGCGATCATGATGAATAGTTATTTTGAAGTAGGAATGATTGGACTAACTACCTTTGTTTTGGCCTATTTAACTAAAGGAATGAGACGGATTAAGGGAGTCAGAAGTCAGAAGTAGTCTTTGTAACGAAGATTTATACTGAGATTGAGATCTTGCATCAGAACAAAAATATTTAAGAATTAGTACAGCAGCAATTTTTTTAGGTCAATCTCGATATGAGGAAATACTTGAGGTCTAATTGTTCCTGATTTAGATTCAGTAATTTGTGAGTAACAGCCGCTTTGGAGTTGAGTATGAACAATCAGCTTTTTGTTCTTCAAATCAATTACCCAATATTCAGGTATGCCGTTGCGGCCATAGGTAATAATTTTCTGTTCTAAATCTTTTTTTAGGGTTTTGTTGGATACTTCAATCAACCAATAGATATCTTGGGGATAGGGGTGATGATTACGATAGATAGTTTCAGGCAGCCTAACTATAGCTATATCTGGTTCTGGTTCTGAATTATCTAAGGTGATTGGATGGGCCTCTCTTATTTGAGCCTGTCCTTTAAGTAAATCTCTGAGGTAATCGCTTACGGATTGATTAGTATAGCTATGTTCAATCCCCTCTGGACTCATCTCAATGATATCTCCTTCCAAAAATTCAACTGGTTTACCTTCTAATACTCCAGATTCAACCAGTTCGTGCCATTCATCTATCGACCATTTATAAATAATTGAAGCCATATCTGCTCTCGTCTTTACTATGTTTAATCTTAGTCAAAGAAAAGTTAATAAAATCACTGCTATCTTTAAAAATTCAGAGGCAGTTGTTCTATTATGGAAGCCAATCTTCATTTAATATTTGTTCAAGATTACCAATTGGTGAAGGCGGAAAAGTATCAGGAGGTAATTGAGATCTTTTAGAGGCAATCGCTTTTCCTTTTTGATAACATTCTCCAAAAATATCTGATAAATAAGGTTTTAAACTAGGACTATCTTGCAATTCATCATTGATTTGTTGACGAAAAGTTAAAATTTCTCCTTGCCAATGTCCTTGATTATATTCTTTTTCTACTTGCCAATATGCTAATTTAAGTAAATGTTCAAATAACTTGATTAAAAGATTTTTTAGTTTCTTTTTTTGCCGGCGACTCAAATCCAATACCTCTTCGATCAGATTCTCTAAATCAATGGTTTCAAAATCTTTTTTCTGTAATTTTTTAACAGTTTCTTTGAGCCAAAGATTATAATCAGTATCATACAAATTTGTTGAGTATTGTTGTAATTCAGAAACCATTTTTTGTTCCTTAAATTTTGTCTATTTCTATTTTTCAGTAGTTTGTGCTGGATCTAACTCTTCAAGAATGGTAAATCTGACGTGATTAATAGCCAAAGATCCAATAGAAACTTGCTGTTTATTCAAAGGTATACCATTACTAACCAACCGTTCAAAAGGAGTATCTTTTGCCATCTCTGCATGATACCAAGATAAACCCATAAAAAATCTGGTAGGATAGGGGCCTCCATCAGCAATATCATCAGGGTTAGATTCCATTGGTAACCAGCCAATACTAGGGATATAAAACTCTAACCAAACATGATTATAATCAGGCGCTAAAGGTAAATGGCGGTTCAAAGGAAAAGCCGGACATTTATAACGTCCCACGGTACGACAAGCGATCCCATTGAGTCGAAATAAAGCCAATAAAACCCCCACATATTCACCACAAGAACCCACTCCCCGTCTTAAAGCAATATCAGGGGTATCAATATGGGGTTTAATGCCATAAGAAAGGCGATCATAAACGTAATTACGAATACTATAAACCTTCCTGAGCAGATTAGTTTCCCTTTCTGCTGCTTCGATCGCTGCTCTTTTAATAATATCCGTATCCATAGCCAATTGATCATTATCAACAAGATAGCGATCGCCAAACTCTGGAGGAAGTTCAGGTATATCCTCACAGTCTCGTGGAGTGAGACGATATTTAATACTCCATACCTCTAACAAAGCTTTCCAACCAAAAACACAACGGTTTTTTGCCGTCAGTTGATCAAACTTAAATACGGCAACCTTTTGTCCATTTTCTACTTCCTCGGTAAAAGGTAGCCCAATAGCTTCAACTTTTCTCACTTTTTGGCGATGGGTTTCCGCAGGAAGGGCGATTTTCCACTCTAAATTAGCTAATTCGACCTCATCAAGGGGTTCTAATTCCTCGACATAGGACATTTCCACCAAATAACCATTAGACAGGGCATAATGATTTTCTTGATCGTAATGAAAATATAAGGGATGAATAAAGGTTTCAGTTCGATAGAGAAGTTCGTGGTTGGGTTCGGCGTTGGGGTTATCGCGAATGTAAGGTTCATGATTAACATAGGCCACATACAAGGTTTGCTTCCCTGTTTGAGAATTGGGGAAAAAGGTTAACCCTGTAGGGGAATCAAAGGGAGTTAAGACACTAAAAATAATTTGGCCTGTGGCGCGATCGAGACAGTAAACTGATTGTTCTAGACTGTCACTAACCCATAATTCCTCTCCCCTAATGGTTAGATTTTCACTACCAATTCCTGGGGTATATAAACGGGTGATGGGGTCACCTGTTTCCCCATTAAGCACCAAAATATCTCCCATTTTTTGGCAAGATACATAAATGGTGGACTCCCAAACTGCTAATCCATCGGCCTCATAGTCTAAACGAGTTAATAATTGAGGGTTAAAGTCTCCACTAGCGAGGGAACAATGATAAATACTACGGCCTGAGGTAAACCAAAGAGTATCACCGGCGATCGCTACACCTCTAACTCCGATAAAATCCTGCCAATGATCGGGGTTCAAAATTTTGGTATTGTGGCTGAGGGGATCGATTTCTAAAAGATAACCATTCCTGGTGTCGATCGCCACTAATAAATCTCCTCGGCAGGTGATACCATGAAGCTCTGAAGCTGCCATAGGACGTATGGTCGAGATGCTAGACTGGTGTGGCGATACAGTAATTAGGTCAGAATTAGGAATCATGGTCTATTTTTAGGGATTCGGGGAGATTTATCCAGAGCAAAAATCTATCCTACTAACGATAGCAAAATTAAACTTTACATAAATGCTCATCTTGAACCAATATAAATTGAAGATCTGGGATTTTCGGCTAAACTTAATCTAGCATTTATATTTGGGCTATTAAACTCTAAGATATAGCTTTTGATATCCATCCCTAGTAAAATATCCGTAATTATTTGTTCTATTCATCTTAGTTTATTTTAATGCTATTTTTGTTGAACTTGGAAGATATATGTTATTAACTAAGACTTTTAGTAATCGAGTGGTTCTCTATCAAATTAGTTGGCAACAATTTGAAAATTTACTGCAAGATTTAGGAGAAAATTGCTCAGCCCGGATAGCCTATGATGATGGAAATCTAGAAATTATGACTCCTTTACCAGAACATGAATATTTTAAACAAACCCTTAGTATTTTTGTTGAAGATGCTGCTGAGGTTTTAGAATTAGATTATGAGTGTTTTGGTTCAACAACTTGGAAATGGGAAATCAAAAAAGCAGGAATAGAGCCAGATAATTGTTTTTATTTCCAAAATGAAGCTTTAATTAGGGGGAAATTAAAATTTGATTTGGATTATGATCCTCCTCCTGATTTGGCGTTAGAAATTGATTTAACAAATAAGTCTTTAGATAGGTTTTCTATTTACATACGTTTAGGTGTTCCTGAAATTTGGTGTTATGATTGTAATGATAAAAACTTAAAAATTTATCAGTTAGAAGGAGACAAATACAGGGAAAAAGAACAAAGTTTAGTCTTTCCTAACCTTAAAATCCAAGAAATTCCTGGACTGATTGAAAAATATCGGATGGCTGGTAGAAGAAATTTCCGTAAAGCAGTTAGAGAATGGGTTAAATTGCAAGCTTAAATTTGCTTTTTGATTAGGAAAAATGGGGCAGATAAATAGTAATTTTAAAAAAATACACGAATCAGATTCTAATCTCTGAGTTGAAAGAATGAAAGAAGCTATTATGGAAGATGATTATTTCGGGTGATTTCAACGAAGTCAGTAGAATTGAAAATTGAGAATTAGACAAAAAACTCTTAATATACATTCACTAATTTTAAGTTAAGCTAACTACTAATTTCAGCAAAATCTGTTATCCTAAGTAATCGGAAAAAATTAAGAGCAGATTGTACTGATAACTGATGGCTAATACATCTGAGACAATTATCAACAAATCCCTACCCAAACTCAAATTATTCACTATGTTCCGGTTAGGATTATTCCAAATGGGGTTAGGCATTATGTCCTTACTCACCCTGGGAGTAATCAACCGAGTTATGATTGATGAATTGACGGTATTACCCTGGATTGCTGCTAGTGCGATCGCCATGTACCAATTCGTTAGTCCAGCCCGAATTTGGTTTGGCCAGATGTCCGACACGAAAACCATCTGGGGTTATCATCGCACAGGATATGTCTGGATTGGTGCTATTTTATTTACTACTATTTCTTTTATCGCCCTACAAGTAGTTTGGCAGCTAGGGGGTAGCATACAAACCAATGGCTGGAATTGGACTACCTACTGCTGGTCTATCCTTCTAGGGCTAGTATTTGCCCTTTATGGGTTAGCCCTTAGTGCCAGTTCTACACCCTTTGCAGCTATGTTGGTGGATGTGTCCGATGATGACAACCGTTCTCAACTAATTAGTATCGTTTGGTCATTATTGATGGTGGGTATTGTAGCAGGGGCTATTATTAGCTCAAAACTCCTCAATACGCCCGAAATTTGCGGGGAAGCGATCCTCTCTTATGACCCCACTCAAACCAGTAAAATAGCCAACATTGCAGCCTTACAAGGGACAATTAATCCGGTATTTATTATCATGCCTGGAATAGTTTTGGGACTGTGTTTTTTAGCCACTTGGGGAGTAGAAAAGCGTTATTCTCGTTTTAGGTTTCGCTCAACTACTGTTGAAAGAGAAGATCAAATTACCTTGGGGCGTGCTATGGGTATTTTAACCGCTAGTCGCCAAACTTGGTTATTTTTTAGTTTTTTGTTGGTTTTAACCCTTAGTTTATTCATGCAAGATGCGGTAATGGAACCCTACGGAGGGGAAGTATTCGGGATGTGTATTTCTGAAACTACCCAATTGAATGCTTTTTTTGGCATGGGGACTCTATTTGGCATTGGTTCGACTGGATTTTTGGTGGTTCCCCGTTTAGGTAAACAACAAACCACTAAATTAGGCTGTATTTTAGCTGCGGGTTGTTTTAGTTTGATTATCCTAGCTGGTGCGGTTGAAAGTCAAAGTTTACTTAAGTCAAGCTTACTCTTTTTTGGACTAGCTTCAGGTATTTTAACGGCGGGGGCGACCAGTTTAATGTTAGATTTAACAGCAGCAGAAACCGCCGGAACTTTTATCGGAGCTTGGGGGTTAGCACAAGCGATGGCCAGAGGATTAGCAACTGTTCTTGGTGGGGCAATTTTGAATTTAGGCAAGGTCCTTTTTACCGCCCCATTTTTAGCCTATGGATTAGTATTTTTTATCCAAGCAATGGGTATGATTGGAGCAATTGTTTTATTAAGTAGAATAGATGTTAAAGAGTTTAAAGATAACGCAAAAGTCGCTATTTCTGTAGTGATGGAAGGGGATCTTGATGGTTAAAATTTTAACAAAATATACTCCTTAGGGAAGCATACCAGAACGTGAACAATTGCGACCTTCTGCTTTCGCTTTATAGAGAGCTTGATCTGCTTGATTTACAAGGTTATAAGTAGAAAAATCAGGATCGGGAACCATGCTTGCTGAACCACAACTAACGGTTACCCATTGATTTATTTTTGATTCTTGATGCTCAATTTGTAGTGATTCAATTTGGGCACAAATTCGCTGAGCAACCTTGTCGGCAATAGCTGGATTAGTATTGGGTAAAATAATAGCAAATTCTTCTCCTCCATAACGGACTACTAGATCCGTGTTTCGCACAGCATCAACAATACCTTGACTAACATATTGTAAACATTTATCCCCAGCCATATGACCATAGCAATCGTTATATGCTTTAAAAAAATCTACATCGCATAAAATTACTGAAAGGGGTTTCTTTTTTTGTTTATGCTGTTCCCATAGTTTGGATAAGTGGAGATCAAAATAACGACGATTATGAAGACTAGTTAAACTATCTGTAGAAGCTATTTTTTGCCAAGTAAAATTTTGATAACTGGTAACGGATAATGCAGATAGACAAAGAGCAAACAAAGGAGAAATAATTAGTATCCACCAGCCATTCAAGAATAAATGATAGGAAATAGTTAGCAAGACTAGGCCAGGTATTGTCATGCTTACTAATAAGAGGAAAATAAATTGATAAATATTTTTTTCAGGACTACAATTAGCAACCAATAGCCAGCTAATAATTGCACCAATCAAAGACCAAACAAAAATCCACAACCATTCTACTTGATTGGAAAAACTACGAATTAGAGGTCTTCCATCTAAAGCAGAACTAATAATTTGGCTGGTAATATTAGCATGAATTACTACACCCCCTGTCCGCAAAGGATAATAAGTCAGGAGACTACTAAAAGGAGTATAAAATTTATCATTCAAACTTTCTGCTACTGAACCGATAAAAACAATGCGATCCTTCATTAAATTAGGATTAAAATTGTCGTTTAGGAGATCAGACAAAGAAATTGTCAGAAATTTATCTTTTAAACCCCGATAATTAAGCAGAATTTGGTAACCTCCATTATCTGCATTCACATATGCTCCATAATATTTATCTAGGGGTTGAAACTTAACCATTCCCAACTGTAATTTTAAGGTATTTTTTTCAGAAACTGGTTTTAAATTAATTCCTTCAGCGTCTAAATATCGTAAAGCAACATCGGTTCCCAATGACATCTGAATAGTACCATCTTTGCGCCGAACTGATAATAATGCTCGACGTACTTTGCTATCGGAGTCAATAACTAAATCAGCTAAACTAACCTGTCCTTTTTTTTTTAAAATGGGAGAGGGAGCAACTGGTTTTCCACTAACTTTCTCGACTCCAATTAAATTGGGAGTGGACTCAAATACCTCAACTAATTTCTCATGTCCTGGTTCTACTACTAAATCTCGATAAATATCTAGCGCAATTATCCGAGGTTTTTGTGCTTTAATAATGTTAATTGCTGTGGCAATAGTTTGATCTGATAATGGCCATTCCTTTAAGCTTGTTAAATCACTTTCATCGATGGTAACAATGACAATTCTTTTGTCTATTTTTTCTATCGGACGAACTCTGAATAATTGGTCATAAGCAGCCCATTCAAGTATCTGTAATAAACCTAAATTATTGATTCCAATGACAATAACAGCGATACTGGGGGCTGTAATCGCAATTGCTTCCCATTTTGACCATAATTTTAAAATTTTTGCACTAATTTTTCCTAAAAATCTTTTCATTAGAATTTTTGATTTTTAATCATAATCTTGAATAACTAGGATAGATGAGGTCAGATACCGATCCTAATCTATCCTGAACTATGACTTAGTTTTTAATGTCCATTATGCTCAATTATTTATTGGCGATAATGGGCTGAGTTGCAATTTTTTCAAGATTGCTTAATTTTAATATGTTAGACCAAATATTGTCTAACTGTAAATTATTAGGTTGTTCTGTTTTCAGAGAAACTAAGACTGTGAGCATATCATACCAAAGTCCAGATTTTCCTAATAAATCTGCCTGTTCTAAAGAAGGATTTTCTCCTAAATTTTTCACTTGATTGGTAAGTTTTTGGTCTAAATTGATGCGACGAATTGTCCCAGTTACTGTGGGGTCATCGGGTAACAATCGATCTCCACACACTATGGCAAATGACCATTTATATTCGGTTCCTACTGATAAATCTGGTGCATCATCTGGCAGGGAAATTTGGACAATGCCCCCTTTTTTCTCCAGAGGTAAAAAGGTTTGATAGTGGTGTTGATTTTTGTCATCTTTGAGACTGACAAAAGCTTTTTTAGCTGCCGTTTGGGGAATATAGACAAAAATCTTAGCCTGGGGTTGACTGGTCAACCGTTGCGCATTAGCTGGAATCACAGGGGTCAGATAAGGATTGAGACTTTGATCATCTTTGGGGCATTTTCCGCCACGGGAAGCCCCCCCTTGAGTATCACGAGGTTGATCACCATCAGGAGGCACAAAAGTTACATTATTCGCTAGCAATTCTCCATTAACAAAAGGTTTGGCCTGAACAGGAGATAGGGAACTTAATAACATTCCGGCGGATAAAACACCACAAATGGTGGTTAATACGGAGGAAGATTGAAACATTGAAGATTTCATGGGCTAAAAAATTGTTATTTAAAGAATTTGAGCAGTCAAGTCTATAGCCAATTACCGACTAAGACAAAGGCTGACCAATAAAAAGGATGGGAGAATTCAGGCGAGTGCAATAGAGAAAGCTGTGCTTGACGCAAAGCTTCGGCTTTTTTTTCTTGAACAACCGTAGCTTGATTGAGATTGCGATAAAATTCGGTCATCAATCGCGCTGTTGAGTCGTCTTTAACCGACCATAGGGTTGCGATGGTACTGCGGGCACCAGAACGAACCGCCATACCTGCCAAACCTAACGCGGCTTGTTTATCGCCGCTAGCTGTTTGACAGGCACTTAAAACCAATAATTCAATGGGATTATCGGTTGCTTGTTCTCGAGTCCGCAGAATCTTTTGAAAGTCCCTAACCCTGATGGTATCTTGCCAAGCAAGAACAAAGGTTCGATCAGGATCAGAACTAAATTGTCCATGGGTCGCCAAATGTACCACTGCTAATGGAGAGATAGTCAGGGAATTTTGGAATTGACCACGGGTAAATTCTTGATTTAGTAGCTGTTGTGTGGGTATTTCTTGGCCAATTTCTTGGATTTCTAGGTTAACACCTGGTAAAGCAGGAAATCCCAGGTTAGCTTCACTTACTCCTGCTAACACTGCTTGAAGTAACTCGGGGGTTAATTTTCTGGGGTCAACCAGTTGTAAACCAGGGGTTAAGGCTACTTGATATTTTTCAATTAAGTATTGTTGACCATCATGGAGGGTACTCATGGGCAGATTACGCAACAGTCCATCTAAAACAAAAACTAGGGTTTGTGTTTTTTGTTTGGCTAATTGGGGTTCTAAGGGTCGAATCAGCCAATCATAGACTTGTTGGGATAATTGTAAGCGAATTTGATCAGAAAAGGCGGGATTAAGGGCTTGTAGTAGTTCTTGTAGGGTTTGTTCAACTTGGGTTTTTGGTAGTGGGGTTTCTGTGTAGGTTAAAGGTTGACCTGGCGTAGATAAAATTACCCCTAAGCGATCTTCGAGAATAATTGGATAAATAACGGCTGCGGTGGGATCAATCTGATCAATTTGTTTGGGTTGTGCGTCTAAACAAGCTTCACGGAAAAAGTTTTCTAATTCGGCTAATTGTAGGGATTCAATGACTTGTCGGGCTTCAATTAGATTATTTTGGGGAATAGGTTCTCCAGGTTGGTTTGGAGTTAATAATAAGCTGGCTAAATCTCGATAAACTGGTTCAACGCTTTCTCTAAAAGAAAACTGCACCCCTGCATCAATGGCGACTAAATCATTACGGATGGTTTGCAGAGTTTGGACGGCTGCTTTATTGGCGGCGATCGCTCCTTTTTGATTTCCCTGAACTTTCAAGAGTCTACTTAATTGCCATTGCCATTGATAGGCGATATCATCACTCTTGATGTCCTGGGCTAGTTGTAAGGCTTGTTCTGTTAGTGGTTGGGCGGTTTCCCATTGTTGTTGTTGCTCGTATAATTTCCCCAAAGTTCCCAACGCAGAGGAAGCGGCGCGATCGTCTTGTAACTTTTCGGCCTGTTGCACTGCGATTTTTAAGGGTTCAAGGACTTGTTGCGGTGAAACTGCCCCAGTTGCTGACAATTTCAGTAAACTTTCTCCTAAATGGACATAAGCGTAAACCGTGCGACGACTGGGGGGCAAAAGGGACATTTGCCCTTGCAGACTTGGCAATAAGACTAAGGCATTTTCAGTCTTATTTTCCCTGATTAAGAGGCGTAATTGATTTAATTGGGCTTCTATTCGTAGACCAGGATTTAAGGCTGTTGTTGAGGCTTGTTCGTAGAATCTGAGGGCTTTTTCTGGTTGTTCTAATGCTTGATAAATATTCCCTAAATTGAGTAGGGTCGTTCCTTGATCATCGCGACTATCGAGGGTTTGACTGATGATTAAACTTTCTTGGAGAACAGTTTCTGCTTCTTCTAAGTTACCAACTGCTTGTAGGGCTACTCCTAAACTTTGAAATCCTCTAGCTTTTAAGATAGAATCGGGCTGAGTTTGTAATTGTTGTTTAACTTGGGTTAATTGTTCTAAGGAACGACGATAAAGTCCCAGATTTTGTAAAGCCTGACTTTGATTAATTTTAGTTCCTAAAACTCCAATTTGATCTCGACCTTGTTGATAATATTGTTCGGATTTTTTCCAGGTTTCTAAAGCTTGTTCTGGTTCTCCTAAACTCAATTGTAAACTGGCTTGGGTATTAAAAAGTTGACCATGAATTAGGTTTTGACGAGGATTTCCTGGGGGAAGGGAGTCAATTAAGGTTAAACTTTGAGTAATGGTAGTTTTCGCTTCTTCCCATTGTCCTAAGGCTTGATAAGCTAAGGATAGGTAATTAAGACTTAAAATTTGATTGATAGTATCTTTTGAACTCTGATAACTTTGTAGAGCATCTTGCCAACGGGCGATCGCTTGATTATATTGTCCTTGTTGATAAAATTCCCTTCCTTCTTTCAGAGGAGTTGAACTATTACTTTCGGCTGTTTCTAAGGCGATGATCAGGGGATTTGTTTGAGCAATCGATGGCAACAGAGGGTTAAAAGTTGCCACAATAGTCATAATTCCCAGGGCAAAACCAGAGGAAAAAATCGGGTATTTAGTTGATTTCATGGCTAAAAAATTAACACTCCAATCACTAATTTAACTGCAATTAAGGGATTTTTTCTCAACATCTGACTGAGGGACAGATGGTTCTGGTTCAGAGTTTTCTAGGTCAAAGAAATCCCTTAAATCTTGCCAGATCATCCGCCATCTTAAGGGTTGTTCAGGATTATCAGGAATACCACCTTTTCCAGTACGGATAAAGATATTGCCATCATCAGCGGGACAAGCAATGACGATCAAATTAGCTGGATCAATAAGATCTTCGGGTAATTTGGTAAATGCTGAAGTGGGATCACCTTCGGGTACTCGGATAAAAACTTGACCACTAAACGCAGGCCCCAATTCTGATGTGACAGTTATATCAGATAAAGGGGTTAAAAATTCCCGAAATTCAAGACCAAAAACTCCCAATGAATTGATAATTACCCGACCTCCTCTACTTTGTTGAGCATTAGCTGTTATATCATTGTTTTCAGAGGGAAAGCTTAACAGAAAATCCGTATTAATGGTGATATTCCCACCTGGTTCTGTACCGATCCCGTTAGTACTAATTAAACTTCCATTCCGTAAAAATGTAATGGGTGAATTTACGGTAATATTGCCTTGTCCTCCTGTAGCAGTTATTTTACCCGAGTTTAGGGTTAAAGTCCTTGGTGAAGTAACGCGAATATTAATATTACCCCCTGATGTCGCGCTAGCATTGGCAGTAATTTCACTGTTGCTTGAAATATTGAGACTATCAGTTACAATCTCAATATTCCCCCCTCTTCCTGTTCCTTGAGCGTTAGTGCTAATAACACTGCTCTCTTGAAGTTCTAAATTATTATTATTGGTAAGGATTATATTACCTCCATCCCCATTATTTTCAGCGTTGGCACTAATACTACTGGTGCGATCGAGTTGTAAGTTTTCACTGGTGATTCGAATATTTCCTTGATTTCCTGTAGCAGTAATACTACTTTGACTGAGGTTGACATTAGGGGTTTGGGAAAGGCGATCAATTGTAATATTTCCGGCTGATTTTGAACCTTCAGCATTAGCACTAATAGCACTAAATTCTCCTAAGTCTAAATTATTAGTATTTAAAGTAATACTACCACCGCTACCGTCTCCTTGGGCATTGGTACTCAGACTACTACTTGATGATAGTTGAACGCTATCACTACTAACTTGAATATTTCCTTGATTCCCTTCTGCATTAATTAAGCTATTATTATTGAGGTCTAAATTTTGAGCTTGAATCTCGAGATTTCCTTGCGCTCCATTAGCAGTAATATTACCTTGATTTAGATTAATATTTGCTGCTTGGGAACGTCCTTGTAGGTTAATATTTCCGGCTGAACCTAACCCTTGGGCATTAGCACTAATATTACTGTTTTCCTTAATAGTTAAATTATTAGTATTTAAAGCAATACTACCACCGCTACCGTCTCCTTGGGCATTGGTACTCAGACTGCTATTTGATGATAGTTGAACGCTATC
>DLXW01000244.1:0-9478 GCA_003448685.1 Cyanothece sp. UBA12306
TGCGCGAAACGATTTTGTTCAAAGGTGATTTGTTCAGAACCTAGTGCTGGTGCGGGAGGCATGGTGACGCTATGGCTATCAGGACCGTGCATCTCGAAGGTTAAACCAGCAGATGGACTTTCCCAACCCCGAATCGGATTATCAGGGTTTTTGGAGCTAAGATAAACTGCTCTCCAATTAAGATCACCACTTGGTTCTAGTATTTTACCCAATTGTAGTTGGGAATCAATAAAAAAATCTCCTTTGTGGGTAGCGATGCGAAACTTTTTAAATTGTTCAGAATCAGCTATTAGGCCAGTATCATTATGGGGTAATCCTTTGGTAAAAGAACCAACAAAACTTTGATTTTTAAATTTGTCTTCGTCTCCATTATCAATATGTGTAGCTCCACAATCTGTTAGTTGAGCAGCTTTAGCTCTAAGAAGTTTTACTCGCCATTCTCGCAAAACTTTGAGTCCAAAAAAACCTCCGAGAAAAAATTTATTTGCTAGTGGGGATTTTTCTAGATTTTCTCTGTCTAAGAAGTTATCCATCTGAATTTATTTCCTCAAAAACTGTTTAAATTTTAAATTATTTTTTGAGTTACTAGAGAATTATTAATTTTTTGTAACAACTAAGATAATCTTATCCTTAATTTTACCAAGTAACTTTACCTTCTAACCTTTTAATTTTAGATTTTCCAATTCCAGAGACTCTAGTCAAATCATTGAGGGAAGTAAAGGGTTTTTGACGACGTTCTTCAATAATTTTTTGGGCAATTTTTTCCCCAATACCTGGTAAACTTTCTAGTTCAGCTTGACTAGCAAGATTAAGGTTAATTATTTTATCAGTATGACGAGAAGATTTTCTTGTTGAAAAACTAGGACAAATTTGAGCATCTTTGGCGATTTTTTGCTCCAGAAAATTAGGTAATCCTAATTTAGCGTTACTATATAATCTTTCAAATTCTCGTTGATAATGAGCAGCAATAATTGGATTTTCAATAATTAATAATGTCTCATCATTTTGACGATTAGCTGATTGAGACCAATTATGAGAACCAGTAATAATCAAATTTTGATCAATAATAGCAAATTTATGATGGAGTTTATCGCCTGTTTCTAACTCAGGAACCCCCGCGCTATCAATTGGATTAACCCAGGGTTGATTATCGGTTTCATATTGACAATTGTCACTCAAAGCAACTCCTAATATATCTAAAACTTCGCTATAGCTACGAAAAGCAAATTCAGAATCAACTAATGCTCTAATTTGTAATCCTTGATTATGTTTCTTTTCTAAGGTATTAACTAATTTTTGTTCACTCCAAACAAACAATGCCAAATCAACAGATTGATAGCTACGATTTAAAGTCTTATTGATTAATCCGTTAGTGGTATTATGCCAATCATCTTTGGTAGAATTAGGGGAAAATTTTAGAGTAACTATTGAGTTACCCACTGTAAAATTTTTAGGCGATCGCGCTCTTTTTTTGACTCCAAATTTACTATCAAGTTTTCCCCCAACTCCATCTCCCCACATCAAATTAAATTCTTCGGTAAAAGCTCGAGCAATTTCTGCTGAATTAATCTTAAGTAAATTATTAGCGTTACCCCTAGTTAAAGATTTATCTAAATCTCCATGGGTTCCACTAGGAGTAAAATTAACCGAACCTGTAATTACTATCTTATTATCTATTACCATAAATTTATGGTGCATTAAACCGCTTCCCTTAGAACCATCAGCAGTATCATCAATAATAGGAATTTTGGCACCATTTAGGATACTCAGAGTATCTCGATTACTAATTTCTTTTTGATTGATAATTCCATCATTATTAATATCAATAAATTTCAATAAACTTTGGTAATGTTTTTTTTCTCTTTCTGTTTTGTAATTAAAATCATCGTTAGTTAATTTACTTAAAGAAAAATTATAATTATTTTCTAAGATTATTCTAACTTCTACTCCTTTTTTTGATTGCTTTACTAAAGCTTTAGCTACACCAGGTAAACGAAATTCCTGAACTGCAATATCAATAGTATTAGTCGCAGATTGAATGCTATCAATTAAGATTTGTTCTAGATTATCTCCCGAACGCATAAAATTGCGATAAGGTTCTTTATAATTAGCATTTTGAGCTTGATTATGGTTAAAATAAACTTGAATTAAAGGATCTTGTGGTAAAGGCTTTGGACGCTCAATCTTAACTGTTGATCGGCAAGAATAGAGTACCCATAATCCCATAATTAATAGGGACAATTTAATCGTATTAAGCCAATGAAATTTTCTCATAAAAATGACCTATTATATTGCCAATCAAATTAATATTTAATTAGTGAAAATTAATTATTTCCTCAAAAACTATTACTAAGTAAAGTCTAACAATCTTGTCTAGAAGAAAAAACTTCAAACAGTAATTAACCATGATACAATAATTATCTTTGAGAATAATGATTTAAGTATGGATTTACTGCGATCGCTTCCCATCGGACTTTACCTAGAAAAACCGATTACTTGGCTACATAAACTCGATCCTAGGGTTAAATTAGCCTGGTTAATGACATTCTTAGCAGCCCCCATCTTAGCTAACCCTATTTGGCGACTGGGAATTGTTGGTATCTTAATTTTGTTGACTGTAGCTGCTTGTATTCCCTTACGGGTTTGGCGACAACAGATGGGGTGGTTAATTATTCTTTCAATTCTTATTTTTATAATCACACTAATTGCCCCTGATGGTTTGCCAGTAAATTCACAACCAAGACTTCCAGAAAGCAATTTTTCTTTGCCCCAACCTACAGATTATAATTACGTTTTATTCAATCAAGGAAGACTAATTACAAGACGTTCTCTAGAATTAGCAATCCGTATTAGTACTCTTATTTTTATTTTAATTTATAGCACTAATCTTTATCTTTTAACAACTGCTCCAGAAGAAATTACAGCAGGATTAGAAGAGTTATTAGAACCATTACGTCGCTTCAAAATACCCATTACCGAAATTTTGTTAACTTTAACCCTTTCCTTACGGTTTATCCCTTTAGTTTTGGAAGAAATCCAAAATTTAGCCCGTTCGATTAGGACTAGAGCAATTAATTGGAATAAATTGGGTATTAAACGTAGTTTGCAAGTCTGGTTAATCGTCGTTGAAAAATTATTAGAAAATCTGTTAATGCGGGCTGAAGAAATTGCCATAGCCATGGAAGTGAGGGGTTTTACCAATCCAAATGAACATCAAGTGCAATGGCATCAATTACGTTTAATTCGATGGGATTGGATTGCTTTAGTTATTTTAATTCCTTTTTGGGGAGTAAGATTTGTCTGGGGAGGAATGTAAATTAACGAAATTTTTCTGATAACTAATTATTTAATCGGGAAGGAAATTATAGTTTTTAGTTACTTTCCTTCCGACTAAACTAAACTAAGCACTAAATAAACTTTCTAAAGCTCTTCCCATATTAGCTGGATTCATTGCATCCACTGCTGCGGTAGGTTCATAACCACAATGCACCATGCAATCGGCACATTTTGGATTACCACTCTTACGTCCATAATTATCCCAATTAGTTTCTTCTAAAAGTTCTTTAAAAGTTTTATAGTGTCCCTCATTGAGTAAATAACAAGGTTTTTGCCAACCCAAAACACTATAACTAGGACTACCCCAAGGAGTACATTCATAATCTTTTTCCCCTAAGAGGAAATCTAAAAATAGAGGGTTATGATTAAAATTCCAGCGTTTTTTACCAGACTTCCAAGGACTGAGAATTTCCCGAAATAATGCCTTAGTTTGTTCGAGTTTCAGAAAATGATCTTGATCGGGGGCCCATTCGTAACTATAGCCTGGGGAAATCATCATACCGTCAGTATCTAAAGTTTCAAGAAAATCAAAAAATTCCTGCATTTCTTGAGGATCTACTCCTTCAAAAACCGTTGTATTAGTAGTTACTCGAAAACCTTGATTTTTGGCAGCCCGAATACCTTGAATTGCCTTATCAAAAACTCCTTGACGATCAACACATTTATCATGGTGTTCTCGCAACCCATCGAGATGAACACTAAAGGTTAAATAAGGAGAGGGTTCAAATTTGTGAAGACTTTTTTCTAGTAAAATTGCATTAGTACACAAATAAACAAATTTTTTGCGTTCTACTAATCCTTGAACAATTTGATCAATTTGGGGGTGTAATAAGGGTTCTCCCCCAGGAATAGACACCACAGGAGCGCCACATTCTTCAACCGCAGCAAAACATTCTTCGGGACTCAAATTGCGGGTTAGAATTTCCGGTGGATGTTGGATTTTTCCACAGCCTGAACAAGCTAAATTACAGCGAAATAGGGGTTCTAACATCAATACTAGAGGAAAGCGTTGACGACCGGCTAAACGCTGACTAATAATATAAGTCCCAACTTTAAGTGCTTGTCGTAATTGAACAGCCATAAATTTTCTCACACCTTTGGATTAATTGCCCTATAGTTTAGACGCTCTTGCGTCTATGTTGATGACGCGAGACTTCTAGTTCATAGGCAGTTAGTAGATTATAGCAAGATCAGATCTTTTGAGTGGGTGTGAGGAGAATTTTTCCTTTGATGCTTACTGAAAACTCCTCTTAAAATCTGATCCCAAACATATTGCGCTTTCAAAAGTCAGGAAAAGGACTCATTTATTTTTGCTCATTCATTCAACTTAGTATAACTAGATAAATCTTAAGATTTAGTTGAAGCAATCCCATTTTATAATGAAATTGTAGGGTATTTTAATCATTGTTATAAGGATTGTCATTTGTTAATTTATTAGGACAAAAAAATGAAGAATAATTCGTTAATTATTGCGATCGGGTTGGCTATATTGATAGGTAGTGTTAATCACGAAGCTAATGCAAGACCTCTTCGATTTAGATCCAATATTAATCCAGGTATCTCAAGAACTCTTATTGTTCCTGATAGTGGGAGAGGCAGTTCTAAATATCCTCAAATTAGAAGGTCAAGATTAGGGTATTCCAATAGAGGGAGAGCCAGATCAGGATATATCAATAGGGGAAGAATCAGATCAAACCATATCAATAGGGGGAGAGTCAGGTTCGGTTATACTAATGGAGGTAGAGGCCGGTCTAGCTATAGTAATAGGGGGAGAACAAGATCTGTCTACGGAACATATAATAATCATAGAAGGTAAGAAAAC
The DNA here is from genome assembly GCA_003448685.1 of Cyanothece sp. UBA12306. Classification (GTDB taxonomy): domain Bacteria; phylum Cyanobacteriota; class Cyanobacteriia; order Cyanobacteriales; family Microcystaceae; genus Rippkaea. The sequence continues at coordinate 5,159 of DLXW01000244.1, forward strand.
TATGGTTATTGTAAATGAAGAGCTTAACCTTCCTTAAGTTGTTAGGTTCAATTTTCTGTATACTAAAGGTGACTTGTCTTACATAACCTTAAACTTTAATCCAATGTTAGGAGTTAGAGGAAAAAAAAAATCCCCTAAAAATAAGAAAACCGATTCAAGCAAAGATCTCAAACAAAGATTAATAGAGAAACGCAAGGCCAAAGAAGCGCGACAAAAGCTGGCCAAACAGATTACATTGTCAATATTTTTGGCGATTATGATCGGTATTCCTCTGGGTTTAGGATTTGGTCTCAAAGCCGGATTAGGCACAGCCGTAGCAATTCCTACTTTAATTTTGAGTTACCATTACCCAAGAAAAGCTATTTGGATATTTCTCATTTATATGCCTTTTAGTGGGACATTGACCTACTGGATCGGGGGAGGGAATGCTTTATTTCAAATATCGAAAGATGCTTTTTATATTCCGGCTTTATTGGGTTTAATACAAGAGTGCCGTCGCGAAAAGAAACCTATTTTTGCAGTTAAGCAATTAGTACCAACTTTCTTCCTTATTGTGGTTTGGGCATTATTAGTTCTCTTTTTAGTTAATGGAATGCAGCAATTTATCCCTGAGTGTAGCTCTCTTAGTGAATATGAAAGGTTCTTGCGAGATGCTAATGGAGAATTTATCTTAAGGGATGGAATTGTTATAACTACACCTTGTAAAGATGGAATACCTTTTTTACAAGGTGTAGTAGGTTTTAAGGTTTTGCTTGGTTACGTACCACTAATGTTTTGTGCTTATTATTTTATTGAAGATAAACAAAAGTTGCTGACCTTAGGAAGAGTTTTGGTTACTATTGTTATTATCTGCTGCGTACTTGGATTAGCTCAATATTGGTTCCTAAAAACTGGTAGATGTGCTGGAACTGACCATCTTTCTGGTGTTGAATTATTTAAGCCACGTTTAGAGGCAAAATGTTTAGTAGGCGGTTCACTTTTGTATAGTCCAAGTCAAGGACAAATTAGGCTCCCAGGAACTTTTGTTTCTCCTTGGCATTGGGCATGGTTTTTAGTGGCAAGTGCTGCTATTTGTTTTAACACAGCATTTAGTGACAATAAATTATTTTGGCGAAATTGTGGGCTAATTGGTATGGGATTAGTGTTTATTAATGCTGTGATTTGTGGGCAAAGATTGGCATTTGCGGCAGTTCCAGGAATTATATTAGTCTTAACCATTTTAACCGGACAAATTGCAAATTTTAAACGATTTATTTCCCTTAGTTTAGGGTTAGCTCTCGTTTTATCTATTGGACTTTCTTTTTTTAACCCCGATTTTATTCAAGAAAGAGTTGATAGTTTTGTTAATCGTTGGAATACTGCTCCTCCTCAACAATTTATCGAGAAACAATTTACCTTTTCTATAGAAAATCAGAGAAGTTTGTTAGGTCGCGGTTTAGGTAAAGGAACCAATTCTTCCCGTACTTTTGGAGAAACTGCTTTAATAGAAACCTATCATCCAAAGCTTTTATTTGAAATAGGATATATGGGATTAATTTTGTTCATGCTTTTTGTGACTCATTTAATTATTTTAAGTTTTAAGGAATATCGATCGTTAAAAGACCCGATTTTAAGCCGATTTGCCTCTGGTTTTTGGGTATTTACCCTAATTATTCCCTATATGCCCTATTGGTATCCCCTTGATACCGATCCAGTTTCGGTTTATTATTGGTTTTTTGCTGGTACTATTTTCAAATTATCCTTGATCGATCAACAAGAACAGAAAAAATTAAAAGAAGAACGAAAGGCAGCAAAAGCTAACAAAAAAAGGCTTAAAAAAATTAGGATTAAGCCTTCAACTGTTTAACATTAATTATAAAAAAATTTGTCTTTTTCAAAATGAATTATCCTTTTATTTCTGTGATTATTCCTACTTATAGACGGGAAGAACCTCTAAAAGATACTCTTGAAGATCTTCTCCAACAAGATTACCCTAATTTCGAGATCTTAGTCATTGATCAAACTCTAAACCATCAACCAGAAATTCAAGCTTATTTAGAAAAACTTGCTAGTTCTCAAAAAATTACTTGGTTTAGGGTTAATTGGGCGAGTTTACCTGGTGCAAGAAATTATGGAGTTCGGCGAGCTAAAGGTAGGATTATTCTTTTCATCGATGATGATGTTCAATTACCTTCAGAATATTTATTATCCCATGGAAGAATTTATCAGGAAAAAACTGAAGTGGGAGCAGTAGCTGGAAGAGTATTAGATAGAATGAAACTTTCTGATTCTCAAAAATTGAACAATGATGATTCTATCTATACCCTAGATTTTTTACCTCCAGAAGCGATGGACCCAGGAATTGCTTGGTATCATATTGATTTAGTTCATACAACCCAACCTCAACAGGTGATCTCAACTCGAGGTTGTAATATGTCTTTTCGGCGTGAAATTTTTAATCAATATAATATTTGGTTTGATGAAAGATTTAGAGGTAGTGCAGTACGAGAAGAGTCTGATTTTTGTTTACGGTTGCGAGAAACAAAATATAAAATTTGGTATGACCCAAAAGCCTATTTAGTCCATTTAGGTGAAGAAACTGGAGGATGTCATGATATTAGTACCAAATCTTTTAAATATCAAGTTACTTTTTATCATAATCATTTTCTAATGGCAATCAAAAACTTGACATTTAACCAACAATTACGCCTTTATGCTAAATTATTTGACTGCCATGTTCTGGGAAATCCTCCTTGTAATAAAGGAGGCTCACCACTTAAAATTATTGTGAGGGGTATTTTTTATACTTTGGGCTTTGTTGATGCCCTAAAAACTATAATTCAATCTCGGTGGAATGATGGGCAAAAATATAGTCGAGAAGATAATAATTTTCCCAAACCTCTTTTTGGTTTTAATGAGTCAAAATTAAGTCAATGAAAATTTTAGTTGCTAGTCATACCTATATTGTTAATCTAAATTGTCTAAAATTTCGCACTTTAGCCAATTTAGAACCCAATTTAGAAGTAACAATTATTGTTCCTAAAAAATGGAAACCAGGAGGTATACAAAATCAGATTATTGAAACTAGACCTAGCATAGAGGGTAATTTTAGAGTTATTCCTATATCAAATTTTAGTCAAAATAATCAAGGTTTATTAACCTTTGGAACCGATATTATCTCAGTACTCAAAACTTTTAAACCTCAGATAATTCAAGTTGAACAAGGAGTTAAATCTTTAGCTTATGCTCAGCTAATAACCCTTAATAGATTATTAGGATTAAAAGCAAAAAATCTATTTTTTACTTGGTGGAATTTACCCTATAAATCTAAATTTCCTATATCTTGGTTAGAAAGTTATAATCTAAAACATACCGATGGCTTAATTGCTGGAAATCAAGATGCTGCTGATATTTTGCGGGAACATGGTTATACTAACTTAGCTAAAGTTATGCCCCAATTAGGAGTAGATGAATCTTTATTTGCTCCGTTTGATAGACTAAAGTTAGCGGAAAAACTTGGCATACAATCTAATGATTTTGTTATTGGTTATGTGGGGAGATTTGTCGCAGAAAAAGGCCTTGTAACCTTGATTAAATCTGTTATTAATTTACCTTCAAAATCATGGAAATTAGTTTTATTGGGCAGAGGAGAATTAAAAGAGAAAATTATTATAGAAGCAAAAAAAATAGGTATTGAAAATAGAATATTAATTATTGAAAGTGTTAGCCACGATCAAGTTCCTAACTATATTAACCTAATGAATGTTTTAGTTCTTCCGTCAGAAACGACCTATCAATTTAAAACCCTAACTGCAGTGGGATGGAAAGAACAGTTTGGTCATGTATTAATCGAAGCAATGGCTTGTAAAATTCCTGTTATTGGTTCTGATTCTGGAGAAATACCCCATGTTATTGGAGATTCAGGCTTGATCTTTCCTGAAGGAGATTTTCAAGCTTTAAATAAACGTTTAGAACAGATAATGAATAGTCCTCAATTAGCCAAAGATTTAGCTGAAAAAGGATATCAAAGAGTTTTAGAAAAATACACAAATAAAGCTTTAGCAAAGCAATTACTAGATTTTTATAAACAATTGATTAATTAAGTACAATCAAAACTATTAAAACAACTGTAAAAAATAAAATAGTTTATAATGTAATAAAAAGCAGTTAAGCTAGTGAACTATGAATAATTACTCATCACAAGACCCATCTGTTGATCAATTACTTAATCAGCTTAAGTCTGATTATCAACATCAACCAAATGATAGCCAACAATTGAAAAATTATAATTTCCCAATAAAAACAAGTCGTGAAGAAGATCTTTTTAAACAAATTAAATCT
>DLXW01000244.1:9674-10052 GCA_003448685.1 Cyanothece sp. UBA12306
AAAAATCTCAATCATTAGACAATAAATCATCTGATTTGCGAGATGATTTATTAAATAACATCAAAAATAAATACCAATCTAAAAAACAAAAAGAGTCTCATTCAAATCAAATCCAGGTTAATTTATCTTCTGAAAAATCACAAAATTTATTAAGTGACCTAAAACACCAATATCAAACTAAAAAACAATCTCAATCCAAGAATTTACAACAAAATCAAGAAGAAATTCGTTATGCAGAACAAAAAAGACAACAAAAAAGAAAATTATTAACTCGGAAAGCTGAAACCTGGTTAGAAAATCTTGATCCTTCTTCAGATGAAGGATTTTGGTTTGAAGAATTTGCTGCATCTTATTCCTCTAAACTTGAAGCTGCCATAG
>DLXW01000244.1:10237-10592 GCA_003448685.1 Cyanothece sp. UBA12306
GAAGCTGCCATAGACTATCTTGCTGCTTTAGACAACCCTGCTTGAACATTCTTGAATTTAAGCTTCTAGGGGTTGACGAAAGGTTTTTGATATTGTAGATTAAAAAATATTAGAGCTTATTTGAGGCTCTTTACCAACTTAATGAATTAGTTTACAATTAAGTTTTTCCAAAATAAAACAAAGAGGTAACTATCTATGGGAATTTCTCTTAGCAAAGGTGAAAGAGTCTCACTTGAAAAAGTTGCACCTGGTTTAGAAGCAGTCCTAGTTGGATTAGGATGGGATGTCAAAAAAGTAGACACAGGAATTGATTATGATTTAGATGTTTCAGTCTTTATGTTAGGGTCAAATGAAA
>DLXW01000244.1:10800-11725 GCA_003448685.1 Cyanothece sp. UBA12306
TTTATGTTAGGGTCAAATGAAAAGCTACCTTCTGAGCAGCATTTCATCTTTTATAATAACTTAAAAAGTCCCGATCCTCATCATTGTGTAGAACACATGGGAGATAATTTAACAGGTGCAGGAGAAGGGGATGACGAAGTGATTTTAGTTAACTTAACTAAAATACCTGGTGATGTTCAAAAATTGGTTTTTGTAGTAACAATTCACCAAGCGGATCAACGAGGACAAAACTTTGGTCAAATTGAGAATGCTTTTGTTCGTTTAGTTGATGTCAAAACTAAGGAAGAAGTGTTGCGCTACGATTTAACAGAGGATTGTTCTATTGAAACTGCAATGATCATGGCAGAAATCTATAGTAAAAATGGTCAATGGCGTATGAATGCCGTAGGTTCAGGATATCAAGGGGGATTACAAGCAATTCTTAATCGCTATCAAAACTAAGAAAAAAATGTCTATTTAATCAATTAATACTATTTAATTTAAAGATTCAGGTATTGACGAATGTTTCTATGCTATTATATAGTCGAAGATGGGAAAATGCCGTTTAGGAAACTTTATTAATTCATTAGTAATTTAACTACTAACTGCCTGAAAATACAACATAAAGAGGTAAATATCAATGGGTATTTCACTTGTCAAAGGGGAAAAAATATCTCTAGAAAAAGTATCCCCTGGTCTAGAAGCAGTCCTGGTTGGATTAGGATGGAATGTTAAACAAGTGGACACAGGAAAAGATTTTGATATCGATGTTTCTGTTTTTATGTTAGGGTCAAATGAAAAGCTGCCTTCTGATCAGCATTTCATCTTCTACAATAACTTAAAAAGTCCTGATCCTGATCACTGTGTAGAACACATGGGAGATAATTTAACAGGTGCAGGAGAAGGGGATGATGAAGTGATTTTAGTTAACTTAACTAAAATACCT
>DLXW01000244.1:11754-11981 GCA_003448685.1 Cyanothece sp. UBA12306
TTCGTTTAGTTGATGTCAAAACCAAAAATGAAATATTGCGTTATGATTTGACTGAAGATTCTTCTATTGAAACTGCAATGATTATGGCAGAAATCTATAACAAAGATGGTCAATGGCGTATGAGTGCTGTAGGTTCAGGATATCAAGGAGGTTTACAAGCCATTCTCAATCGCTATCAGAATTAGGAGGAAAAATGGCTATTAATTTACAAAAAGGACAAAGAATTT
>DLXW01000244.1:12176-12723 GCA_003448685.1 Cyanothece sp. UBA12306
TTACAAAAAGGACAAAGAATTTCCCTAAAAAAAGAAGCCCCTAGTCTCACTAAATTAATGTGTGGTTTAGGCTGGGATATAGCCGAAAAGTCAGGAGGATTATGGGGAATTTTTCAAAGTCAAGCTGATTTCGATCTTGATTCTTCTGTACTTTGTCTCAATACCAGTAATAAACTTAATAATAAATCTGATCTGGTTTATTATGGTAACCTAAATCATAACTCAAGTGCAATTACTCACTTAGGGGATAACTTAACGGGAAAAGGAGAAGGAGATGATGAGCAAATATTGGTCAATTTACCGAAAATTCCTGCTAATATTTTCAAGCTAATTTTTGTTATTAATATTTACGATTCTCTAAAACGAAATCAAGATTTTAGCCAAGTTAAGAATGCTTTTGTCCGATTAGTTGATATTGTAAATAACAAAGAAATTGCTCGGTATACTCTGTCAGGAACCGACTATCAGGGAAAAACAGGCATGATTTTAGCTGAAGTTTATCGCCACAACGAGGAATGGAAAATGGCTGCTATTGGCGAAGGAATGT
>DLXW01000244.1:12893-14972 GCA_003448685.1 Cyanothece sp. UBA12306
AAGGAATTAAGGTTAATGATATTAAAGAAATCGCCAATCAATATTCTTAAATCTCTTAATTTTTGTGTTTATTGAACACTAATTAATTATCTTAATAGGGTATTGCTCAAAAGCTGAATCAACAGTTATAATGGACATACCCTCTACCATAGATTGCGAAATAATAAGTCTATCAAATGGATCTCTATGATGAAAAGGTAGAGAGGAAACAATATTTAGATGTTCTAATTTAATATGAAGTAAATTGAGGTTAGTTTGAGTTATCTCTTCTTCAATAAACTGCTCATAAGAAGTTTCGAGTTTAAGCTTTCCTGAACTATATTTGATAGACATCTCCCATAAACTAGCAACACTTAAATACTTAGAGTTATTTCGATCTTCAATTAAATCTTTTAAGTGATTACTTAATTTAAGATTATCATCAACAAACCAAAGGAATATATGAGTATCTAATAATAATTCCACTACATATATTCCTTGAAATCTTCAAGAGGTTCATCAAAGTCATCACTGAGCCAAATTTTTCCTTTAGCGCTGCCTCTTTTCAGGGGTCTTTTTTGAATTTCTTCTAGATTTGATTGTTCTGATTTTTGGATTTCACTAATATACAAATTTTTTCTATTAGAGCTAAATTGCTGTTCTAAATTTAATCTAATATACTCTATTGCTGTAATTAATTCATCAAAACCATTAGATGTATAGTAATCCAAGCATTTAAGATCTCGTAAATTTAAACTATAATCTGAGAACTTTAAATTTGGAATTTCACAGTCATCTAATTTAACAGGAATTAAATAAACGCTAGATGGTGACTGGGCTGACATATCTATAGCCATCTTAACTTCCATCTTAAATTCTTTCTGGTTATATCCTCTATTTCTAATGGATGTTGAGGATAAACAAGCCAAAAACACATCGCTTTGTCTTAAAGCTTTAGGTATTTCATCTCTCCAATTCTGTCCTGGTAAGAGATCTTGTTTATCTAACCACGGTTTATATCCTGCCTCTCGCAACTTAATATACAATTCCTGCACCTGTAGCCTGTCTTCAATAGCATTGGCTATAAATATCTGCGGTATTTTGCCAGCCATCTTTTATCCCTCAACTATCCTCTAGTTTCATGGTAAACGATTGGCTTTGAATGGTTGATTGAGACGTTTAGCGATGTCTCGGTGGACGCAAAGCAGGAGTCGCCCTAATTGGCCCCAAAATTTGATTAAGTTCGCGCAATTGTTCAGGAGTTCCCATACAAATTAGTAAATCTCCTGCGAGTAACTCCGTTTCTCCGGTAGGGCCGCCAATTAGGTTACCATCAGACCTACGAATGGCTAAAACTAAGGCCCCCGATTGTAAGCGTAATCTGGCTTGGCTTAAGGTTTGGCCTACACAGGGGCAAAATTGAGGATCAAGAAGAAATTCCTCCATATAAAAGGTGCGATCGGTTCCTGTTAAAATCCCATCGACAAAATCCATTACTTGAGGACGTAAAGCTGCTGCTGCTAAGCGTTTTCCTCCGGTAATATAGGGAGAAACCACCGCGTCAGCCCCAGCCCGTTGTAATTTGAGTACCGCTTCTTCGCTGCTGGCCCTAGCGATCGCCCTTATTTGTGGGTTTAAGGTTTTAGCTGACAGAACAGTATAAAGATTTTCTGCATCGGAGGTTAAGGCAGAGACTAAACAGACTGCTTTATCTATCTTAGCGGTGATCAAACATTCATCAAGGGTTGCATCCCCTTGAATAACAATATAGCCTAGTTGTTTGGCATCTTCGACCTGATGAGGTTCAGAGTCAATCACAATAAAAGGAATGTCTTCAGCGGTGAATTCCAAAGCCACTTGACGGGCTGTCCTTCCAAACCCACAGACAATACAATGGTGTTCTAGTGTATCAATCAAGCGTTTCTCCTGTCTTTGTCGAATTCCTTCTTGAAAATATCCTTGAATTAAAGCTTCCGTCAGGCGATTGAGGATATAACCAATTGTAATCAATCCCATTAAAATTAGAATCATCGTAAAAAGACGGGAACGATCCTCAAGAGGTTCTATCTCACCAAACCCTACAGTAGAAAGGGCTATCAT
>DLXW01000244.1:15164-20539 GCA_003448685.1 Cyanothece sp. UBA12306
CCCTACAGTAGAAAGGGTTATCATGGTCATGTAAGCTGAATTGACAATTGACCATTTTTCAACTAGAAAATACCATAAAGTTCCTATGGCAAAAACCCCGGCTAAGGCCAAAGCTCCGGCTAATAATTCTTGTCTTAATCGTCGATATTTATTTTCAAAAGAATATAATGCCATCTCCTCCTACCTAAAATATTAACTAAATTTATCATCTACTAAAAACCTATTTTTTTAAAATAGTTATGATCATTGATTTATTAAGGCAACTAGCAATACATTGTGTTAGATATTGCTGTAAAAAATGTTACAAAAATTAATTAATTCATTAGTTTTTTTCTATGACATACCTCAAAATTTATCTTTTTTTGTATTCTATCATTTAATTTTAATTTATGAAAACTATTTTCTATAAATCATATAATAAAGAGCAACAGCTTATTGATTGAATTTTCTGATTAAATAATACCATGACAGACATTTCTGATTTTATCCATTTTGAGCAGCACATTGCTAAATTGTTTACCCGTCTCGGTTGGGATGTAGAAACAGCTAAACCCAATCAAAAAGGATATGATTTAGTAGTTAAAAAAGGACAACATATAGGAGCAGTTCAAGTTAAATGGCTCAATAATAATGTATCATCTCCTCAATTATTAAAGTTTTCTAATTTTTTGGATACTTCAGAAGCTAAACAGCAATTTAATTGTGGTTTTTTTATTACCACTAAAGGATTTGGTGGGCCTGCACGAGCTTTAATTAAATCTTGGGGAAAAGATGTTAGGATTTTTTGTGGAATCGCTACAGAGAGTCAATTTAAGTGGGAAAGGGGACTAAATGGAGATAATATCGATGGACAAGAAAACGATAATATTTCAATAGAAAATGCTAATAAAAAACTCTATTTTGGAGTCTTCACCTGTAAAGGAGGAGTGGGAAAAACAACTGTAGCAGCCCATTTAGCAGGTGCTTTAGCTTTACAAGGTTTTGATATTGCGTTAGTGGATTTAGATCCCGAACAAAATCTGCAAAGATTAGTAGGAGATGGGGTTTATGTACCTAATCCTGGAGGAGTTGGTAATACTATTGAAGTCTTTAAAGGGGAAGATTGGCATGAAAATTCAGCCCGCAACTGTAAAATTGTAATTTGTGATTGCTCTCCCGCTTTAGAAAGAAATCCTCGAGCATTAATTGAAAGATTTGATTATTGTATTATTCCTACAACTTTGAATCCTTTAGGAATCAATAAACATGGAAAAGTGATCAAAGATACGGTCAAAGAACTTCGTAATATTAATCAAAATGCCCATTTATTTGTGTTAGTTAATCAATTCAAGAAAATTAACGTTAATCGGTTTAATTTACTTAAAAGAAATTTTTTAAATACTTATCAGGAAATTAGTCAAACGGACGATAAGTTCCATTGTATTGACCCTGAAGAAGTTTGTATTCGTTCTAGTGATCTATTATATTATTGGGGCATCCATCTGCTCGAAGATCCCCATAATCCCCGTAGTGAATTAGCCTTCAAATTAGTTGGGGGTAGATGTTACCCACGGGATGACTTTATTAATTTAGCTGATTATATTGAACGTAAAACCAAAATCGAAAATTTGAGAAATAGTTCATAGACAATGAGCAATGGGGAGAAAAAAAGTATAATTAGGTTATTTTATTTATAACAAAAAGTCGCCCTGGAAGGGCGAGGCTGCAAACTCGATTTTTTGGTGAACTTTCTTGATCAGTGATTTAAGCTGCACAATTTAAGATCAATCAAAAATCAGAAATATTAACTATTGACTCATCCTTGCTAACACCTTTTCTAAAATTTCTACAGCTTGATTAACCTCAGCTTCAGACACAATTAATGGAGGAACAAACCGTAAAACTTTTGGTCCTGCGGGGGCTAATAATAACCCTTCTTCCATCGCTGCTTTAACGAGATCTAGGGAAGTTAATTTAATTTCTTCTTGTAACTCCAACCCATTAATTAAACCCCAACCCCGAACCTCAGTAAATAGGTTAGGATATTGACTAGCGATCGCCCTTAACCGAGTCCGTAATTGTTCTCCCCTAGCCTGGACATTTTGTAGGATATTTTCCCTCTCAATAGTTTGTAACACCGTTAAGGAAACAGCAGTAGCAAAGGGATTTCCACCAAAGGTACTGGCATGGGTTCCTGGAGTCAAGACATCGCAGAACTTTTTACACATCATTGCACCGATGGGAATACCTCCAGCTAGTCCTTTCGCGCTGGTGAATATATCGGGTTCAACCCCTAAATTTTCGTAACCCCAGAGTTTACCCGAACGTCCTACACCCACTTGAACTTCATCAAAAACCAACAAAATATCATTTTCATCACAAATTTTCCGTAAGCGCAAAAAATACTCCAATTCTCCTGGACGAACACCTCCTTCTCCCTGAAGCGGTTCCAACATAATTGCAGCTACCCTACTGTTACCCTCATCTAAGTCGGCGATCGCATTTTCCACCGCTATGATATCGTTGTAGGGAACGTAGACAAAACCAGGCATCAGGGGCTGAAAATCTTTTTGATATTTAGGTTGTCCCGTTGCAGTAATAGTTGCTAAAGTCCGTCCATGAAAACTTGCTTTGGCTGTCAAAATAACCGGTTTTTCTAGGAAATCTAGCACAGTGTGGGCATATTTTCGCACCAATTTAATAGCTGCTTCATTGGCTTCAGCCCCCGAATTGCAGAAAAAGACACTATCAGCACAAGAATGGTCGACAATCCATTTAGCCAAGGCCCCCTGTTCAGGGACATAATAAAGGTTAGAAACATGGTGTAGCTTCTGAATTTGCTGCGTTACAGTTTCAATTAAAGCCGGATGGCCATGGCCGAGGGTACAGGTGGCAATTCCGGCTACAAAATCGAGATATTCCTTTTCTTCCGTATCCCAGAGACGACACCCTTGGCCTTTTTCCATGGCGATGGGAAAACGCCCATAGGTATTCATCACGTAGGTATCAAATTCTTTGCGATCAAAAGCCTGAGTCGGGGTGTCAAGGGTAGTGGGATGGCTCACAATTCGCTCCTGGTACAAGTCACGTTAAGCTCTATTGCTCATTGTAATTCAGACTTGAGCAAGAGTTGTTATTTATTTACTTTTTTCCCAGATTTGCTTGGATAACTTATTGCGATAACCTATGGTAAAGTGAGCGGATCGCTAATCTTGTTCCAACTCGGCAAAATGTCCAATCTTAAGCACCATCAATCTGCTCTTGGTCTTCATACTACCAGTTCTCAGCTAGGATTAAGTCTCAACAATTTTTCTGGAGACAACCGTTATCAAACTTGGGATGTTAATCGAGAATTATCAACTTATTTACATCAATATTTACTTGAGTTTATCCAACCTAAAACTTGGCAAGACTTAGCTTTTATTGCTGTAGCAATTGGTCCAGGAAGTTTTACCAGTACTCGCATTGGAGTAGTCACCGCGCGGACTTTAGCACAACAATTAGAGCTTCCTCTTTTTGGTATTTCCACTTTAGCTGCTTTGGTTTGGTCAAACAGAGATAATTATCCGGTTGATTGCTTAATTCCTGTACAAATGAAAGCTTCACGAGGGCAATTATACGTCTCCATTTATCAAAAAAGCGATCAAGGTCAAAATTTAACTCCTGTTTTAGCTGATACTGTCATGAATCCTGATGATTGGACACAAACTTTAAGAGACTTTAATCTTGACGTTGAGCCTTTAATTAGTTCCCCAAAATTAGGCAACACAGTCCCTAGTATTCTAGAATTAGCTTACAATTATTGGCAACAAGAAGAACGTCCCCACTGGTCGGAAGTTGTTCCTTTTTATGGAATGTCGGTTGTAGTTAATGTTTAGTTAATGTTTAATAGTTAATTACAAGACAAATTACAACGGCAGACAGCGGACTTTAGTAGTGGAATAGTTAGACCATTGCCTAGCTTCTGCTTCTTCATAGTCTTTGACAGTTAAGCTTAAATGAGGAACACAAATGTTGCGTTGACTGGCTAACTCCAGAGCTAGTCTCAAATCTTTATGGAGTAATTTAACAGTAAAAGCAGGATGTTGGGATAGGTCATCACAACGACGTGAAAACCAATAATGAGGTAGGCCGTGAATATCCCCAGGATTTTGAGCAAAAGAACCCAAACGTAGTGTATCCCAAATCGTTGGCCAGGAAATTCCCGAAGCTAAACCCAAAGTAATGCCCTCCAATATTACCGCAGCCAATAATACCGAGGATTGGAAGATGGGAGGAAGATTGGTTCGCTAAAGAGAGATTGCTTGGTGGCATAATTTCTCAGAAAATAGGCTCAAAAATGGGATGAAACAATCCATCCACTAGAAATTTCACCAATCTTACCAAAATACCCTAGAGGTTGTCCTTAAGACTTAACTTTAAACAGTGAACCACAAGGAATACGAACCCTTCGAGCGGCTTGAGTCCACAATTCTCTGATAATCTTCTCCAAATCCTGCCCATCGGCCAGAACCATCCGTGAAATCATACTAATACTACTAAAAGTCCAGAAGAGTCCAGCTTCGAGTAGATAAGGTTTTCCTGTTTCAGCGTGTACCCGAAAATCATACAAAGAATAATCTCGACAACCTAATGCCCCATGGGCTTTTTTAGCAGCATCAGCGAGTTCTGAATACAATTTTGGTGTTACAACAGCAGGACATACAGGGGTTGCTGTCGGCTTCTCTGGTTGAGAATAGGGCATTCCGTTAGACTCGAGTTTAAGCTTATCGTTTACCGTTCTGATCGGGTTCTCTTCAGTCATCAGGTATTCTATCATTGCTGGGACATAGAGTTGACCCTGATGCTCAATGACTGCTACACGGATTTCTCGACCTGGGATATACTCCTCCACCAGTAATGTATCGTCAAATTCAAATCCTGCTTTCAAAGCTTCAGAGATCTCATTGGACTGCCAAACCAAGGTTACCCCTAGGGAATTATCTTCCGCGTTAGGTTTCACAATCAATGGCGGCTGCATCATTAGAGGATCTCCCAAATGTAGTTCCTGGGATGGGGCAACACGAACCCCTTTGGCTGATACAATACTTTTCGTTTGGGACTTGTTAGCCGCAAGTGCCGTACAACCTGATGAAGAACCAACTACAGGCAGCCCCAGGATATCTTCAAATAAGGCACGGAAACTGGTCATCCCAGGTAGGCAAAACATATGGGGAACCACTAAATCAACCTCTGGTAAATCCGAGAGCATTTCTTGAAGGGACAACTTCTGTGATAACAAATCGATAGAGGGTCCTAACTGCCAAAAACCGTCTGGATGTACAACAGCATAGTAGCTGCTGACACCAACGGGTTGGATAACTTTTTTGGCGTAAAGTTGGTCAACCTCATATCTT
>DLXW01000059.1:0-6405 GCA_003448685.1 Cyanothece sp. UBA12306
AGATTTTTTCAGCAAACCCTAATTAGCAATCATTAAAATTTTTACTACAACTCTCTCCTCCCCTGCTTCCCCTGCTCACCTCATTTTAACCTATGCTATGGAAAAGGATTTCATATGACTTCTGACTTCTGACTTCAAAATGCCTAAACCCCGTAAACGCTTTGCACAACATTGGTTACGCAGCGAAATAGCCTTAGAACAGATTATAGATGCAGGCCAACTAAAAAAGAGCGATCGCCTCTTAGAAATTGGTCCTGGAACTGGAATTTTAACTCGTCGTCTTCTTTCTAATGTTCAGTCTCTTGTAGCAGTAGAATTGGATCGAGATTTATGTCGAAGATTAGCTAAAAGTTTGGGTAAAATAGAAAATTTTTTATTATTGCAAGGGGATATTATATCCCTAGATTTAGCCAAACAACTAGAACAATTTCCTCAATTCCAACCCCTCAATAAAGTTGTTGCTAATATACCCTATAATATCACTGGACCTATTTTAGAAAAATTATTAGGAACTATTGCCCATCCCCAACAACCACCATACAATTTAATCGTTTTATTGGTACAAAAAGAAGTAGCAGATCGTATTGTAGCCCAGACTAAAACTAAAGCCTATGGAGCCTTATCCGTCAGGATACAATATTTAGCCCATTGTGATTATATCAGTGACGTTTCTAGTAAAGCTTTTGAGCCTCCGCCTAAAGTTGATTCGGCGATCATTCGCTTACAACCTAGAACTCTAGAAAACCCCGCTATTAACCCTCAACAATTAGACAAACTGCTTAAATTAGGCTTTGCTAATCGACGGAAAATGTTACACAATAATCTAAAAAGTGTAATTGAGAGCGATCGCTTACTATTATTACTAGAACAATTAGAGATTAATCCCCAGGCCCGGGCCGAGGAACTTAGTCTAGAACAATGGATCACCCTGAGTAATCAATTAACTAACCTGAAATCTTGAGTTCGGAGTTATTATTGTTTATTATTGGTTTTGCGTTGACGCTTGATAAGAGAACCTGCACCCAACAAACCAAGACCAAAAAGACTAATAACTGACATCTTGCACCTTCAAATTAAATCCTAGTTTTGTTAGAGGCAGGAGTTGAAAGGCAGGAGGCAAAAGGAGGACTACTTAGTATCGTCTTAAATAGCAAAGTATAAGATATCTAAAAGCTAAATAATCTTATTTTTCGACTTTTTTCTCCCCTCCTGCCTCGGAGCCCCCTGCCTTCTGCCTCTGATTATTAAGTATTTTTGTTCTGATGCAAGATGTGAGTAATAATAGATGTAGGTTCAGGAACTGATTTGTTATAGCCAAGAACTCGTAGTCAAAATTCATGGTAAACTTGACCGGAAAAACCCAGTTACTAGGTATTATTGGTGCGCCAGTAGAACATTCTCTATCTCCAGTAATGCAAAATGCAGCTATTAGGTATTTAAAAGAAGACTATATTTATGTTCCGTTTCGAGTTGCACCCCAAAATTTGGAGACAGCGATCGCTGGATTAGCTACCATTGGAGTAAGAGGTTTTAATGTTACCATTCCCCACAAACAAGCCATTATTCCCCTATTATCAGAAGTTACTCCCACCGCTAAATTAGTAGGTGCAGTTAATACGGTTTGGCGCACCGAAATAGGCTGGAAAGGCACTAATACTGATATAGATGGCTTTTTATCCCCTCTAAAACCCTTATCAAGAGATTGGACTAAAATTACTCCAATTATTTTGGGAAATGGCGGTGCAGCTAGGGCAGTTGTGGTAGGATTAGCTCAATTGGGATGCCCTCAAATTTGGGTTTTAGGGCGCAATCAAGACAAGTTAGAGCAATTTTCGCAGAGTTGGCAAAACACCGACCTCGCTGACGCTTTAAAGGTTTATTCCTGGGATAAATTATCGCAACTCATAAGAGAAACAACATTATTAATTAATACTACCCCCATCGGAATGTATCCCAAAATCGATCAATCTCCCATAGATCCTAGCTTAATCGAACAACTATCATCTGAGGCGATCGTCTATGATCTGATTTATAATCCTCATCCAACCCAATTACTGCAAAAAGCAAAACAAAAAGGACTCATGATTATTGATGGCTTAGAAATGTTAGCCAAACAAGGAGCAATTGCTTTAGAAATATGGCTAGAAAAACCTGTCCCTATTGAGATTATGACTAAGTCTTTACGGAATTATCTAAACTTAGACTGACTCCCTGAAGTAACTTTTTCTTTAGCTTCTGGGACTATTTGTGGTTCACTGATCCGCTGTCCCTCTCCAGTAACTAAACGGGCGCCCCGTCCCAAGGTAAAGTAATTCCATCCCCATTGCAACATAACCACCAATTTATTATCAAATTCAATGAGGTAGTAAATGTGGGCCCAAACCCAAAGAATCCAAGCTAGAAATCCTGAGAATTTAGCAAACCCTAAATTAACTACTGCTTTATTTTGACCAATAACTGCTAAGCTACCAAAGTCTTTATAGAAGAATGGGGCTAAATTTTCTCCTTTTAGACGTTTTTGAATCAATTTAGCCACATAATCTCCTTCTTGCATCGCTACAGGTGCAACTCCAGGTAAAGGTCTCTCCCCTTGGTGGGGAAAATTAGCTAAATCTCCAATAACAAAGATATCGGGATAACCTCGAATACTCAAATCTGGTTCGACAATTACTCTTCCTGCGCGATCTAGTTCAACCCCTGTGTGATCTGCCAAAATACGCCCCATTGTCGACGCTTTGACCCCCGCCGCCCATAAAATGGTACGAGAGGCGATTTGTTTGAGTTGTTCCCCTTGACGCACTGTGACGATATGATCGTTAATATCTGTAACCATGGTCTGGGTTTGCACTGTTACCCCTAACTCGGTCAGATCTTTTTCTGCTTTAGCAGATAATTCGGGAGGATAGGGAGGAAGGATGCGATCGAGTCCTTCAATAAGTAAGATTTTTGCTTCGCTAGTGTCAATACTACGAAAGTCCCCTTGCATCGCACTATGGGCAATTTCTGCGATCGCTCCTGCTAATTCCACACCTGTTGGACCACCACCAATAACGACAAAAGTTAACCAAGTTTGACGTTTAACTCGATCACTTTCTTTTTCGGCGGCTTCAAAAGCCATAAAGATCCGACGGCGTATTTCTAAAGCATCTTCAATGGTTTTGAGTCCTGGGGCTAAATCACTCCATTGATCATTGCCAAAATAATGATGGCTCACTCCTGTGGCAACCACTAAGATATCATAGGGAATTGGTTCGTGGCCTTTGAGTAAAACTTGTTTGGTTTGGGGATCGATATCAGTTACTTCATCTAGAAGCACTTTTGTATTTTTGTGTTGACGTAATACTAAGCGTAAAGGAGAGGAAATATCAGCAGGGGAGAGAACTCCTGTGGCTACCTGGTATAGAAGGGGCTGAAAAAGGTGAAAATTCCGTTTATCAATTAGGGTAACTTCAACGGGGGTATTTTTCAGATCTTGGACTGTATATAATCCGCCAAATCCCCCTCCAAGTATCACTACTTTCGGTTGATTTTTTTCAAGATTTTTAGTCATAATTTTTCTACTCCCGATCAGGAATATACCCGGATAAATGGCTAATAATTGAATTTAATTTACTTACATAATTCATGTTAAATCAAATCTCTATTGCATAACGTAACTTTGGTTACCAACAAACAAAAACGATTGATTTTCTTTAATCGATCCTTAAGAGTATGTTAATTAAATTTAGATTAATTATTGTTATATTTAACTTAAATAAGTTAGTTATTTTTCACATTCACCAATACTAACCCAGGTGCTTGAACCATCTGCCCAATGCTCTTTTTTCCAGATAGGAGCATTATGTTTTAAAGTATCTATACCATAGCGACAAGCTGCAAATGCTTCAGCGCGATGGGGACAACCGACAGCTACTAAAACGCTAATTTCTCCTATTTGTAATTGTCCTGTTCGATGATGAATCACTATTCGGTTTGTCTGGGTCCATTGTTGACGAATATTAGCAGCAATTTGACGAAAAATTTCTAACGCCATCGGTTCATAAGCTTGATATTCTAGATAACTAACTGCTTTACCTTCGGTTTGTTGACGAACAGTTCCACTCATTAAAACAATTGCCCCATTAGCCCGATTATCTGCTAAATTATAAGCCTCATCTAAAGATAGGGGTGCAAAACTTATTTTTAAGCTGTCTTGAGGATGGGTAGTAATTACCGAAGGTATGGAGGTAACATTAAAATTCATAGTTAATCTTATTAAAAAATAAACTTAATTAATATTTTGAAAGACTTTCTAAGCTTAGGGTTTTTCCTACTAGTCTATTTTAGCGGCAAACCAAAAAGCCCAAAATACAATAAACAAAAATAATAATGTGCCTACTGTAATGGCAAAGTTATTAAATACTTCGGAGTTAATCAGAGTCATATTAATCAAAGAGAGCTAGAGAAGATCGATTTCAATCGTAATATTATTCTTAAAACAGGGGAATGCCCATTATTCTAATTGTTAAAGAATAATCTTGGCATTTTTTCTTATAAAAGTTTAATATTTCCCCTAGGTCAAGTATTGCAATCGATGTTTTCCAAGAAAATTATCATAATATAAGGAACATTTATGATAAAGCTCTTTCTGAAGATCGCATTTTAGCTCATTTTAATGCTGCGTCTGTTGACCCGAGTTCTATTCCTGAACCTACCTCAATTTTAGGATTGATAACACTTGGTATAGAGTTTATCTTATGCCGTAATGCACCAAATCTAACCAATCAAGGTGTGTTACGCAGTAGCTAACACACCCTACTATTATCTAAGGACAAATATGAAACTAAATGTAATTTTAGAACCTAGCGATGAGGGAGGTTATACTGTTTATGTTCCATCCCTTCGGGGTTGTATTAGTGAAGGAGATAATATTGAAGATGCTTTAAACAATATTAAAGAAGCAATTGAACTTTATTTAGAGTCATAAACGAGTGTTCAGCACTATAATTAAGATTGAAGTGATAAAAGTTATGATAAATAGGATATTAATTAAATGTCTGAGTTATTAGAAAGAATTACAATTAATCCTAAACAATGTGGGGGTCGTCCCTGTATTCGAGGGATGAGAATTAGAGTATCAGATGTGTTAGATTTATATGCGTCTGGGTTATCTTCTGAGGAAATTTTAGCAGAAATGCCTGATCTTGAAAAGGAAGATTTACAAGCGGTTTTTATGTATGCTTCTCGTAAGCTTAATCATCCTGTATTATTAGTATGATGACTATTTGGATCGATGCTCATCTTTCTCCTGCTTTAGCAACTTGGATCACAAATACTTTTGAAGTTAATGCGATCGCTTTACGAGATTTAAGTTTAAGAGATGCAGAAGATTTAGAGATTTTTGAGGCAGCGAAGACTCAAAATGTTATCCTGATGACTAAGGATAGGGATTTTGTGGAATTAGTTGATCGTTTAGGAATACCTCCCCAAATTATTTGGTTAACTTGTGGTAATACGTCAAATAGTCGTTTGAAAGAAATTCTACAAATTACCTTGCTTGACGCTTTAGAAATTTTACAAACAGGGGAAAGTTTAGTAGAAATTAGTGGAGATTGATTAGCTTACAGGGTGAGAAAATTTTACAAACCCTACTTTCAAATTGACTGATTAAGATTAAAACATACAAGAAAATATCTCACGACATGATCCTATTTTTTTACCATTTGTATCAACAACTTCAATTAATACAGGATTTTTAGATGCTAAATGTTGTCGTGTTTTATTATAATGAGAAATTTGAAGTCCTGACTGACTAGGTTCTACAGTCATAATATATTTATTATTTACCCATTTTATTTGCTTTAATTTATGTTTAAATAACCTGATTTCAGTTTTTGAATTAGTCTTACCTGAAGTATAAAATGTATTAGTATCAGATAGCTTGAACGCACATTGACTCATTTTTTCACCTAAACTTTCATTATCCCTGATCATACTCCACAGTCCTTGAAATATCAAATGATCTCCAGTTCCACTTATACCTTGATACTCATTATAAACAAAAACATTACCTGTCCAGAGTATACTATCAGCTAGATTTGAAACTGAAGATCGGCCACCATTTGCTCTTTTTTTCATTAAAGCGATTTGTTCACTGATATTAGGTCTAACAAAACTATCTAAATCAAAGCAAACATCAAAAGGAATATTTGTTCCTTGCGCTTGAGCGATGTGATTATTATATAATAGAGTTGAACTGCTGAGAAAAGGTAATAAACTAAGACTGAGAAACTTGTTAACAATATTTGCTCTGAAATTCATGATAGCCAATTTATTTTAGTAGATGTTTGTTATTTTAATTGTAAAGAATAAGTTTTGCATTTTTTCTGAATAAAAGTTTAATTTTTATCCAAAATAAAGTATTAT
>DLXW01000059.1:6594-16104 GCA_003448685.1 Cyanothece sp. UBA12306
AAGTATTATAATTGATGTTTTAAGGGAAATCTTTGAGGATTTTTAATAATTTCTGTACTTAAATCAACGTCTAAGTCTGGCCAATAAAAATGATTAGGAAAAGGTTCTTCAATATTTAATATTTTTCCAATAGTAACATCTTTAAACCAAGGAAAATCATCATAAGAAAGAAACATTTCTTCATCGTTTGATAGAATCCATATTCCATGAGAAGAAATATTAGTAACTTCAACTTGAGAAGTATTTTTTCCAAGCATTTCTGATTTCATCTTGTCTTTCCTCAATCATTTTTTCTATGGTTTTTAATTGTTTCCGAGATAGGTTATGATTACGGGATAATTCAATTTCGGGTTCAAGCCAAAATTTAGCTTCTCCATCTCCACAATAAACATGAACGTGCATTCTTGTTTCTTCACGAGAGAAGAAAAAGAAACGATAGCCATCTTCACGGAAAACTGTTGGACTCATTACCGTTTCAATCCCTCAGATTCACTTTTATATTGTACCATATATTTTTGAGTTTGTAAGGTGGGCAATGCCCACCCTATGGGGTTATTTCGTAACGACAAAATTAACTAATTTACCAGGGACAACAATCACCTTTTTAACCTCTTTTTCGTCTAAGTTTCGTTTACCAATATCGGACTCACGGGCTAATTTTTCTAACTCCTCTTTACTGGAATTAGCAGGTACTTGAATGGTTCCCCTTGTCTTACCCATAATTTGAATAACTAGGGTAATTTCATCAACGACTAAAGCATCGGGATCAACCTGCGGCCAAGTTTGTAAATGGATTGAGTTTTGATGTCCCAACTTATGCCATAATTCCTCGGAAAGATGAGGGGCAAAGGGTGCAAGTAAAATCAATAAGGTTTGAATTCCCTCCTGATAAACCCCAGAATTAATACATTTGGCATCATTCAAAGCATTACTTAACTTCATTAATTCTGAAACTGCGGTATTAAATTGATAGTCCCCTTCTAGGTCTTCGGATATCTCTTTAATGGCAGTATGAATGGCACGTATTAAGTCTTTTTCTTCTTTGTTTAACTCCTGATTACTAACAACTTCACTTTGCTTTTCTGCATAGCCATTCACCAAGCGCCACACCCGATTTAAAAAGCGAAATTGTCCTTCTACATCGGCATCATCCCATTCTAAATCTTTCTCAGGAGGTGCTTTAAATAGGATGAACATTCTTGCAGTATCTGCCCCATATTTCCCTAATACTTGTTTAGGATCAACCCCATTATATTTAGATTTAGACATCTTCTCATAAAACACCTCTAAATCATCTCCTGTATCGGGATCTTTGGGACTTTCAGGGTTCACTTTATCCACAGGAATATATTTACCCGTTTTAGGGTTTTTATAGGCCATTGCTTGGACCATTCCCTGTGTCAAAAGACGCTTAAAGGGTTCATCTACATTCACTAAACCTCTGTCTCGCAATACTTTAGTAAAAAAGCGAGAATATAAGAGGTGTAAAATAGCGTGTTCAATACCTCCAACGTATTGATCTACATTCATCCAATCATTTGCTTTTTCTAACTTAAATGCTTCTTGATCATTCATTGCATCCGTGTAACGTAAATAGTACCAAGAAGAATCAATAAAAGTGTCCATTGTATCCGTTTCACGCTTTGCTGGTTCCCCACAACTGGGACAAGGAACATTGATCCAATCTTCCATTTTTGCCAAAGGAGACGCACCCCGCCCCGTAAATTCGACATTTTCGGGCAATTTAACGGGTAAATCTGCATCAGGAACCGCCACAGTACCGCAACTGGGACAATGCACCACAGGAATAGGACAACCCCAATAACGCTGACGGGAAATTAACCAATCTCGCAGACGATACTGTATCCTTGCTTTACCGTAACCCTGTTTCTCTGCATAGTCAATAATGGAGGTTTTGCCTTCGGTGGACTGCATTCCATCAAAATCACCGGAATTAACCATAATTCCAGGTTCGGTATATGCTTCCGTTAATGTGGGGTTGTTATCCTCCGAATTTTCAGGAACGATCACCACTTTGATGGGTAACGCTTTCTCCGTTGCAAACTTAAAGTCACGGGTATCATGTGCAGGTACACCCATCACCGCACCGGTACCATATTCATACAATACATAATCTGCAATCAAAATAGGGATTTCTTCGCCGTTGAAGGGGTTAATAGCAGTCCCTCCGGTTAATATCCCCCGTTTGGGTTTATCTTCTGCTGTACGTTCGATTTCGCTTTCGTTGGAAACCTCTTCAATAAACCCTTCTACGGCTGCTTTTTGCCCCTCTGTGGTAACTTTCGGGGTCAAAGGGTGTTCAGGGGCCAACACCACATAAGTCACCCCATAAACCGTGTCGGGACGGGTGGTAAAGACGGCGATTTTTTCCTCACTATCCTTGACAGGAAACTCCAAATATGCACCGACAGACTTACCGATCCAGTTTTCCTGCATTAACTTAACGCGATCGGGCCATCCTGACAGTTGATCCAAGTCGGTTAATAATTGTTCTGCATAGTCCGTAATTTTAAAGAACCACTGACGCAACAGTTTCCGTTCTACTTTAGCACCCGATCGCCAGGAATAACCGTCGCTGTCCACTTGTTCATTGGCCAACACCGTTTGATCGATGGGGTCCCAGTTAACTGCTGCTTCTTTTTGATAGGCTAACCCTGCTTGATAAAATTGCAAGAATAACCATTGCGTCCATTTGTAATAGTCTGGGGAACAGGTGGCCACTTCTCGGTCCCAGTCGATAGACAGTCCCAAAGTTTGCAGTTGTTGCTTCATTTGGGCAATATTTTTATAGGTCCAGTCTGCGGGGGGAATATTGCGATCGATAGCTGCATTTTCGGCAGGAAGTCCGAACGCATCCCACCCCATGGGATGTAAAACTCGGTATCCTTGCAATCGTTTGAGACGGGCGATAACATCTGTAATAACATAGTTGCGAACATGGCCCATGTGTAGGTTTCCCGACGGGTAGGGAAACATGGATAAGGCGTAAAATTTGGGTTTATCGTTGTTTTCTGGGGTTTTGTCTAACCCCTGTTTAACCCAGTCTTGTTGCCATTTTTGTTCGATCGCTGCTGCGTTATATTGGGACTCCACGAATATTCTCCACTGCTATTTCCATGATCAATTATCCCTGATCGATGGGGTATGTGTAGGGAGGTTGGGAGGCGATCGCTTTTTGGTATCAAGATCAATTTTAAACTTGATTAAGGTTTCATAGACAGATAACGGTTTACGCTTCTTAAAAAATCTTCCATTCTATATAATAAAGACTGTTGATTAATGCTTCTTCTAACCAATTCCTCTAGGACAATAGAATTTCTTCGAGTTTCAAGTTTATTGAAGTCTAGATACTCTTCAAAGTCTGGCATAATTGAAGCACCACTTAAACAACTTGGGATATACTCGATAAAACTCTCTGTTTTTGAGTTCGCTCCTTCTTGAAATGCACAAATACAAGCAGATGCTGCTACATCAGCAATTTGTACTCCAGGAAAGTTTAAGGAATCTACAAATTGTATTTCTTGAGATAGATTAAAAGTAATAGGTTTTGGACCATTTTCAAACCATTCAACAATAACTCTATCCTCTCTGTTAATCATTGCATTAAATACCAATTTACTTGATTCTAAGGGTTGACTTTTATCACAAAATACTTTCATTTGTTCATCTTCTTTTCCCCAGTCTACAAGAAGATGAAAAATGGCTGTTGTCGTAAGCTCTAATATCCATTGATCACTATCTTTTATTTCTCCTAGAATTGACTGCTTATTATAATAACAAAAAATTTTTATTGACTCTAATATTGGTGAAATATTTGGCAATTGTACTTTGCCAAATAAATAGTTTAAATCTTCATGATTTCCCTTTATCATCAAGTTTTGAAATTCTTTAAAAATCTCTTCAGCATATTGACTATCAGTTTCAAAATGAAGAAATAAAATATGAGAAATAAATCGATGAAAATTTATTCTATAAAATAGAGAATTTTGTTCTGCCACACAAGGTTCAAAAATATACTCAAAAAACTTTCCAGCTAAACTTAGCTTTTTATGATATATAGAGATTTTTATTTTATCTTTATATGTACTGAAAATCTTAGCAATTGCTTTTCTGCCTCGATTATACTTTAGTAATTTTCTACCTTTTAACTCTTGTCCTTGTATTCCATAATCTTGAATGATTTCTTTAACAAACTCTTTAGCTTCATCATTATTGATAGCAACACTTGAATAAGCAAAGTAGGGTTGTTCTTTATCTAATAAGTTATTGCTAGTGTAACCAGCTTCATCACAATAAATTTCTTGTATTCCTGTTTTCATAATTTACTCTGTTAAACTTAGAATATGTAATCAAAAACTAGATAATGCTATTAACACCAGAAAGTAAAATCTCGAATAGAGATGACGAAACAAATACACTCTTAGTATTCCTAAAAATAAAAGGTTGTAAGGCAGAACTTAAAAAAAGTTTACATCTTAACCCTGCTGAGAAAGGAAGTGGGGAACTTGATATATCGCTTAATCATGACCAATTTTTAAGGGCATAATATTATTATGCCCCTACGGTAATTATAATGTTTTGTAGAGGTTTAACAGTGTTAAACCCTATTTTTTGTATATTTAATAATCAATAATCTATTATTAAGCATTCAAAAAATCATCAACTGTTATTCCAGCAATACGAATTAATTTTCTTAATGTTCCCTTAGCAACTTCTCTATGATCAGGAACCGATAATGTTACCATTTCACCCGTTTTTACTAAGATCATGTGACTTCCTTTTTGACGAACAAAACGCCATCCTAATTTCTCGAACTTACTAACAATTTCACGTCCACTCATAACAGGAATAGAAGAGGCCATAATTAGGCAATAACCTCCACTTGTTCCGTTTCGATAGTTAAAGGATATCCTAATTCTGCACGAACTTCTAAACAAGCAATAATAGCATCTTTAATATTATTTAATGCTTCTTCTTTGGTCTCACCCTGACTAATACAACCAGGAATGCTTGGACATTCAACAATCCAAATATTATCTTCATCTTGTTCAAGAATTACATTAAATTTCATCTTGTTTAGCTGAATGTTTAAACTACCTTTCAGTGTAACATAAATTCTCAAGGGGATAATAATATTATCCCCCTACGGTAATTATAATGTTTCGTAGGGGTTTAACAGTGTTAAACCCTATATATAGTTTGTTGTTTGATTGTTTTCAGGAAGAAATAAGTGTTAAACTAAGAATGTAGTGATTACAAAAATGATCATGGTATCTATTCCAGATAAAAAAACAGTAAACACTGAAGAAGAAACGGATAAATTATTAGCATTTCTCAAAGAAAAAGGTTGTCATACAGAACTTAAAACAGGGTTACATCTGACTCCTGCTGAGAAAGGAAGCGGTAAAGCTGATATATCAATTAATCACGACCAATTTTTTGCTGAATAACTTAAGAAAAAGTGAAGATAAGAGGAATAATTGCAGATACAGGGCCGTTATATGCTGCTATTGATAGAGAGGATCAATATCATCAACGATCGCAACAAGAATTAAATAAAATAAATCAAGAACAATTAGCAATTTTATTGCCTCATCCTATTTATTTAGAAACTCATAAATTAATCTTACAATCATTAGGAATTACTGCTGCGTTAAAATTTACAAAAGATATTGAAAAGCAAGTTAATTTTCTTAATCCGACTCCTGAAGATTATCAAGCAGCAACTTCTATCATTACTAAATTTCCTGATCAAAAGATTACTTTATTTGACGCAGTTACCGTTATTTTAGCCAATCAAATCAACTTACCTGTATGGACGTATGATTATCATTTTGATGTTATGCAAGCTCAAGTTTGGCGTTAATTTTTTACAAAAAAACCAAAGATTAGGGCATAATAATATTATGCCCCTACGGTAATTTTAATGTTTCGTAGGGGTTTAACACTGTTAAACCCACAAACTGTTAAACCCACCATATTAAGGTCACTCCTTAGTTTTATTCCTCTGTATTTAAAGATGAATTAAGTTGCTCAATTTCTTGTAAACTTAATCCCGTTAGTTTAGCGATATCCTCTATATTCATGTTATTTCTGAGCATATTTAAAGCTATGTTTTTGATTGCTTGTTTCTCTCCTTTAACTTCACCTTCATGGAAAATTTATTGATAAATAACTGATTCTTTCATAATGTCACTCCTAAGAATTCGGTTAATACTGTCTTGATCTAATTTTAACCCAGAGAGAATAGCTGTGGATGCACTAATATCACTTTGCCGTTGTTTATTAGGCATACTATCAATAATAGCAGCGAAATTTACAAACATTATCGTACATCAGCAACAACAATAAGTTAACAGTATCAGGGCATAATATTATTATGCCCCTACAATAATTATAATGTTTTGTAGGGGTTTAACACTGTTAAACCCCTACTTGATAAATCCTAACATTTCCATTGATTTAACCAGCGAATTTGTCCTTGTAATTCTGCTGCTTCTGTTTCAGATAACATCTTACTTAATGCAGCAATTAAACTTGATAAATTCCAACTACTTTGTGCTGCTAAAATAATCCCATAATGATTCTTGTATCTTTCTCCTAAGATTAAAAAATCTCGAATATTAAAGGTAAATATACATCTTTTTTGTGCTATTGCCCCTAACAATTGTACATCATCACTTGCATCTAAGGCCATCCAATCTGTCGGCGTTCGAGTAACATCGTAACCCTTATTAACTAAAGCACTATGTAACGCTTTAATAGAAGTATCAGCATCTAAATGTAATTTTAACTTACTCATTATAAATCGATTCAAGAACTTTATCAGTGGCGATCGCTGTATCAATTTCTTGACGATTCTGTTCATAAAATGCCATAACATTATTAACTTCTTCTTCGCTTATTCCATATTCATCAGCAACTTGTTTCGGTGTTAACTGCCAATGGTTTACCGCAATGACTAACGTTTTAACTTGGATATTGGTTCCTCGTAATTTAGGAATTATTTGACCTTCTTGATTACTAAAATAGACAATATCTGGACAATTTTTATCATCTAAACTTTGTTTTAAACTACCAATTTTTTCAGCGATCGCCCAAATAATTAGATTATCTAATGTTATACCTTGATCAGTCGCATATTTTTCTGCTTCTTGTTGTAATTTAGGGGGTAAATTAAGAGAATATTGTGTCATAATTACAAAATCCCAAAAGTCTATATCTTGAGTATAGCCTAATTTTCCTAAATTATGATATTTCGTAGGGGTTTAACACTGTGTTTTACCCAGTGTATTAAGATTACTTCTTAGTTTTATTCATCTGTATTCAAAGATGAATTAAGTTGCTCAATTTCTGGTAAACTTAATCCCGTTAGTTTAGCAATATCCTCCAGATTCATGTTATTTCTGAGCATATTTAAAGCAATGTTTCTGGTTGCTTCTTGTTTTCCTTTGATTTCTCCTTCTTTTTCTCCTTGTTTTTTACCTTTAACTTCACCTTCATGGAAAATTTCTTGATAAATAACTGATTCTTTCATAATGTCACTCCTAAGAATTCGGTTAATACTGTCCTGATCTAATTTTAACCCAGAGAGAATAGCTCAGGAATAGCAGTTATTTGATTATGGTTTTGTTCCTTCTCTTGATCCATTTCTATTAAAATCTTGGCTAAATCTGAAGCTATTTCGATAACTTCTTCAATGGTGTTACCTTCAGCAACCAATCCTTGTATTTGATCGCTAGTTGCAACAAAATACTCCTGTCCTTTTTCTTCAAACTTTTCTATTTTTAATGTGATTAAAGTTTTCATAATTTAACAGTTAAAGGATATCCTAATTATGCACTAACTTTCTTTAATTATAATAATCTTTCAATTGTTTAAGATTAGGATTCAAGGGATTAAATTTGAGTTGTTTATCTCCAATTTTAATAGCAGAAAAAGGAATAATTTCTACAACACTATTACTGTAAGCAATAACTTCTAAAGTCTCAATTAATTCTGGATTCCATATACTTTGTTTGACTGGAATTTGCTGATAATTTAACCAGGATAATATTTGCTCTCTTCCAATTCCTGCTAAGATGTCTTCCCCAACATTAGGAGTGTACCATATTCCCTTTTTATATCCCCAAAGGTTTCCCGTACTGGTTTCTAACCAATTCCCCTTATTATCTACTAAAATTGCCTCTCTAAACCCTAATTGTTTAGCCCTTTGTAAAGCTAAAAATGCCCCTAAATAGTTGCCTGTTTTATGATTAGCTAAAGATCTTTTAAAGAGATAATTATCAAAATAATTGTCGCTAAAATCCCATTTTATAGGTTCAACTGTCTTTGAATCTACCCTTAAATTATTCTTAGAAAAATCACTTCTAACTTCTAACTTCTGACTTTTGACTTCCTTCACAGCTACCCATCCCTTAATTCCCTTTTGTTGAGATTGTGCTAAATCTGGGGGTAAAAAACGTCCTGTAATCCATTCTTTGCCATCAGGAAAGATGACTAATCTCAGTACAGGATAATGGTTAGCTAAAAAGGCTGCTTCTTGATATAATTGTTGCCAATCTGGTAAATTCCAATCAAAAGCTTTTAAACTAGATTCTAGTCTCTGACAATGACTTTTCCATTGGGTTAAAGGATGATCTAATGATTGTTGATAAACTCGTAATGTGGTGAATAATGTTGCACCATAAATTAGCCCAGGTTCGGTAATCTCAAGAGAGATAGTATTTTCTTTTTTAAATTCACCATTAAACCAAAACATATGGTAATTAATTAAACTAAATTATCTATTAAAAAAGCCCATTTATCAGAAATTTCTTGAATCATTTTTTTAGTGGGTTTTCCCGCACCATGTCCGGCTTTTGTTTCAATACGAATTAACACAGGATTATTACCTTGATGAGCATTTTGTAAGGCAGCAGCAAACTTAAAACTATGGGCAGGAACAACCCGATCATCATGGTCTGCTGTTATAATCATGGTAGCAGGATAGGAGGTTTTTGCCTTCAAATTATGCAAGGGAGAATAGGCATAAAGTGCTTTAAATTCTGCTTCATTTTCAGGACTTCCATATTCTGGACACCAAGCCCAACCAATGGTAAATTTATCAAATCGTAGCATATCTAAAACCCCAACAGATGCCAAAACTGCCCCAAATAATTCAGGACGTTGGGTCATACAAGCCCCCACTAATAAACCTCCATTACTACCCCCTCCAATGGCTAATTTTTGGTGTGAGGTATAGTTATTTTGGATTAACCATTCTGCGGCAGCAATAAAGTCGTCAAATACATTTTGTTTGTTCAATTTCATCCCTGCTTGATGCCATTCTTCTCCGTACTCTCCACCACCTCTGAGGTTAGGAACGGCATAAACTCCTCCCCTTTCCATCCAAACGATATTACCAATAGAAAAGCTAGGAGTTAAAGACACATTAAAACCACCATATCCATAGAGATAGGTAGGATTAGTTCCATCAAGTTTTAAGCC
>DLXW01000059.1:16306-25850 GCA_003448685.1 Cyanothece sp. UBA12306
AGTTCCATCAAGTTTTAAGCCTTTTTTATGGGTAATAAATAGGGGGATTTTAGTTCCATCTTTGCCAGTATAAAAAACTTGTTTACTTTCAAAGTCTTGTGGATTAAAATCAACTTTTGGCTGACGAAATAGGGTAGTTTTGCCAGTTACCATATCATAGTGGTAAATAGTTGAAGGCGTAGTAAAATTAGCAAAACTATAGAAGGTTTTTGTATCGTATTTTTTGCCTCCAAATCCTCCAACTATTCCTAAATCTGGTAAGTCAACTTCTCGGATAAAATTACCCTTAATATCAAATATTTTAACGACAGATTTTGCATCTTTGAGGTAATCACAAACAAATTGATTGTTTAAAATACTAACCCCGTCTAGTGTATCTTCAGTTTCGGGAATTATTTCTTGCCAATTATCTCGACTTGGAGAATTAATGTCAATAGCGATAATTCTTTTTTTAGGGGCATTTAAGTTAGTTCTTAACCAAAAAGTTGAACCATCATTATCAATAAATCCATAACTAGCCTCAAAGTTATTAATTAGTTCAATAATTGGTGAATTAGAATCTTCTAAATCTTTGTAAAAAACTAGATTTTTAGGATCAGTTCCTCGCCAAACATTAATAATTAAATATTTTCCGTCTTCACTAACTCTTCCATTAAATCCCCATTCTTTTTGATCCCGACGCTGGTAAATCAAAACATCTTCTTCTTGAGTCGTTCCTAAACGATGATAATAGAGTTTTTGGTAATAATTAGTATCCTCTAGTTTTGTAGTTTCATTGGGTTCATCATAGCGACTATAAAAGAATCCTTGATGATTATGTGTCCAAGATGCACCAGAGAATTTGATCCACTTTAAATGATCAGATAAATCTTCTTTTGTCTCAATATTTCTCACTTTCCATTCAACCCAATCTGATCCCGATGTAGATATTCCATAGGCTAAGTATTGGGCATTTTTTGAGATAGCTAAACCGCATAAAGCAACTGTCCCATCTGTAGATAAGGTGTTAGGATCTAAAAGAATTTTAGGTTCATCATTGAGATCTTTTAAGGTATACAAAACACTTTGATTTTGCAGTCCATCATTCTTAAAATAAAAATAGCGATCGCCTTCCTTAAACGGAGTGCTATATTTCTCATAATTCCAAAGTTCAGTCAGACGTTGATTCAGGGATTTTCTAGTAGCAATGTTGGCTAAATAATCAAAAGTTAATTTATTTTGAGCTTTAATCCAAGCTTGAGTTTCCTCTGAATCAGGATTTTCTAACCACCGATATAAATCTCTAACTTCTACCCCATGATAAACATCAATAATATCATCTTGACGACTAATAGGATAAATAAATTTTGATGGAAAGGATGACATAGCTATTGCAGTTAATTTCTAATGATAATATTTGTTTTCATCGATTATATCACTTTGCTTTATTGAAAAAATATTAAGTAGTGAGTTATCTGAGAATCTTAAGAATTTGACAATTAGTTTAAAATGTATAATAAATTACTACAATAACCATAAAACTAGAAACTAAGATTCATGATTGATCAATCGACAGCTATAATTAAAATTGAACATCAACCTAGTCAAGAACGTCTTCAAGAATTAGGAGTGTTTAGCTGGCCTATTTGGACGAAGGAAGCCTCAGAATTTCCTTGGACTTATGATGATATAGAAACCTGTTATTTTCTTGAAGGGGATGTGATCGTGACTCCTGATGGAGGTAAACCTGTAACTATGGGAAAAGGAGATTTAGTAACTTTTCCAGCAAGGATGTCATGTACTTGGAATATCCGCAGTGATGTCAAAAAGCATTACAAGTTTGGCTAATTTTTCCAGGAAACAATCAGATATTTAGGAGTGAACCCAATACTACTCGGTTAAGCTCAAAACCCTCGGTGTGGCTGCGGGGGAGCTTGGGAGACCGGAATATGGGAAAAAGAAAATGAGATAAAAATCTAGAATTAGTGATTATAGTTCAGATTTTTAGGTATTGCCAGATGCTAAAAGCTTTATTTACTCTAAAATAGTTTTAAACAATCTCCCCTTCTCCCCACTCCGAAGCTCCCATCTAGCTAAGTTTTCGAGCAAAACCTACCCAGTATTGAGAGTGAACCAAATTTTTACCACGACCTTATCATAGTAATAAAACAATTATATAAAATTTTCCATAGAATAAAATCTATATATATGGTATAAGTTATAGACAATGATGAATTTACTTAATTCTTTAACATTGTCAAATGTCTATGATTGAAATTTTTAGTCGAACAATCTGGCTAGTACCTTTGTACATTCTCATAGGTGCATTGTTAGCTATTCCCTGGTCTCCTGGAATTATCCGTCAAACTGGACCTAGACCATCGGGCTATGTGAATATTATAATGACCTTTGTGGCCTTGATCCACAGTTTAATTGCTCTGCTCGAGACATGGCATCAACCGCCGAAATATTTATCTTTTGAATGGCTTCATGCTGCCGATTTAAACATTGCTTTTGACTTAGAAATTTCCTCAATTACAATTGGCGCATTAGTATTAATTACGGGTTTAAATCTAGTTGCCCAAATTTATGCCATTGGTTACTTAGAAATGGATTGGGGTTGGGCCAGATTTTATTCTCTTCTCGCCTTATTTGAAGCAGGAATATCCACATTAGTTTTATGTAATTCACTGTTTTTTAGCTATGTTGTCCTAGAAATTCTAACCCTAGGAACCTATTTATTAATTGGCTTTTGGTTTAATCAGTCTTTAGTCGTAACTGGAGCTAGAGATGCCTTTTTAACCAAACGGGTTGGGGATTTAATTTTGCTGATGGGAGTAGTAGCATTATTACCCTTAGCTGGAACTTGGAATTATACGGAGTTAGGGGAATGGGCAAAAACCGCAAATCTCGACCCAAAAATAGCTACATTACTTTGTCTAGCTTTAATTGCTGGTCCTTTGGGCAAATGCGCTCAATTTCCCCTCCATCTTTGGTTAGATGAGGCCATGGAAGGTCCAATGCCGGCCACCATTTTACGCAATACCATCGTTGTATCGACAGGGGCCTGGGTTTTGATTAAGTTACAACCCGTCTTAGCATTATCTCCTTTCGCGACTAAAGTTATGGTCATTGTTGGGGCAGTAACAGCCATTGGCGCGTCTTTAATTGCCATTGCCCAAATAGATCTCAAGCGATCTCTTTCCTATTCCGTAAGTGCCTATATGGGGCTAGTTTTCATCGCAGTGGGAACCCAACTCGATGCAACAGCTTTGAAATTATTGTTTACCTATGCCATTGCTATGTCATTGTTAGTCATGAGTATTGGGGGAGTTATTTTAAATACTATCACCCAAGATTTAACTCAATATGGTGGTTTATGGTCCCGTCGTCCCATATCTGGACTTTGTTATCTCATAGGTGCTGCTTCTCTAGTTGCCTTTCCCCCTTTAGGCTGTTTTTGGACTCTCACAGAAATGGCTGATCACCTTTGGACAAACTATCCTTGGTTAGTAGGGGTTTTGGTTATTGTCAATGGCTTGACTGCATTTAGTCTTATTCGAGAATTTAGTCTAATCTTTGGCGGTAAAACTAAACCAATGACTGTCCGTTCTCCTGAAGGTTTATGGCCTGTAGTATTACCCATGACGGTTATGATGGGGTTTGCTCTGCACGTACCTATTTTATTGCAACAATGGAATCTATTACCAGAATGGCAAAATCTTAATTTAAAGGTTGCTATTCCTTTAGTTATTGCAACTTTATTGGGTGCGGGTACAGCAGCTTTAATTTACCTCAATGATAACATCTCTAAACCTATCGAACTTAAACCTAAAGCCCTACAAGATTTTTTTGCTTACGATCTTTACACAGAACAACTTTATCGAGTAACAATTGTCTTTGTTGTTGGTTTAATTTCTCAAATTATTGCTTGGTTTGATCGCTATTTAGTTGATGGAATAATTAACTTAGTTGGCTTAGCCACTATCTTTACTGGACAAAGTTTAAAGTACAATGTCTCTGGACAAACTCAATTTTATTTCTTCTCAATTTTGCTAGGAGTAATCTTGTTTGTTGGTATCGTTTGTTATCCCTTCGTATCTCAAGTTTTTTAGGGGATACGAAATCAATTAATTTAAGTAAGATAAAGGGAGAAAAAATGTTAAGTTTTTTACTTTGGTTTCCAATTATTGGCGCAATTGGTATCGGTTTTTTGCCGGTACAGTTGCAATCTTTTCGTTGGCGACAACTAACTACTATCTTAGGGTTGATTATTTTGTCGGGAGGTATCTGGTTATTAACTAAATTTGATCTAGGCAATTCTGGATGGCAATTTTCCGAATATTTACCCTGGGCTGAACCAATTGGATTAAGCTATAGTTTGGCAGTTGATGGAATATCTTTACCTCTGTTAGTATTAAATAGTTTATTAACCATTATTGCCATTTATAGCATTGGAGAAAATGTTGAACGTCCTCGCCTATATTATGGATTAATTCTTTTAATTAATGCTGGGATTACAGGGGCTTTAGTGGCACAAAATTTATTACTTTTCATCATTTTCTACGAACTAGAATTAATCCCTTTTTATTTAATGATTGCTATCTGGGGAGGAGAGAAAAGAGGCTATGCTTCCGTTAAATTTCTTCTTTACACGGCAGTCTCAGGTTTATTAGTCTTAGCTTCTTTTTTAGGGATTGTTTTTCTCACTGGTGCCACTAATTTTGATTATGATACTATCACTACCCAGGGTTTATCTTTAACCACTCAACTAATTTTATTGACAGCTTTATTAGTGGGATTTGGCATTAAAATTCCCCTAGTTCCTCTCCATACTTGGTTACCTGATGCCTACACAGAAGCTTCTCCGGCTGTTACCATTCTTTTAGGCGGAATATTCGCAAAATTAGGAACTTACGGCTTAATTCGCTTCGGTTTACAATTATTCCCTGATACTTGGTCTTTAGTTGCCCCTGGATTAGCCATTATTGGTACTGTTAGTGTACTTTATGGCGCATTAAGTGCGATCGCTCAAAAAGACATCAAACGCATGGTTGCCTACAGTTCCATCGGACACATGGGCTATATTTTAGTTGCGGCGGCGGCGGGAACACAATTAAGCATCCTAGGGGCAGTGGCACAAATGATTAGTCATGGGTTGATTCTTGCCTTACTCTTCCATCTCGTCGGTATTGTAGAACGCAAAATAGGAACCCGTGATTTAGACGTTCTCAATGGTTTAATGAACCCCATTCGCGGTTTACCTCTAACCAGCGCCCTCTTGATTACGGCAGGAATGGCTAGTGCAGGTATTCCTGGTTTAGTCGGATTTGTGGCGGAATTTGTGGTATTTCAGGGCAGTTTTGCCACCTTTCCCATTCCTACCTTATTTTGCATCATTGCCTCTGGTTTAACGGCTGTTTATTTTGTAATTTTGCTTAATCGGACTTGTTTTGGCAAATTAGATAATAAATTAGCCTATTATCCTCCCGTCTTAAAATCTGAAACGATTCCCGCTTTTGTTTTAACTTTGATCATTTTATTTCTCGGCATTCAACCTAATTGGTTATTCCGTTGGATTGAACCCACTACCGATTTATTAGCAGTCAAGATTAATCAGACTGAACAAGTTGCTTTGTCCTTAACTAATCAAAAATGATTCGCCTCCTAAATATCAATGACAACTAAGGAATAATTATGGTACAAACATCAATCAAACAAACAGCCATACTTCCCCCTTCTAATCATCAATTTGCTGATATCATTCATCGTCTCGAAGCAGGGGGTTCAATGTTACCAGATACCCCAGAAAACTTGATGCAAATTATCGGTATCTATAAAGCCTATGCTGTACCGATGGACTTCTATTGGCGAGACTTATTATATATTGCTGAAAGGGTATTTTTAGATCCTCTTCCCTTCTTTAAATATTTCCTTCCCCAGGAATATTTAGACTTACATAATCACTATGCTGGAGACGATGCTGACCTCAGAATTTGGCGAGGAAAAGCTTCTGCCCATCCTGAATTAATCGCATTTATGGAAAAAGGAAAAACGGGCAAAATGCCGAAACTTTTTCATCATTTGTGGCACGATCGCATTAATATGGAATTTGCTGAAGCTTGTATGCGAGCAATGTTCTGGCATGGTCGAGATATGGGCTGGGGTAAGTTTGATGCTTACCTTGATAGTGAGGAATATAAAGCCAATGCAGACCTGGCTATTAAAGCCTATTTTAAAAATAATCCTGCTATGTTAGGGCTATATAAACTGTTTCCTGAAATGTTTCTCGAACAGGTTAGACAGCTATCCTATTATTCTAATTTGGGGTTATTTTGGGAAGTCATGGCTCCGGTGTTTTTTGAGATGTCTGATATTTATGATGAAGGGGGATTTAAAGGGGTTCTTGATGCCATGAATTTCTTGGTTAACGGCATTTTTGCCATTGCAGGTCGTCCCATTTATCATCATGTTTATATTGGGGATGAATGCTACGAAATTATTCCGAAATCTCAGGGCTTTACTTGGCTTTATGAAGCAGCTTTACCCTACGTTG
This sequence comes from Cyanothece sp. UBA12306, assembly GCA_003448685.1. Classification (GTDB taxonomy): domain Bacteria; phylum Cyanobacteriota; class Cyanobacteriia; order Cyanobacteriales; family Microcystaceae; genus Rippkaea. Next base: position 22,842 of record DLXW01000059.1, read on the forward strand.
AAGCGGTATTTTATCGGACTTCTCCTTTTCGTGGTACTAAGTCCTATAATGCTCAGGCAAAACAGGTTCCTGATGAGCAAAAAGACTTTCATTATGGTATTTTATACGCTGATGTTTTCCCTGTGGGAACAGCAGGTATTCCCCCCACATTATTGATGGATGATATGTACCATTTTCTGCCTGATTATTTGATAGAATACTATCAAAAACATTGTCGAGGAGAAAAGGATGTTTTGATTCAATTAGGGATTACTTTTCAGCGCTCAATGTATAATGTTACTTCAGCCGTTCTTCAAGCTTTACGCCAAGCTTTGTTATATCCTTTAGACGATCAAAATCCAAAACATTTACTCAAAAATCGTCAATTTTTTGAATCACAAATGGATCGTTTCTTGCGTCCAGAAGCGCGTTTAAATGATATTCAAAACAAAGAATATCGCTAGGATATATTGATGAATGTAGGGTGGGCAATGTCCACCCTATACTAAATCCGGTTGCCATACCTCCGTTTGACAAAAGCAGGGAACTTCGAACAGAGCAATCTATAAGTGGGTTAATGAACCGGATTTAGTATCATATCTTTTGATTTAAAACAAGTAAAACTCGAAAAAATCAATAATAACTATCCCATTAAAATAACATTATCAATCACATGAATAACCCCATTATCTGCTTCAATATCAGCAGCAATTACAGTAGCATTTTTGACTTCAAAATTATCAGAACAATCAATAGAAATAGGTGAACCTTCCAAGGAAATCACCGAATTAACTTTAGCTAAATCAGCTTTCATTAATTTACCTGGAACTACATGGTAGGTCAAAATTCGTGCTAGTTGTGGAATATTCTGGACTAAAGTTTGAATTGTTCCTGGGGGAAGTTTAGCAAATGCAGCATCATTTGGCGCGAAAACAGTAAAAGGACCAGAACTTTTTAAAGCGTCTACTAGATTAGCAGCTTTAACCGCCGTAACCAAGGTAGAAAATTCTTCTGCATTAACTGCAATATCAACAATATCAGGCATATTTTCGCAAACGATTATTCAAAATTATTGATCAATTATAAAATATGGAGTCTGAAAAAGTAAAATAATTATTTTTGTTCAAGGATTACAATAATTACAATACATCCCCATAATGATAATTTGTTTCTAAGGATATTTCTTCAGCAACAATTTCAATTTGATTATCTTTATCATAAAATAAAATTAACTCTCTATTGCAGGACAGATAAGGTAAGTTAGGATGAGGAAAAAAACTGCCTTCACTGCTAATAACCAAAGATTCTCCTGTCATTTATAAAGCTTTTTTTGCTTTTAAGCGTGCAGCCTCTAATTGCGTCCCTAATCGTTTAATATCTCTTGTAAAAGTACCAAAAATATCGGTATTAAATGCTTCAGGAACAACTACCTTTACCTCTAATTCTTTTTCTAATAGAGGCGCGATCGCCTGTTCTTTTTTGTGCATTGTTGCCAGAATACAAACTCGATTCTGAAACCAAGATTTTGTCTGACTCATAGTCCCTGCGCTCGGATTTAGTCTAAGATATTATAGCACTAACATTTGAGAGAGTAACCGTAAAACAACTTTTTAGGGCATTAATAGTATATAAGAAAAATAGTAGAGGTCAACGGCCGTTGACCTCTACAGATGAAGGTTTTAGCTTATACTAAATAAATTAAGAAGCACCTACTAAAGTCCGGTTATGACGTTCGTTTAAATAAGCCATAAATTCCTTACCTTCCCGTAGACGACGCACCAACATTTGGGGATCACCCAGCATTTCTTTAACAATAGGAATAATCGCACCAGGACGGAAATAAAAACGACGATACATTTGTTCAACTGCATCTTCAATTTCTGCTGCTGATAGGTTAGGATATTGTAAACTAGACATTTGAATTCCTGAACTAGCGACTAAATTCTTATTAGCAAACCAACCATTATCTAAAGCTTGTTGATACAATTCTGTGCCAGGATAAGGGGAAGCAATAGAAACTTGAATTGTATGGGGACTCACTTCACAAGCAAAGCGAATAGTATCCTCAATAGTTTCTTTACTTTCGTTGGGTAAACCGATAATAAAAGCCCCATGGACTTTAATTCCGAGTTTATTACAGTTCTTCATGAACTTACGAGCAACTTCTAATTTAATACCCTTTTTCACCCCATCAAGAACTTTTTGATTACCTGATTCAAAGCCAACTAATAGCAACCTTAAACCATTATCTCTTAGGGTTTTAAGGGTTTCATAATCAAGATTCGCCCGCGCATTACAACTCCAGGTTAATTTTAATTTTTTGAGATGTTCACTAATTGCAATTACTCGTTTTTTATCAATGGTAAAGGTATCATCATCAAAGAAATATTCCCGAATAGAGTCACCCCAAAGAGACTTGGCTAAAGCCATTTCTTGACCCACCGCTTCGGGACTTTTGGCGCGGTATTGATGTCCCCCAATAGTTTGGGGCCACAAACAGAAAGTACATTTGGCAGGACAACCCCGACCTGTGTACAAAGAAATGTAAGGATTGAGGAGGTAACCAATGAAATAGTTATTGATATTGAGATTATCAGCATAAACAGGAAAAACACTGGGCATAGAATCCCAATCATGGATTAATTCCCTTTCCTCAGTATGTTGAATTTTGCCGTATTGATCGCGGTAACTGAGTCCTTTAATCTGATCGTAGGGTTTTCCCTCGGCTAATTCTTTGCAGGTGTAATCAAATTCGTTGCGACAGACAAAATCTAAAATCGGATTTTCTTCTAGGGTTTGGCTGGGTAAAACCGCCGCATGAGCTCCCAATAAACCCACTTGAGTATGAGGATTTTGTGCCTTAATGGCTTCTGCGCATTTAACATCATTGGGTAAAGTGGGGGTACTGGTGTACATAATCACCAATTCATAGTCTTTGGCAACTTTCAGGACATCTTCCACCGTTTGATAATGGGCCGGCGCATCCACCAGTTTACTCCCTGGCACTAAAGCTGCTGGTTGTGCTAACCA
>DLXW01000355.1:0-1835 GCA_003448685.1 Cyanothece sp. UBA12306
TATAGCAGTCGAACTAAAGGTTAGGAAGTTTTTCTATTGTCTGTTTCCCTTGAATTAACAATTATGATGTCCTAATCTATGCTTCGACTGCTATAGTGTGAACACTTCCCTGCTCATTGCGATAAGTTTCTTTAACTCTTTGATGGTTAGTCTGAGATCTTCAAGACAAGTTCTAGCGAGCACAGATTAACTATTCCCATTCTTAAACCTTGTATTGATTTTTAAAAACTTGCCGGCTGTCTTATAAATAAAGGAAACTCTATTATTAGAGATCAACTTTTATTGATAATTCTCTCAATTAATTCCTCAACATTAGCCACGGGTAAAATAGGAACATTTAATTCTCTTTCGACTTCTTCAACAGTCAGATCATCTAAAAATAAGGTATCATCATGCTTGAGCATAACTGAAGGTAAAAGCAATCCATCTCCCAAATTTTTACTAGCTAAACCTGCCAACAAATCTTGTCCTGTTAATAATCCTGTAACGGTGATTTCTTGTCCCCAATAATCACTGCGTAAAGCAGCTAAATTAATGCTTAAATTTTCTACTTGATTTAATTGCTTAACTAAAGGTTGAAATGCTTGTTCAACCGCATTACCTACTACCCAAGTTAAGGTAACAGATGAATCAACTTTTTGGGGTAACAATTTTTGTGCTTTCCCTTGAAATTCTTTAATAAACTGACGAATAGAACCCACCCCATTACCAATTTGGGGATAATCTTCATAATGGGATTCTGAGGGTAATTCTTGTTGTCCAATTAGAAACCATTCATCAGCTAACCAAGCAAAATTACTGCCAAATTTTTGAGAGAATTGTTGTTGTAAAGTCTGGACTTGTTTAATTACTTCTTTTGCTTTTTCAGAAGTTACCGGAATTAATTCATCTTGCGTGGGACGAAAGCGAGTTAACCCCACTGGAACTACCGCAGCAGAGATGATTGCTGGAATCTCTCCTTGATGGAAAGATGCTAAATCTTGTAAGGTTTTTTCGAGATGAATACCGTCATTAATACCTGGACAAACTACCACTTGTGCATGAATTTGTAAGTCCCTTTCTTGGAACCATTGAAACTGTTCTAGTATTTGTCCCGCACGGGGATTTTTTAATAAACGAATACGGATATCTGGTTCTGTTGAATGAACAGAAACATAGAGAGGAGAAAGTCGCATTTTTTCAATACGATCCCATTCTTTTTGGGTTAAATTAGTTAAAGTTAAATAACTGCCATACAAGAAACTTAAACGGTAATCATCATCCTTTAAATAAAGACTATCTCTCTTTCCTGGGGGTTGTTGATCAATAAAACAAAAAGGACAATGATTATTACATTGAATTAAGCCATCAAATAAGGCGGTTTCAAATTCTAAGCCTAAATCATCATCATAGTCTTTTTCTATTTCTACCCTATGAAGTTTTCCCTGAATATCTATTACTTCCAATTCTAAAAATTCATCAGCACACAAAAATTGATAATCAATTAAGTCCCTCAATTTCATACCATTAATAGACACCAAAGCATCCCCCACTTCAAAGCCAATTTCTTCGGCAATAGAATTGGGTAAAACATGACTTATTTTAGCTGGTAAAATAGAAGATTGAGTCATAATTAGGGCAAGATACCGCTATGCGAAAGGCAAAAGGCATTTATTAGGCTACAACAAGTTTTCATCTTTTGGTAATGTCCTAAATACAATGCGTGATGTTATATATAGGACTTAGGGAATACTCGAGCATAAAACAGGTAATGGTTTTCACTTCGTTAATAATTCTTAAGACAGTAATATAGCAGAAGTCAGAAGTCTCCAAGTCAGAAGTCTCCAAGTAAAACT
>DLXW01000355.1:1984-3509 GCA_003448685.1 Cyanothece sp. UBA12306
CCACCTTGGCGACTGCTATATCTCTGAACACGTCCCTAAATATAATGATAGTTCATAAAAATATAGACAAATATGACATATTTTTATTTTGCCGGTATTACCCTGACTGGGTGAACTACAACACCCTCTATCCCATAGCTAAAGGCATTTGGGACTGCTTTTCTCATAATGTTCAACGACCCATTAACATCGGCATTGATTAATTTTCTTGTGCCTGTACGATACAAACCTCTCTTTACTCTTTTCCCAGAAAAAGTTACTTGATTTTTTTGACCTTTCTGATAAACAGGAAGAGGGTCGTTATCCAGAAAAGAAGCTTTTGATGTATAAGATTCTTCAGTAATAATTACCTTAATTCCCACCATTGACCCTTTATAAGATAACATTTCTATGAGCTTATTATAGGGAATAGATACAAAATTTTGATTGTTTCTTTTCCCTAAGTTGATTTTCTGTTTCCAGTCAGGATTGTGGCCAATAATCAGAGTTCCTATTTTTTGATTAATGAGAGTATCAATAATCAAACGAGATGCTTTATGGAGATAATCATTGATTTTAAATTCTCTTTTATTACAAAGCTTTTTCAGTTTCTGGCTTGATTGATTTTCTCCTAAAAGAGATTGTAAATAGCTTTTGACTTGATTATAGTATTGATTGATAGATTTTAACGGTCTGCCATTTATCAAGAGTGGTTTAATTCCGGCTTGATTAAAAGTTAATGTAGCTAAATTGTTTAAGCCAATATCAATACTAGCGTAACGATTTTCCTCTAACTCGTATTGTTTTTCCGTGGCTTCATAAATGACCTCAATCACATAATGGTTAAGTTTAGGGACAAGACGAACTTGTTGGATTTTTGCAGTATCTACCTTGGTTTTTAGGGAAATCTCGGTTTTACTCGGATTAATCAGACCTTGTTTAAGTTGTTTTTTGCTGATAGCTTGTTTTGTATAAACTACCACATTTCTTCCTTTCATTTTATGTTTATATCCAGGAAGACGAGGACGGCCTTTAAATTTTGATGGGGTTTCTTTGTAAGCGTTATTAGCGGCTAAAAAACTCTTCCAGTTTCTCTCAATTATCATCAAAATTTGTTGAGAAACCTTGGCGGGAATGGCTTGATAGTCTGGTTGATTTTGTAGCGTCTTTTGAATGTCATGATAGTTACGATAAGTGTTTTCAAATATAAAAGACTGACGAACTAAATAATTAGCATAATTATAGAGATTTTTAGATAAGAAACATAGTCGGTCAATTTCAGCGTAAAACCGATGATTTTTTTGAATAATATGTCTCTCAACTAATCTCATAAATTAATTGGTTAAATTAAGGAAAGTTATCTGGCGACTAAATCCCTAGTTATTTGTTAATTTAGTATTAAGTAACTGGTGGCAATCATTAGTCTGGTTTAATTGTACCATTAAGCAACTCAAAGAAGCCATTAATTTTTGTCAAGGAGGCTCTAGTTAAGTACAAATAAACTTAACATATTTATCTCTATTTGACTATATATGACTATGTTTCT
>DLXW01000352.1 GCA_003448685.1 Cyanothece sp. UBA12306
GTAATTGAGGAAGCAAACATTCTTGGGCCCCTGTTGCGTCCATTTCTTCACGGACTATTTGGGATATTTTCTGCAAAACTCGCCACATTAGGGGTAAATAGGCGTAAATTCCGCCACCAATACGACGGATATATCCTGCCCGTAATAGTAGTTTATGGCTGGGAATTTCTGCTTCGGTGGGATCTTCTCGTAGGGTAACAAAAAGCATCTGGGATAGTCGCATAGTTTGGTTTCCTTTTATTTACCAAGAATTCATTATCGCATCTTTAGTTTAAAGATGAAAACTTGAATCAGAATTAGGTTTCAATAGTCCTTGATTCCTAACACCCTATTATTTGAGGATAATCTAAAGTAAATCCAAAATTTTTAGCTTCATTATTCAAAACAACTCTAATATATAGAGAAAGAAAAAATATCAAAAATTATTACATTTCGAGGAGACATTATTCGATGGACGGAATATCTATAGTTGCTCTTCAGGATACAGTTATAAAGCGTTTAACAATTGATAGTAGTGATATCGATAGTCCTGGAGAAAAATTCAACCTATCTAAAGGTGAGAAAATAGCAGTAAATTGGTATCGTTCAGCTCCAAGAAATCACTGGGAGTTTGAACTTAAGTCAAATCGTGGTGGTTTTTTTAACTGGTACGCTTTCAAAGATCACGTCGAGGTAAAAAATGGCTCTCCTCTCGATGGAGGAATTAGTGCGTCTAGGCAACTCATGGCTTTTTTAGATATGGTTGCTTGGGCTGAAGGGACCGATAAAAATATTGGAGATGGACAAAAAACAGGATATAATATCATCTATAGTTTCCAAACTTTTTCCGATTTTTCTGATCATCCCCGCCGAATTGTCTGTGCAGGAGGCTATTGTTCTTCTGCCGCAGGACGATATCAATTCTTAAACACCACTTGGGATACAGTGGCCAATGCACTAAATATTCCAGACTTTTATCCCGTGAATCAGGACAAGGGAGCAATTCAGTTAATTAAATGGCGAGGGGCTTTAACAGACATCGAACAAGGAAGAATCAGAAAGGCTTGTAATCGGACAAGCTGGGAATGGGCTTCTCTCCCACCTGGTCGCTACGATCAGCCAATAATCGGTTATGAGAAAGCAGAAGATTTATTTGTGCAAGCAGGGGGAATTTTAGCGTAAAATCCCAAAATCAACCCCAATGATACCTATTACTATTAATTAGGGCAGTCCCCTCCGTTTCTAGAGATCAAACATAACATTTATCAACAGGAGAAAATAAAAATGTCACTGGTTAAGATTCAAAACCCTAATGATGGTGATCAATTTGGGCTGAATACTAATATATCCGTATCTGGTACGGCAGACTCTAAAGTGGTTTCTGTTAATTTATATAGTCCTTATGGAGGAACTAACTATCCTCTTATTTCTGAGCCAGTATCTGTTACTAATGGTCAATGGTTTGCTAATATAAGTTTCAATACGGGTGGTGAACGAGAAATTGTTGCAGAAGGGATTGATGCTGACGGACATTCGATAGAATTCGATCCAGAGGAAATAACCCTTTTAATTGGGACAGGTTTAATTAAGCCAGTAGGAGTGGGTTTCGTCGTTACCAGTGACTTCCAACCTCCTCATCGACCAAGACATAATGGTATTGATATAGCCCATAAACTGGGATTACCTGACAAACCTATTTTTGCATCTGCTAGTGGGAAGGTTATTGTGGCAGTTAAACATTGCTCAGTGGGTGATGGAGATTGTGGGGGTGGATATGGCAATGTTGTCTATATCGATCATTCATCTATGGGTTTGCAAACCCGCTATGCTCACTTAAAGTCTGTCAATGTCAGCGCAGGCAATACAATTAACCAAGGAGATCTTGTTGGGATCATGGGAAACACTGGTCGTTCAACAGGAATACATCTACATTTTGAAGTGCGAAGAAATGGAGTGCCACTAAATCCTCGAGATTTTGTTAATCCCATCGTCTAATACTTATAGGATAAATAAACAATGATCAATGCCAAAATTATTGCTGTTGTTGATACAAAAATTAAGTTATCAACCATGGACAGCACAGCACTTCCTGAAACTGATTTTTTCGATTTGAAAAAAGGGAAAATCCTTGAAATTAATTGGTACAAACCAGCAGATAATGACCACTGGGAATTTGAGCTAGATGTTCCTGTCAGTGGACTATATAATTGGTTTGCGTACGATCCTCATATTCGCATTGAAGATCCTGATGTAGCAGGTGGTCAAGGAATCTTAGATGCAGTAAAAAAAGTCAATGCAGAACAGCCTTATTATCAAAAAAGAGATATTACGGGTGATGGCATTGCAGAAACCTTTTGTAATTGGTTTGCTGGTGATTTCTTAGATCAACTTGATGTTCCTGTGCCTCGATATGGACCTAGTGCAGGTAATTACGTCAAACCTCATCCTGTCTATGGAAATAATACTCCCAATAAGCCGAAAAGTGCCACTGATTTATTCAATGAATTGAGTCGAGGTGGTGATGATGGTAAATGGAAAACTGTTAGTAAGGCTGTTGCTATTTCCAGTGCTAAAAATGGTAAGCCAACTGTAGCTTGTTGTCCTCGACCAACTAGAGGTGGACAAGGACATATTGCTATCGTATTACCCAAAGGTTCTTTGAGTGATATGCGTATTGCCCAAGCAGGTTCAAGAAATAGTAATGATATGCGTTTTGAGACAGGATTTGGTAGTAAGGCTAGTAGTGCTAAATTTTTCGTTTATGGGTAAGTAATATGATAAAAAATCTATTTTTGCGTACTTTGGCACTTATATTACTTACCCTAAGCATTTTTAGTGGAATGAGCTTTTTGCCAACAGTAGCGTTAGCTCAATCAAGCTACAGCCCACCTTCTCAGTCAGCAAGTATTTTAGAAAATGTTCCTTTTGACCAAGCTATTCCTATCGATGAATCTTATCGGCGAGAGTATGAGCGATGCGATCAAGAGAATATTTTTGAAGGTGTTACCATGACTGGATTTCGTCGTTGTTCTCAAGATAAAAATAATGTAAAAGCCTTACTTCGATTTCCGGATAATACAGTCTTTTTTGAAGCTAAGTTATCCTTAGATATTGATGGCTCATGGAAGGCTTGTAAAGGTGGTAGTGGACCAACAGATCAATGTCCTACGGCTTTTAATTGGCCAGGTATTACTGAAAAACCTAATCGATATGTTGACCCAGATAACTATCCTTATATTGTAATTCCTACTTGGAATGTCAGTACTGGTAGAGTAGATCGTAAATTTCGCGATCGAACAGGAGTTAATCTTGGTGATGTAGGTGTTGTGGTTTATAAAGACAAAGTTGTTCCTATTTTTGTGGCTGATGGAGGACCTCATAATAAACTAGGAGAGGGTTCTTCTGTTTTATTAGAACTCATCGGGGAAGATCGCTGTTTAGATTGGAGAACAGATGGCAGAACCAGATCGAATAAACGCTGGACTAGCAATCGCTATTGTACTAAATATAAAAATACCAGTGTGTCTGGAAAAGTTTTATTTTTTATCTTTCCTCAGTCCAAAATTGCTGGTATTAAGCCTGATAATGCCATCGCCAAAATAGAAAGTGAGGCTCTCAAACGCTTTCAAAATCTTCAATCCAGTCGTAAGTCATTTGTCAAAGTCAATCAGCCAATTCTAGGTGCAAACATTGCTGTAGATACTCACGTTATGTTTTCTGGTACAGCCGAACCAGAAGTGGATAGAATAAAAGTAGAAATTGGTCTAGGAGGCCCTTTTCTTCTCGAAGATTTGCAAGATGTTGAAGAACAATGGAGTTTTCAAGAAATTTTCCGCAATAAAGGAGTCAATCGTCCAGTAACTGTTCGTGCATTTGATGCTTCAGGTAATCTGTTGCAAACTTTCACTTTTTCTATAAACGTGTCATAAAATATCCCGTGAAGCGCGATGTAGTAAAGAATGTCTGTATACTAATTTTGATAGATCCTTTGCATAACCTCCACCAATTACACTTGCCACTGGATATCCTGCGTTGACACAGGTACTTAATACTTGCATTTCCCGACGGTATAACCCCGTATCAGTCACAGCGAGTTTTCCTAAATGATCGCCAACATGAATATCTACCCCCGCATCATATAATACTAAATCTGGTTTAACTTGAGACAATAAATCAGGCAAATATTTGGCCAAAATTTGCAAATAACCATCGTCATCTAACCCTTCAGGTAAAGGTATATCAAGATCGCTTTTTTGCTTTCTTCCTGGAAAATTAGCTTCACAATGAACAGAAAAAGTGAAAACTGTGGGATCATCTTGAAAAATCACAGCAGTTCCATCCCCTTGATGAACATCAAGATCGACAATAAGAACTTTTTTCACTAATCCTAATTTTTGTAAAACTCTCGATGCGATCGCTAAATCATTAAAAATACAAAACCCTGATCCATAGTTAGGAAAAGCATGGTGGGTTCCCCCTGCTGTATTACTGGCTAATCCATATTTTAAGGCTAATTTTGCCGTTAAAATAGTCCCCCCCACAGCTATTAAAGTCCGTTGAACTAATTCCTGACTCCAGGGTAAACCTATGCGTCTTTGAGATTTTGGATCAATAGTTCCTTGACAATAAGAAGTAACATAATCAGAAGTATGGATTAATTTAATTAGCTCTAAATCCGGTGATTTTGGAGTATAAATATCCTGAGTTCCTACAAGCTTATCTGCTAATAATAATTCATAAAGTAACCGAAATTTAAGCATCGGAAATCGATGCTTATCAGGAAGAGGAGCGACATATTGAGGATGGTAAACAAGAGGAAAATTCATTAAACATTTTCATAAATATTATTATTCTAAAAAAATATAAATAAATTTTCTATTCATTACAAACTGAATTATATTGCAAACCAAGACTTAAAATCAAATCATCATTATTATTAAATTCATGAAAACCTGTTTCTTGATAAGTATTGGTATCATAAACATTCAAGAGAAACATAGTCATATATAGTC
>DLXW01000324.1:0-8615 GCA_003448685.1 Cyanothece sp. UBA12306
GAGGTTCTTATCAACAATGGAAGGAAGACAATGTAGCCCCTCAGGTTGTTTTTGAAATTCTTTCGCCAGGTAATACTCAAAGAGAAATGAATAAAAAACTCTTATTTTATGAGCATCATGGTGTAGAAGAATATTATATTTATGATCCAGATAAAAATGATTTTAGTGGGTTATTAAGAAAGGATCAAACTTTAGAAGTTATTGAGGACATTGATAATTGGATTAGTCCCCGTTTGGGAATTCGTTTTCAATTAGCACAACCTGAATTGCTTATTTATCATCCCAATGGAGAATCTTTTTCTAGTTATACTGAAGAAAAAGAAAAGGCTGAACAAGAACGTCAACGGGCTGAACAAGAACGTCAACGGGCTGAACAAGAGCGTCAAAGGGCTGAACAAGAACATCAACGGGCTGAAAAATTAGCAGCAAAGCTAAAGGAATTGGGTGTTGATTTAGAAGAAGAAATATGAATCATTTATCTTCTCGCATGACAGCAGTACAGTCTCCTATTATTCCTATTGTTGGACAACTTATTAGAGACAATGCTGGGACAATTTCTTTAGGACAAGGTGTAGTTTTTTATCCACCTCCTGAGGCAGCGATCGCTCATATTACCAAATTTATTAATGATCCTAATAATCATAAATACCAAGCAGTACAAGGTATTCGACCACTGATTGAAATAATCACTCAAAAATTAGAAGAAGATAATCAAATTAAGCTTAATAATAAGCGATCAATTCTAGTAACTGCGGGGGGCAATATGGCTTTTGTTAATGCAATTTTAGCTATTACCCAAGCCGGAGATGAAATCATCCTCAATACTCCCTATTATTTTAACCATGAAATGGCTATTACTATGGCAGATTGTCAGCCAGTTTTAGTCGCAACGGACGAAAATTATCAACTTCGTCCTGATGCTATCAAACAAGCTATTACCGATAAAACTCGTGCTATTGTAACTATTTCTCCTAATAATCCCACTGGAGTTATTTACAGTGAACCGATGTTACGAGAAATTAATCAAATTTGTCAAGAAAAAGGAATTTATCATATCTCCGATGAACCTTACGAATACTTTACTTATAATGGGATAAAACATTTTTCTCCTGGTTCAATTCAAGGGAATGAAAATCATACTATTTCCTTGTATAGTCTTTCTAAAGCTTATGGATTTGCCAGTTGGCGCATTGGCTATATGGTGATTCCTAAACACCTCTTAGATGCTGTCAAAAAAATTCAAGATACTATCTTAATTTGTCCCCCTGTTATCTCCCAATATGCAGCAGTAGGTGCTTTAAATATAGGTAAAAAGTATTGTCAGCAAAATCTTCGAGAAATAGCAAAAGTTAGAGATTTTATTGAAGAATCTTTTATTGATCTTCAAGATATCTGTACCCTAATTCCTAGTGACGGTGCTTTTTATCTTTTCTTGAAAATTAACACAGAAATCAAAGATATTGAATTGGTTGAACAACTCATTAAAAATTATCAAGTTGCTGTTCTTCCTGGTACAACATTTGGTATGACAGAAGGATGCTATTTAAGGATTGCTTATGGTTCCCTACAACAATCAACAGCTATCGAAGGAATTGAACGATTAAAACGGGGATTAAAAGAAATTTTGTCCAGATAACCCAGTTTAATAGCAGAATTATACAAGTCTTAACGATAATTGAACGCACCCCATGGGGATTCATTAGCATTAAGAAGTAGCTAAACTTCTCAATGTCCCCAGACAAACTGGAGTTCTCAGTATATTAGTAGAACTTTTGCTAACAAATACTCCAGAGAAATAGCAGGATTAACTTGTAAATGAGCTAATAATTTTTCACCTAAAAGACAAAAATAGAGATAAGGTGTTGTGCATTTATTTTTTTAATTTTTAATTTTTAATTTTTAATTCAAAACGGCTCAATAATTTGTTAGAATAGTGCTTCATGCTTCATTAACAATATTCTTGACATAACTGATGAAATCCTATCTCGCTGCTGCCATTCAAATGACAAGCAAGCCTAACCTAGAAGAAAACTTTGCTGAGGCTGAAGAACTAATTGAACTTGCTGTTCGTCGAGGTGCTGAATTAATTGGACTACCAGAAAATTTTGCTTTTTTGGGCAAAGAAGAAGATAAATTAAAACAAGCTCAAACTATTGACTTAGAAGCCCAAAAATTCCTCAAAAAAATGGCGCAACGTTTCCAAATTACCATTTTGGGTGGTGGTTTTCCCGTACCCGTTCCAGATGATTCTACTAAAGCTTATAATACTGCAATTTTAATCGATCCCACCGGAACCGAAGTCGCCCGCTATCAAAAAATTCATCTGTTTGATGTAGATGTACCCGATGGCAATACTTATAGAGAGTCGAGTACAGTAATGGCTGGCAAAACATTGCCCAATATGTATCATTCTGAACAACTAGGTAATTTAGGACTATCTATTTGTTATGATGTTCGCTTTCCTGAACTCTATCGTCATTTATCCCATCAAGGGGCTGATGTAATCTTTATTCCTGCTGCTTTTACCGCTTTTACTGGCAAAGATCACTGGAAAGTATTGCTTCAAAGTAGAGCAATCGAAAATACCTGTTATATCATTGCTCCCGCGCAAACAGGAAACCACTATGAGCGGCGTTTTACCCATGGCCATGCTTGTATTATAGATCCTTGGGGAACAATTCTAGCCGATGCAGGAGAACAGCCAGGAATGGCGATTGCAGAAATAAGCCCCTCTCGTCTAAAACAAGTGCGTCAACAAATGCCCTCTTTACAACATCGCATCTTTATCTAATTTTAGGGTGGGCAATGCCCACCTCGAAGAAATAAAAAATATGCTTAATTACTAAGAAAAATTTATGGAGACAATAGCCCTAGGAAAATATTTAACTTTAGGTGATTTTTGTACCTGTACTCAAACCTATAAAAAGTATTTTCCTAAGATTGATCCTTTTCCTAAAAATCCTGAAACTATTGAGGCTATTAAAGCATTAAACCAAATTATTATCGAACCAATTATTGATCATTTTGGACAGGACAAATTTAACCTAACCTATGGCTTTTGTTCCCCTGATTTGAAACGATACTTAAACCAAAAAGATCCTCTAACAGGTAAGAAAAATGGGCGTATTGATCCCACAAGGGATCAACATATGTCTTACGAAATTAATCGCCGAGGGAATTATTATTGTTCTAGACTAGGCGCTGCTTGTGATTTCATGATTCTTGATTTTGATAGCGATCGCCTAGTTGATTGGATTCTTTCTCAAAAACTTCCCTTCGACTCTCTTTATTTTTATGATAAAAATCGACCAATTCATATTAGCTATGGGTACCAAAATAAAAGAGATATCTGGACATTCAATCAAACCGGACAACCTACTAAAAAAGGAATTAGTAATTGGCTCAATTTAGCAAAAGAAATTTGACTTTATTTAAGATTTTTGTCTTAAGATTTCCAACCCCATAAAAACAGCAGCAATAGTTCCAGCAACACAAATTTCACCTGATATAACTTGGTTTACAATATCTTTTATAGGAATCAAAACAACTTCTATTTCTTCGGTAATATCTAAACTTTGTACAGTTGTTTTTTTGGCATTTATTCCTAAAAAAATATGGGTTTTATTATTGTTTTTAACTGGGTTGTCATAAATTGTTGCTAACTTAATTAAACATTCAACTTCATAACCAGTTTCTTCTACCAACTCTCGCTGCGCTGCCTCAAAACTATCTTCAATTTTCTTTTCAAAATTTCCCGCAGGGAGTTCCAATAAAATCTCTGTTACTCCGTGACGATATTGACGAACAAAAACGATTTCCTGAGTAGGTGTGATGGCTAAAATTACAACAATCTCAGGGCGAATATTGATAAAATAATCATCAATTACTCGACCATTGGGCAGTTCTATTTGATCTTGTCTAATTTTACACCATTCGTGCTCAATAACTAATTGGGAACTAAGGATTTTCCATTTTTTGAGATTGCTCTCCGTCATCTGAAGACCATAGGGGGTACTTTGCTAACTTTCAGTCTAAATCCAGAAAAGCTGAAAATCACCAAAATGTTAAATTTTGTAGATATTTATCAAGAGAGTTTGACTTAAATTCTCTTGATAATCTTTGACCAATTATAGCAAAAAATTGACATTTGTTGTAAGATTAGTCTATGGTTGCAGATTATCAATAGATTAAGGATTATTGAGTCAATCTGTCTAAAATATCTGATAAATCTAGAAAAATGTCATTAAATTGAGAAATAATCAATATAGTTAACGAGATATAATGGACAAAGTATATTGTTTTTCAGGGTTTGCACAATTGACGATTGTGGGACAAAATGGTACAAGGTACTTCTGTGTATATTGCGTAACTAGCAAAAAAATTAAAAATTCACAAAAATACTTTTGATACCGCCAATCAAACTGTTTAGACATTATTTTGACCATAAAATTCATGAATAAGCTTCTTACTATCAGACAGGCAGCCGAATTATTGGGAGTCAGCACCAAAACTATTCGTCGTTGGGAACAAGAAGGTAAAATGAAAGCCACTAGGACAGTTGGAGGACATCGAAGATTTAAAATTAGTGAATTATTAGGCTCCCAAAAAGAAACTCAATTGACTATTGCCTATGTCAGAGGGAGTCAAAACAAGTCCCCAGAGCAATTAAATCAACAAGTTTCAACTATACAAGCTTATTGTGTCCAAAATAACTGGAATTACCAGATTATTAAAGATATAGTATCAGGGGCTAATCGCTCTAATCCTGAATTAATTCGTTTACTCAAACTAATTTGCAGTCAACAAGTTAACCGTCTTGTTTTAAACAGTAAAAATCAATTATTAACAATAACTGGTAATTTAGTATTTACCCTTTGTGAAATTTTTGGCATAGAAGTTATTCTTCTCAATCAAACTGGAGCAACAATAGAAGAAGAAGAATTAGCCGATGAAACAAAAGAAATTATTCATTCTTTTAATCATTTAGTTTATAGTAGTCATCTCCGTCAAAGATCTGATTTGCTTCAGCAGCTTCAAGAAGTTGCTAGAAAATTGTAAATCACCACTATGATAGATAGGGAGGATCTCAACCAATTCCTTAGTTCTAAACCATACAAGGTAATCAATACTTGAGGCAACTATTTAACTATTTAAGTTATAATGAAAATACTCTCTAATCTGTTTAGTGCTGTCTCAACTAAATTATTTAAGTTTACCAAAACTCAACTTTGTCAGTTTAATTCTAAATATTGCGCGAATTGATACTGTGGAGTTAAAGATATCGCAATTTTATTGATGAAAGTTATGACCAATCTAATTACTATCAAAGAAGCCGCGGAATTATTAGGTGTTAGTACAAAAACCCTACGTCGTTGGGAACAAGAAGGTAAAATTCAGGCCACTAGAACGGTTGGGGGTCATAGGCGATTCAATATGAACGAATTGCTAGGCTCACAAAATGATACTAAATTGACCATTTGTTATGGAAGAGTAGGGGATAAACAATCTCAAGAGTATTTAGCTGAACAAATTTCCCTATTAAAAGGTTACTGTACCGAACAAGGTTGGAATTATCAAATTATTCAAGACGTTGGTGGAGGAATTCATGGTCATAACCCAGGTTTAATTCGCCTGCTGAAGTTAATTTGTAGTCAACAAGTCAAGCGTCTAGTTTTAACCCACAAAGATCGATTATTAAGATTAGGAGCTGACTTAATATTTACTCTGTGTGAAATCTTTGGTACAGAAGTAGTAATTATTAATCAACTCAATGATAATATGGAGGAAGAAGAATTAAATCAAGATCTCCAAGAGATTATTACAGCTTTTAATGCTCGTCTCTATGGGAGCCGCAATGAAAAAAATCATCAATTGGTTGATCAACTGCAAGAAGTGGCCAAAAAATTGTAACATAATTAATTAGTAATTCTTCATAATTAGAATTAGGTTTTAGCTGATAATCCTTTTTGTGGATTTATCTTAGTTAATGCCAAATTGCAGAAAACTAGCATCTTCAGGTGTTAGAATTCCTCGGCTCTGCCGACGGGAGTATGTCAACAAACACCAATTTCTGAAATAATTGCTTATGATGACGATTGGTTATGTTAGAATTAACGCCAATCAGAATGACTATGATTTAGCCCGACAAATAGCGATTCTCAAAGTTTACTTGGAGGAGAAGGGCTGGGATTACAAAATTCTGCAGGATGTAGGGAAAAAAGGCAATTTTCGTCACCCAGGATTAATTCGGTTACTTAAATTAATTTGTGACCAACAGGTACAGCACTTAGTTTTGACTAATAAGAATAAGTTACTAGGATTGGGAGCCGATTTCGTTTTAACTTTGTGCGAAGTTTTTAACACTCAAGTGATAATTCTTAATACTATCGAAGAAGACTACATTCAAGATGAAATTACCCAAGATCTCACAGGAGTAATTGACTTGTTTAGATCTCGCATTGGTGAGAGTCCTAATCAAGAAAGGCAAGAACTTCTCAGAGAATTGAAAAATATTGCCCATAACTTAACAGAAGATTGAAGTACCCCAAGTTCTAAACTTGGGGTGTTCTTTTTGTATTTATGGTTTTTCTATATATTGGGATAAAAATGATATAGCAGTTCTCAATACTCGTGAAGTACAGAAGTTAATGGTTTTGACCGAGTCAGGAGTTCGGCAGTCGGCAGTCGAAGGAAAATCAAAGTGTACCTCACCAAAGTGAGAAACGCTATAAATAGTGAAAACCGAACACCGAACACCTTTTATGAAGTTTATTTCCTTTTATTATCAACTAAATTATTAGCACTCACTCCTCAAGAGTGCTAAATTGACATAAGTAGGGTCAGACAAACCCAAAGATCATCGCCAAGAGCAAGCCCTATCTAGATGGGAGATGACAGTTTCTCATGTTAGGAAAACCCTTAAGGCGATGAGCCTCTGACCAAGGTTAGAGGCGTGACAATATCAAAAGTCAGCAAAACACCTAGGAAAATTATGGCAAAAATTGTTTCATTCAGCGATGAATCAAGAAGATCATTAGAACAAGGGGTCAATGCTCTGGCTAATGCTGTTCGTATTACCCTGGGCCCCAAAGGACGCAATGTCCTACTAGAAAAGAAATTTGGAGCCCCCCAAATCGTTAACGATGGGATCACTGTTGCCAAAGAAATTGAACTCGAAGATCCCTTAGAAAACACTGGAGCTAGACTCATTCAAGAGATTGCCTCCAAAACCAAGGAAGTAGCTGGAGATGGAACCACTACCGCCACCGTTATTGGTCAAGCCCTAATTCGAGAAGGCTTAAAAAACGTCATCGCCGGAGCTAACCCAGTAGCTTTGCGACGGGGTATAGAGAAAACTATTACTTTTCTAGTGGCTGAAATTGCCACCGTTGCCCAACCAGTAGCTGGTGATGCCATCGCCCAAGTAGCTGCTGTCTCCGCAGGAAATGATGAAGAAGTAGGGAAAATGATTTCCCTAGCCATGGATAAAGTGACCACCGATGGGGTGATTACCGTTGAAGAATCCAAATCCTTAACCACTGAATTGGATGTGGTAGAAGGGATGCAAATTGATCGCGGCTATCTTTCCCCCTATTTCATCAGTGATCCTGAACGGCAACTGGTGGAATTTGAAAAACCTTATATTCTGATTACCGACAAAAAAATTAGTGCGATCGCTGATTTAGTTCCCATTCTCGAAAATGTTGCTCGCGCTGGCAACCCTTTGCTCATAATTGCCGAAGACGTAGAAGGGGAAGCCTTAGCAACCCTAGTAGTCAACAAAGCACGGGGCGTTTTGAATGTAGCAGCGATCAAAGCTCCAGCTTTTGGAGAACGACGCAAAGCAGTTTTACAGGATATTGCGATCCTCACTGGAGGCAGTGTAATTTCTGAAGAAGTAGGACTTACTCTTGATACAGTTTCTCTTGATATGCTTGGACAAGCGTCTAAAGTGACTGTCGAAAAAGACAACACTATCATTGTTTCTAGTGGAGAAAGCAAAGCCACAGCAGCTATTGATAAACGGGTAGCTCAACTACGTAAGCAACTCCAAGAAACCGATTCTGATTACGATAAGGAAAAACTACAAGAACGCATTGCCAAATTAGCTGGTGGTGTGGCAGTAATCAAAGTTGGAGCTGCTACCGAGACTGAACTCAAAGATCGCAAATTGCGGATTCAAGATGCTCTTAATGCTACTAAAGCGGCAGTAGAAGAAGGAATTGTCCCAGGAGGCGGAACTACTTTAATTCACTTGGCGAAAAAAGTGAGTGAGTTTAAGCAAAGTTTGACCAACCCTGAAGAACAAGTCGCAGCTGATATCGTGGCTAAAGCTTTAGAAGCTCCTCTACGTCAATTGTCTGATAATGCAGGAGTCGAAGGTTCTGTCATTATTGAGAGTGTTCGTAACACAGAATTTAATGTGGGTTACAACGCAATTACTGGAGAATTTGAAGATCTGATTAAGGCAGGGATCATTGATCCAGCTAAAGTCGTTCGTTCCGCACTCCAAAATGCTGCTTCCATTGCTGGAATGGTATTAACAACTGAAGCATTAGTGGTTGAAAAACCTGAACCAGAAGCACCTCCAGCCCCTGATATGGGCGGCATGGGCG
>DLXW01000324.1:8797-13126 GCA_003448685.1 Cyanothece sp. UBA12306
TGGGCGGCATGGGCGGCATGGGTGGCATGGGTGGCATGGGCATGATGTAGTCCATTTTCCCTGTTTCTGATGCTTCCTCAATAGGGGCGAACTTCTGTTCGTCCCTAATTTTTGTTAATCCTAAATTTCACTAAATTGAATCAAAAACCCAATAAAAAAAGCCGTCGCAGAACGACGGAGTAATAGTGCGTAGGTTTTGGATTTTAGCTTTTCTTTTGGCTACACAAGATTACTTTTGTTGATAATGTCAATCAACTACTTTAAGTCTTACCTTCTCTCATGTTGGGCTTATTAACGAGTTGATTTTTCGGTTGTTCTGTGGCTAAGTCTATCTACGATTACGATGGGAATTGCTACAATGGCTAACTTAATAATCCAAGGGGCAAAAACTAGCGTTAAAAGACACGATAAAATTGCACTGCAACCCATTGCAGCCTTAAGAACCTCTTCTTGCACATTCAGGCTAACGAAAGCCGACACCGATGCAATTAGCAAAGTAATTAAAGAAAGCATAAGCATTTCTAGTGTTGCTACCTCTATTTAATTTACGATTGTGGTGCGTTCCTTCAGTTGTTTTTACTTACTTCCGTCCCCTCACAACCTCAATTTATAGCTATGTTGAGATGAACGCTTTACTAGAATCAATCATTATATAATACACAATTTTTAAGATAAGTGTCAACTCTTAGTCAAGATTTATTGAGTTTATTGATCTTTAGTAAGATTATCCTTGACATAATTGACAAACTAAGATAAGAATCAAAGCATATTTTAAGAAAGTGTCCAGTTTTTCTGATTTTTGAGTAAATATTCTGCATCTTTATTAGCTAAAGGTTTAGCAAAAAAGTAACCTTGTCCTTGTTCGCAACCAAGCCATTTTAGTTGAGCTAATTGTAACTCCGTTTCAATCCCTTCAGCGATGATTTCCATCCCCAAGATATGGGCTAAACTGACAATAGCTCGAACAATCTCCGAATTTTCATCATTGGGACGCATTCTCATTACAAAAGAGCGATCAATTTTCAGAGTATTAACTGGAAAACGATGTAAATAACTTAAAGAAGAATATCCTGTGCCAAAATCGTCGAGACAGATTTCAATATTGCGCTCCCTCAAAGCTATGAGGACATCAGTAGCTACTTGAACATTTTCCATCAAAATACTTTCAGTAATTTCTACTTTTAAAGCACTATGATCGATTTGGGATCGATTTAAGATGCGATCAATTTTATCTAGAAGACTATTATCTTTGAGTTGTTTACTAGAAAGATTAACACTCATCTTCAGCGACTGATAATCTTTGTATTGAGTTTGCCAAATTTTCAGTTGTTTAACTGCTTCTTGAAGAATCCATTCCCCTATTGGCACAATCAAACCAGTTTCTTCAGCAACGGGAATAAACACACCTGGTGATACTAAACCTCTTTGGGGATGTTGCCAACGAATTAAAGCCTCAAATCCCGTCAAAGTATTAGTTTTGAGGCAAATAATTGGCTGGTAATAGACCAAAAATTCTTGTCTGTCAATCGCCCTTCTTAGATCCGTCTCTAATTTTAAACGCTTCACCGCCGAAGCGTGCATCTGTTGATCAAAAATAGCATAACAAGCTTTTCCCCTGGCTTTCGCTCGATACATCGCTGTATCTGCATCCCGTAAAATCTCCGCAGCTTCTTGATATTCTTCATTACTCAAAGCAATACCAATACTGGTGTTGGTAAAGACTTCTTGCCCTTGTAAGCTAAAAGGAAGACTTAAATCTTGATGAATCCTTTTGGCAATTTTAATGGCATCTTTAACATCTCGAATCTCTTCTAAAAGAATAGTAAACTCGTCCCCTCCTAATCTGGCCAGGGTATCATCAGAACGTAAGGATTTTTGAAGGCGACGGGCAATTTCCTCCAATAATTCGTCCCCCATGGCATGACCTAAACTGTCGTTAACCACCTTAAATTCATCTAAATCCAGGAAAAGCCCCGCAAATAAGGACTCAGGGTAACGATTACGTCTTTCTAACGCGTGTTCTAGGCGATCCATAAATAGCAATCTGTTAGGCAGTTGGGTTAGATTATCGTGGGTAGCATTATACTGTAGCTGTTCTTCGGCTTTTTTGGTTTCAGTAATATCACTATTAATGCCATCAATTCGCAGCGGATTACCCTGAGAATCATAGACCAATCGACTGCGACTATATAGCCAACGTATTTCGCCATCAGGACGCACAATACGATAGTTAAGTTCAGTGCTACCTCTATCGTATAAAAGTTGCAGATGGTAAGAGACTAACTCGTGATCTTCGGGGTGAACCATACATAACCACAGATGAGGATCGCGGAAAAAATCTTCTAAAGGTCGTCCATAAATCAGTTGAATTGCTGGGTTGAGATAGAGGGATTTACGGGTTTTGGGATCGGCTGACCAAATCACATCCTGAATCGAAGTTAAAATGCCTTCTAGGCGTTTTTCGCTGTCATAGAGGGCTTGTTCGGTTTGCTTCCTTTGGGTAATATCTGTAATTAGCCCTAAAGTGCCTGTATAGTTACCATCGGAGTTGAGTAAAATATTCGTCGAGACTATAGCCCACAATTGGGTACCATCTTGGCAACGTAATCTAAGATCATAAGTCCCTGTTATGGATTGTTCACTGTCGGAATCCTTATTTTCTATTAAAGGGATTTGGTCTTGATCAATAAACTTGAAAATATTCATCCCCATCATCTGATCGACAGTGTAACCTAGAATTTGGGACATTTGTTGGTTAACGAAGGTTATTTGATGGTTTTGATCGTTGATCCAAATGCCTTCACTGGTGGTTTCGACAATTTTGCGGTATTTTTCCTCGCTCTGAGCCAGTTTTTGCTTTGCTTGATAACTGTCGGTAATATTTCTCAGGGAAATTAAATATCCTTTTTCCCCTTCCCAAATAATGTCAGCGACTCGCATTTCTGCGATAATTAAGCTATCCCTTGACGGTTGAAGATAAATTTCGGTGATTTTATCCGCAACTACGGGTAAGCCAAAGGGATGTTCGAGTAATTCTTGTTGAGAACGACCAAAAATTTCCTGGGTTGCTCGATTAACAAAACGAATTTTTCCCTCTCGATTAACCACTATTAGTGCATCAGAAATAGTTGTAATAATCTGTCTGAATCGTTCCTCGCTTTCTTGTAAACTAATTTCCAACTCTTTATCCTCCGTAATATCTCGCACCACAGCATAGATCAGTCTTTCTTCAATATAGGGTGCTGCGGTCCAAGCTAACCAACGATAAGAGCCATCTCGACAAAGATAACGATTAATAAAATGGATGGTTTCTTTTCCCTTTTCTAAATTAGCTAATTCAGCTAGTGTTATGGAACGATCCTCTTGATGGACAAATTCGATCAAGGGTTGCTCTAATAATTGTGCTGGGGAATAACCAAGAGTTCTCTCAAAAGAAGGATTTAATGTTTTGAAATATCCATCAAATCCCACAATACAAATGAGATCCAAAGAAAGCATAAAGAAGCGATCTTGTTTATTGCCAACTTTTTCGTCATCCTTAATCTCATTAATTACCTTAATAAAATACTGAGGTTCTCCTTGTTGATTTCTCATCAAGGACACTGCAACTTGGACCAAAACTATTGAGCCATCTTTCCTCAAATATCTTTTTTCTTCTGCAAAAGACTGACAAGAATAGTTTAATAATTGATTAATGTAGTGGCTATTTGATTGACGATCTTCGGGATAAGTAATTTCTGTAAAATGACGTTTTAGTAATTCTTCTGAGCCATATCCCAATAGGTCGCATAAGACCTGATTAACTTGAACAAATTCCCCTTTTAAATTGACTAAAGCTATGGCAAATTGCGTTTGGCTAAAATTTTGGCTAAATTCTTCTTGATTAACTATTAATTTTTTATAATTAGACTCAAAATTTATATTAACAAGAGGCTGCATTCTTTTATTTTTCTCTTTTAAATCACTGTTTAAGATTATTTGTTGTTTGAGCTTACAAGTTAGGTTTTCTACTTCTTTTTCGTAATCAATTAAAGACTTTGAAGTTTTCTTTAATACTTTTTTTGAAGATTTATTAATTGCTTTATTGGTTATTCTTTTGTTGACAAAATGACTAATGATAATAAATGTTAAACTTCCTAATGTCAGCCAGATAGTTTCCGTGAAGGTAACTTGATAAACCATATATTTTAACCATTGTACTGGTAAGTAAAATTATTTAGTCAATTTCAGTTAAAAAGAGTATAAAATATATTTTATAGACTAATATTTTCCGATTAATTATCCACAATTAGCTCCACTATAATTAATACTATAGAACCCATTTGGGAT
>DLXW01000325.1 GCA_003448685.1 Cyanothece sp. UBA12306
GATTATTGAGTTTTAGCTTAGTTCTAAAACCTAGTAGCATTTCTTAAAAAGTTCCCAATGGTTCAATTATACCAAATACGCTGGCCATACCCCCTTTTAAAATTGATAGCCTAAAACTTGAAAACCCTCCTCCCTTGTGCCCATCTCCGACGGCCTCTTCTAGAAAATAAGATGGGTTTTAGAAACGGATTTGGTATTAGATCATACTCAAGGTAAAGAGGAACAATCGTCCTCATTTTATCTCCTTGTGACGTATTGTTCTATAAATCAGGGACTAGGGGAATGCTCTCTCGACTTAGGCTTAGAATTCGGTATCCCACTGTCCTGAAAAATATTAAATCATTACTGAGAAATTAAGTTAGAGCTTACTCCGTTGGGCAAAATTGCTCCATTAAGACAAGCAAGATCGAGGTTAACGCCATTGAGATCGATATCACTTAGGTTAGCTGAAGTGAGATTTGTCTGTGTAAAATTAGCTCCCGCTAGAACTGCATTACTTAGATTAACATGACTTAAATTTGCTTTAGTCAGGTTAGCTCCCCTGAGATCGGCGCCGCTTAAATCGGCGCCACTGAGATTGACACTTCTGAGATTCGCGGCAATTAGGTTTGTTTTCCTAAAATCTCGCTGTCCTGCTGCATATCGGCTCAAAATTTCGGGAATATTCACTTTATATCCTCGTTGAATTGGGACAATTTCAATTTAACTTGTCAATACCTTAAGCAAAATTTAGTAGAGCCATAACCTAGAGATTTTTTCTCTAAGCAAAAATTAGTCTTAGTCTTCTATTAGACGTGGAAATAACCTGAAAAACAGAATATCTAGAGAGTTTAGAAAGACTAAGATGTTTGTCAATAAAAATTAACAAAACAACTAACCAAAATAATTAAACATAAATATAGAAAACCTGGCTGTAAGAGCTGAATTTCTTATTATTGAAGAATTTTGACCCCTAAAGAGTTAACTAGGAACGTTTATTTATTTATTTATCTACTTATTACGTTCCACTGTATCACATACCTGTTGGAAAATAGTCTTAATAAGTAAAACTTAAGTATGACAGGGGTCAAGAGTTAGGAAAATATAGCCCCAAATCATGAAAATGGTTTTAGAGCCAGATTTGGTATGATAATTATTGATTGGTAAATTAGTTAAATTAAAGGCTAGAAGGTAAATTATGTTTGGCAAACAATCTAAAGAGCCTCAATCGTTAGAAACTACCGATATTCCTGAAATGATGTTTCCCTCTCAATCAAATCTTGAAAATCAGTCTGAGCAATACCAAGAATTTGTTGAAGTTGAGGAAACTGAACAACCTGAAGTAGTTAAAATTGTGGAGAAAATTAGTAGTATTATTTCTCCATATTTTATTGTTATTGTTGGTTTATCTCTTTATGATGATAACTTTTTCCTCGGTTTGATCTTAATTTTAGTGGGAATTTTTTCATTATTTAAGATTTCTTTTTCAGATGTATTTGAGTTCTTTCTAGGAATCAAAAGTTTTTTCAGTTCTAGCGATGAAATCTAAAATTTTTTATTTGAAATATTAGGCATTGATTAAAAATACCATTGTTTCTAGGTTTAGTGCCAATATTTTAAATTAGACTCATCGTTTGTCTAAACTAATTTCTCCAGATCCCGAAGCAACAATCATCAATAATCCTCCCATTAACCCTAAATTTTTCAGAAAAGCATTAATTTCTTCAGGAAAACTACCGTGAAAGATTAGGGTTGTGGGAATTAGAAATCCAATTAATAGAAATGCCCCAGTTTTTGCTTGATAACCTAATAAAATAGATAATCCTCCTAGCAATAAAACAAAGATTGTTACTACTAACAAAATTTCTGTAAATGGTAATCCTTTAGATGCCATATATGCTTGGGTATTAGTGAAATTAGTAATTTTATTAACACCAGATTTGATGAAAATTATCGAGAGTAATATTCTGGCTAAAAGAGTTATATATTTGGGCGATAGAACTTGAGATAACATAAATTTTTATTGACGACTAGGACTATTAGAATAGCCTGAATTATAACTAAATAATTAAGTCTTTGCAATAAATCAAGAGATTGATAAATTACTTTCTCCAAGGTTCAAGAGCTTGTCTTAATGGTGATGCTAACCAAGAATCGTACTGAGGATAAATAGGTAAACGAGGGAGCAATTGCCATTGATGATCATTGAGAATTTTGATGATTTTTTCTGGGTTTAAATGGGGATAATCAGGGTTTACTTCGTCTTTAGGCATAATTCCCCCCAGATCTCTGGCTCCTGCGTCTAAACAATCTAGTAAACAATCGAGATCTAAGATTAAATTGGGAGGAATTTGTAGGGTAATGCTATCGGGTAAAATTTCCCTAGCTTTAGCAATAATTTCTGGAAGTTGGGATAACTTAAAAGGGGGAGCCAAAAAACTTTGTTGATTCCCTCGACTGTGGGGTTGTAAAATAACTTCTTGGATATGTTGCCATTGTTGATGAAGAGTAGCGATCGCCTCTAAAGTTTCCCAACAATCGGTCAATGTTTCCCCAATTCCCAATAAAATACCTGTTGTAAAAGGAATCTTTAATTGTCCTGCCCATACCAATTGTTGTAGTCTTAATTCGGGAATTTTACTAGGAGAATTGTGATGGACAGTTTGTAAGAGTTTTGGGGTGATTTGTTCTAACATTAATCCCATAGAAACATTAACTTGTTTCAGGGTTTCCATTTCCGAAAAACTCAAAATTCCAGCATTAGTATGGGGTAAAAATCCTAGGGATAAAGCCAATTGACAAAGATCATAAATACGCTGTAACCAAGCTTTTCTCTGGGGGGAATGGGGATAAACTTCACCACTAAGAATAAGAATTTCACAAATGCCTTGTCCTTGGAGTTGTTGTAAAATTTTTTGAGCCTGAGAAAGTGTTAACCACGAATCTACACCAGGATCAACCCGAAAATTGCAATAAGTACAACGGTTGAAACATTCATAGGTGGGAACAATTGTATAAGCTGGACTATAGGTGATTTGACGAGACATAAAAATGTACTTGAGGAGTTAGGATTCAAAATAAAAGATCTTGAACAATTTTTAGTTTATTTATTCTACAGTTTAAACTTAATTGAGGTATTAGTCTTAATTCTAAAGATTGGAGTAAACTGGTAGAAGTAGTTTGTGTTGATAACTAACTTAGAACACAAATTGACTTAATACCACAAAATTGGTGTTTTGGTTAGTAATTTTTAACTTGATCTGAGTGCTATGGAAAACAGCCCCTCACGACAATTATCCTTTTTTGAGAAATTCCGACAAAAAATTAGATCAACCCCCCTTCCTCCTACAGAAGATTCCTTAACATTGCGAATTTTGGTCCAAGGATTAGTAATTGTGGGGATTATTGCCACCGATGTAGCAGCCCAAACCCAGATGAGTTTGTGGGCTATTCCCTTGAGTATTGGGGGGGCAATTGTCAGTTGGTATCGCCGCAAATATCACAATACCATTATTAAGTTTTTCTTAGCCATAGGAATGTTATTGGTTTTATTTGTGTTCTTGATAAATTTGGCAAGCAATTTGAATGATAGTCGCCTTGCTTTAGCGGATTTATTAGTACAATTACAGGTACTTCATAGCTTTGATTTACCTCGGCGTAAAGATTTAGGCTACTCAATGGTTATTGGTCTAATTTTATTGGGAGTTGCGGGAACTGTTTCCCAAACTCTTGCTTTTGCTCCCTGGCTGTTACTATTTTTAATAATTGCTCTTCCTACACTGGTGCTTGATTATCGTTCCCGTTTAGGTTTAGAAGCTGTTGATAGTAGTTTTTTTCAGCTATTTCGTCGCTCAAAATCTAATTCTGTTGCTCATAATTCTTCTTTAATCTATTCTTCCCTATCTCCCCGTCGTCTTGCTTGGATGTTAGGTATTACCCTAGTATTAGGACTAGGAATTTTTGTGATTATGCCTCGTTCTTCAGGTTATAAATTACAAACCTTTCCTGTTAGTAGTCCGGTAGATGATAATCAAACATTTCAAAATCAAAACCGTGGTATTGTTAATCCAGGTTATGCCAAAAATAGCCAAACAGATGACGGGAATAGTTCAGAACAAGGGACAAGTCCTACAGTAGGTAAAGGCAAACTTGATTCCACTTATTATTATGGTTTTAATAGCAAAATAAATCAAAATCTCAGGGGAGAGATGGAACCAAAAGTGGTGCTAAGAATTCGTTCTCAAGCACCTGGGTTTTGGAAAGCATTATCTTTTGATAAATATACTGGACAGGGGTGGGAAATTTCGGAAGATCAAGACTTAAAAACCCTGGAACGTAGGTCTTGGTCTAATAAGTTTTATCTCTCATATCCAGAAACTTATATGGAAACAAAAAGGATTATTCAAAGTTATACAGCAGTTACTGAATTACCTAATATTATTCCCTCTTTGTTTTCTGCTAAATATCTTTACTTTCCAGCGCGAGAAATTGGGCAAGATATGCAAAATAATTTGCGCTCACCCCTAGGTTTATTAGAAGGACTAACCTATACAGTAATCTCTGATGTTCCTTATCGCGATCGCACTGCTTTAGGCAAATCTCCCACTGACTATTCAGATAAGGTTAAGCAACAATATCTACAAGTTTCACCCAAAATTGTCGATAAAGTTCGTCAAAAAACTTTAGAATTATTAGGTAAATCAGAAAAACCTTTAACTTCTGTTTATGAAAAATCTTTATTTTTAGCTCAAGAACTTAAACAAAAATATCGCCTTCAATCAGACTTACCTTTTTTTGATGAAGATGAAGATTTAGTATCAGCTTTTCTCTTCAAATATGAGGGAGGTTATGCGGATCATTTTTCTACAACTTTAACAATTATGTTACGTTCTATTGGTATTCCAGCTAGATTAACTGTGGGATTTGGTTCAGGTAAATTTAATCCCTTTACAGGTTTTTATGTAGTTCGTAATACTGATGCTTATGCCTTAACTGAAGTTTATTTTCCCCATGCAGGTTGGTATGCTTTTGATCCAATTCCAGGCCATCCTTTACTACCTCCTTCAGTTGAAGAAGATCAGACTTTTGGTGT
Organism: Cyanothece sp. UBA12306; assembly: GCA_003448685.1. Taxonomy (GTDB): domain Bacteria; phylum Cyanobacteriota; class Cyanobacteriia; order Cyanobacteriales; family Microcystaceae; genus Rippkaea. Next base: position 5,072 of record DLXW01000325.1, read on the forward strand.
GCTTAAACAATTGTGGAATTGGGTAGCTAGTTGGTTACCTTCTCCTATTAGTGGTTTCTTTTCATTTGTTTGGACAAAGGTTTTCGGTGGTTTATTAAATTTAATATCTTGGTTCTGGGGTTTTATTTCGGGCAGTTTAGTAGGTATTTTTGTCGGTTTATTATCGGCAGTTGTTTTAGGATTTTTAGGGTGGTTAGGTTGGTTACAATTAAATACTTTAAGCTATCGTCGTCGTTTAGCGAAATTACCGCCAATGGCAAGATTATATGAGCAAATGTTAGGAGTATTAAAAAAGAAAGGTTATCCGAAAAATCCGGCACAAACTCCCTTAGAATATGTGAAATTATCTCGTAAAAATCAATCCCCAGAACAAGTAGATATTATTGAAGAAATTTCCCAAGCTTATGTTAGTTGGCGATATGGAGAACAGCCTCAAAACTTGTCTTATTTGCAACAGCAATTTAAGGCTTTAACTAGAAGTTTGAAGAGGAAGACTTAATTTTTATTACTTTGACTTTAGAATTGATTGCTCGAAGCAATAGTTAAATAGGTGTTATAGTATTTAATCCTCTGCTCTAATGAAAAAGAGTAACCGATAGATTAAATCGATTTTTAGCTGAATAATGCCTATATTAACTTAAAATTGCCAAAAAATAAGTTCGACATTTCGTTGGTTTTTCGTTAGAATTGCAGTGTTACCTAAAGTTCGGTGTTATGGAGTTAGGAGTTAATAGTTAACCAGATTATAAGATTCAGAATCTCGGCTACTATACTGCGAATTTGGACAATTTGTCCACTAAGATCCTTTGTCGAACTTAGGTATTATTGTAGTATTTCTCACTAAAGAGATATATAAACTATGAATGCTTTAGTCGCAACTCAAGATAAGAACTCCCTATCTCTTAAACAAGGTTCAAGTTGGCTATCCTTTGAACAATTTCGCAAGGAAGGAGCAAAAGCTTTAGCTTCTGTAAAAAATGGAATAATTGCCACTTTACATACAAAAAATGGCCAATATCGTATTTTAGAGGAAAAAGACTTTCAAAAGGTTTACGGTTTAGCTCGTGACATTGAGCGACTCCAAGGGGGTCTAAGGATAGTTATAACTGCGGCTCGTGCTGTACAAAAGCATCCTGACGATGAAACTATCAAGGTTTTAATTGAATCTGTTAATTTAATGGGAAGTTTGCCCGCATTACCTACCCGTGAACATTTCGAACCATTGGAACCTGAAGCATTTGAGGAGGAAAATGAGGATGAAGATGATGAATATATCTTAGATCCAGAAGAGTTAGAAAGGTTAATTGCTCAAGTATCAAGTGAAAAACAGTAAAATTCATAGATAATTCAAGTTTACGCTATATTTTAGGTTATGCTCGAACAACTATCAGACCTTGAGCTTAAATTACGCGACTTATCCCATAGCGAGGAAACAAGAGAAATAATTAGAGAGTTTGCGAAAAAGCTGAAAAAGTCAGAGCGACAAGCTATTTTCAGTGCAAATGGTTCTCTAATTATTGAGCCGATTATTTATGAAAATATGCTGGAAAGGGGTCTTTATCAGAAAAGTGAAGATCCCTTTTCTCTATTACAAGGAGATATTATTAGAACAGATTCAGCTTATTTGGGGGGTGAAAGATTGACGGGAATGAATTTTGCTGTTGCCAGTTCAACCTGTGATTTAGTGACAAATCGTCGAGAATATGCTAATTTACTAAGAATACAACCAATTTTTGTAGAAACAGACGAGAAAGGTAACACGAAGAAACCGAAGGACTCTGTTGATAATGCTAAGGTTCTATCACTTCTTGGAAATCTTTTAACATTTAAGCCCAAAGAAAGAATGTATTTACCTCGGTTAAAAGATGACTCTCGGTTTGAAGATAAGGATAAAAAAGTTATTGCTAATGCGCTTATATTTGATGGTATTGTTCAAATACGCCTTGAAGATTTATTGTTAGCAACTCGTCAAGCTAGTTTGACTTTACTCGGATGGCGTATTTTTGGTTCTCTTGTACGGATATCTATGGTGAAAACCGGAGACAGTGAAGTTAATATGAGATCAGGATTATGGGAGTCTTTGTCGTGATTTTGTTCTCCATTTTGAAACTTGACTTTATTTACCCTTAATTAATAGATTTATTATTAACTAGATTTATTATTAACTATCAAAAAGATCCCTAAAAACTTGACGACGTTGATAAGGAGATTCTGGGGAAAGATAACCCCATAAAGATTCCCAATAGAAAAAAGAAAACCCATTAAAGCGGCAATCGCGTACTATTTTAACCTGCTGTTGAATTGTTTTAATATTAATTGGTTTGTGTAATGTTCCTGATAAAATACCTACACTAACTGGAATTTTTTGACGAGCAAATTTAACTGCTGTACGCTCTAATTCTCGTTTAAAACTATCAGAATCATTTCGATAAACTTGCAATACTAACTCGTCAATTAACCCCTGCTTTACCCAATTTTTCCAGTCTTGGAGATAGTTTTGATAAGAAAAACGATGGGAATTGGGGGATAGAGAAATTTTAATGCCTGGTTTTGCGGTTTTAATCGCATTAGCCAACTCTACCATAAACTTGGTTAACTTTGCCGCTCGCCAAGCCATCCATTGAGGGTTATGGGGATCTTGAGGAGGAATTTTACCCCCATGTTCAGACTTATACAAATTCACAGTTAAGGGGTCATAACCTAATTCTACGGGAAGGCCAAAATGATCATCAATTTGAATGCCTTCAATATCATAATTAAGCACTACATGGCTTTCTTGAATAATAGTTGATAAGATATCAGTTCCTCCTCCCATAAAATTCAATAAAGGATCTTGTTTTTTTCCTGTTATTACCTGAGCTAATTCACTGGGATAAAATGTATGACCACGGTTCCAAACGACAGGATAAACTGTATTAAATTGAAGTTGAGCTAGTTGTTTGATAACTCGGTTAATACTTCCAGGGATAAAAAGAACTGAACTCGAAACATTGGTTAACCAAACCCCTCGGCGTTCCGTTATGATCTTAGATACAGCACCTCCTGCATTAGATGGGAAAAGCATTCCTGGTAGCAAAGAAAAGCCAATTAAAGTTAAAGCTAGTCCTAAACAAATTAAGTTATTTAACCAGGGGAAAACAGTTTTTTTCATTTTTAACCTAACTAAAAAAATCAGGGCTAACTTCCCCAATTCCACATTACCGACTCATTTTTAAAAGGCTCACTAACTTGTTGGCCAATGCGGTCAATATTTTCTATATCTTCTGATGATAACTTGATTTGTGTGGCTTTGGCGTTACCCAAAACTTGTTGTTCATTGCGCGCTCCGGCGATGGCATTAGTTTGGGGTTGAGCAATTAACCAAGCTAAAGCTAATTGGGCTAAACTACATTGATAACGCTCTGCTATAGGACGTAATTGATTAACCGCTTGTTCCGCTTTTTGAAAAGTTTCTCCTTGAAATAATTTATTAAAAGAGCGGTTATCTTTGGGATCAAATTGATGATCGCTTTTGAATTTTCCGGTTAATAATCCTTGGGCTAAAGGGGAATAGGCTAAAATAGAAATCTGGTTTTCAATACAGTAGGACATAGTATCAACTTCTACGTTACGCCAGAATAAAGAATAGGGTGGCTGTAAGCTATCAATACGGCCATATTTTGCTGCTTCTTCGAGTTGGGAACGGGAGAAATTAGACACCCCAATGGCACGAATTTTTCCTTGTTCTTTGAGGTGGTTCAAAGCTTCCATGGTTTCTTCAATGGGGACAATTTCTGTCTTAAAGGAACCAGAAGGCCAATGAATTTGGTAGAGATCAATATAGTCGGTTTTTAGGTTTTTTAAGGAACTCTCACAAGCTTCAATAACTTGATTATATTTAAGATGATTAGCAAAAACTTTGGTAGCATAAACTAGGCGATCGCGTTGCTCGGCTACTGCTTGGGCTATAATTTGTTCAGAATGGCCATTGCCGTATTCTTCGGCCGTATCAATGGTAGTAATTCCGGTTTCAACGGCGGTTTTAATAGCTTTGATAATTTCTGCGTCTTCAATACCTACCCATAGCCTTTTTCCTGCTTGCCAGGTTCCTAAGATAATAGGAGTAATTGAAATATTGGTGGTTCCGAGCGATCGCATTTCCATAGTTGCAAGTTAGGTTCAATCTTTGAGTCAATTTTATCTAAATACTACAAGTGTAGTCAAAGGTTAAATTTGGAATGCTAATGTTACTTCTGATCAAGATATTATAATTTCTTCAATATTCCCAAATTTAAAATTAACCATGACACAAATTATAAAAGCTTCTGGAATTAGCACAATATCCTAATAACCTCACCAAAGTGGTATTTCTTCAATTTCTTCAATGGTTAACAACAAATCTGTGGGATTATTTTTATTAGTTAAAGCTTTATCTTCTAGATCGTTTATTATTTTATAATAAGGACAACTTTCTTGACAATTATCCAAATGGGGAAAATTCCTTTGCTTTTGAGAATAATCCTCTAACCAACTTTGTAAGTTATTGAGTAAGATTATTAAATCTTGATGGTTTTTTTGATGTTGTTGATTATCATACGAAAAAGTCAAAGATTGGGGTTTATTTGGTAATTTAACAAACCAATAAGTCAGAGAAATTTGCTCTGGTAAATAATCAGACGTTTCTGCCAATAGATATAGATACAATCGAGTTTGCCAATGGTTAGCTAATTTTTGAGTATTTTCTGGTTGAAGATAGGTTTTCCAGTCCAAAATTTCGGCTTTATTACGTTCAGTAATCAACAAATCGTAAATAACTGTCAACAAATATCCTTCTAATGCTAAAGTTCGACAATGTTCAGCTTCTTTCCAACTCTGAGAAGATAAATTATCTAAACAAGGAACCGCATCAATTAAAGCTTGTAAAGAATTTTTGAACTGCTGTTCTTCCCCTAAAATACTATCAATAGATAATCCTAATTCTCGCTGTTGCATCAAAAGATGAAACTGACTTCCCCAAGTTAATTTTTCCTGTTGTTCTGGACTTAAAGGAGATCCTAACTGTTCTAAATAAATTCTTTTAAATTGGGGAGGACAAGTTTCTAATAAATTCAAATGAGATTGAGATAAACGAATTAAAAGATGATCATTCATAATTCATAATTAAGTCCAATGTCTAAAAAAAGTATTATCTTGCCAAGCATGAGCCGTCAATTGCTCGATTTCCTTCATTTGTGCTGGTGATAAAACTTGAAAAGCGGTTGCTACTTCGATATTTCCTTTTAACTGTTCTATTGTTTCTGCGGCAATGATACAACAATGAACCCCAGACAAGGACAAAACATACCCCATTGCTTGTTCCATTCCCTTTAATACATCTGGTTTAAATAAGCGTCCATAAGCGGGAACTTTCATGGCAATAACTCCAACATTTTTTTCCCTAGCAATGGGTAAAACATTTTTTATGAAAGGATGGGGATGGTGAATATCTGCTGCATTTAAAGTAACCAAAGTTGTGTCAAAATTATAGCGTTTTAATCCCGCCGCAATGACATCGGGATCATGATGTCCCGTAATACCAGAAAACCTAATAAGTTTTTGCTCCTTTGCTTCTTCAATAGCTTTAATAGCACCATTTCTACTAAGAATCTCCGTCAATTCCGACTCAAAAGAAACATGATGTAACTGCCATAAATCGAGATAATCTGTCTTAAGGCGTTTGAGCGATCGCTCTAATTCTCTCCAGGCACCATCACGATCTCTACGAGCAGTTTTACTGGCTAAGAATACCTGAGAACGGTAGTCTGGGACAACTTTTCCTAGATAATCTTCACTCGGTCCATAACTAGCTGCCGTATCAAAATAACGAATTCCCCAATTAATAGCTGCTTCAATCATAGCGATCGCTTCAGTTTCTTTTCCTGCTTTTGATAGGGGTGTTTGTCCTGCACCTCCTAATCCTAATAGAAGAACCGATACTCCTGTATTACCTAGGAGAACCTCTGGCATAGTTTGAAGCTTGATCATAGACAAATTCTTCTTGTCATCTAAAGCTTGTGATCCTGCTACATAAAACTGATACA
>DLXW01000227.1:0-1325 GCA_003448685.1 Cyanothece sp. UBA12306
TGCTTAATTCTCCCCACACTCCCCACACCTCCCTTCTATGATCCCGAACTTTTTGTTAAGTTTTTTAATTATTTTAGTATTTTGTAGCGTATATTACAGTTTAATGTGACATATATAGTATTAAGGGTAAATTAAATTAAGACAATAAAACACCATAAGTAATCGGAGATAACAATTATGTCTACTCAACAACAAGCTCGTACGTTAATGATGCGTCATCATCAAATGGTCAAAAACCGTCAACAATCAATGTTAGGTCGTGCTGCGGCTGAAATTGGGATGGATGTAGAAAAAAATTACTGGACAACTATTCAAGGAAAACCTTGCTCGAGTTGCCGTGTCTCTTATGATCGCTCTCATGCTGCAATGAGCTAATCTGAATCCTTTTTCAAAGTAAAATTCTTTAATGTTGATAGAATATGTAGCAAGGTGTTCTTGGTTCATGGAACACCTTAATTGTTTGGCTCGTATCTCTTTTTTTTGATGTTTAAAAAATTTATTAATCGGAGCAATAAATAGGGTTTTGTATTATGAACTGTAACACCTAGATTAGAATCTCCCATTACCTTGAACAACATGTTTAACAGTTGTGAAAGTCTCCAAAGAAATTAAACCTCGATGATGTCCTTTTTGATTAGAAACCCCGAGAAAAACCGATTCTCCTTGGTTAGGATTACGAGAAAAACGAGGGGAAGCATTGATATACACTAAAGCACTATCAACTGCCATGGCAAATTGCCTACTTTCTGGATAAGAATCAGTTACTAAACAATCAGCATGACCACTACTATATTGATTAATCCAAGTAATTCCTTCAGATAAATCGTTAACCACTTTAAAGGCAATCATTTTAGTTAGATAAGGATTACCCCATTCGTTAGCCTTAACAGGAAGCAAATAATCAGGAAATTCTGCGGCCAGTTCGGCATCTCCGCGTAATCTAAACCCTTGTTCTTTTAAAATGTTAAATAAACGAACTAAGATAGAAGGGTTTTGTGAAGGACTAATTAAAACCTTTTCAATTGCATTAACTGGATCGGGTTCGCTAGCATGACTATCTAAAATAACCCAACGTACTAAATCTAAATCCACACTAGGAGACCAATAGAGGTAACAATTACCCATCGCTGACTTTAAAACAGGTGCGGTTGCTAACTGGGTTACCTGGTCGACTAAACTAGGACGACCATAGGGCATAACTAAACTTAGATATTGATGTTGAGTTACCAAATCTTGAATTGAGGTTCCCTCTTCACCCGATAGTACCTCTATACAACCTTTGGGTAATTTAGTTTCAGACAAGGCTGTTTGGAGAATATTGGCGC
>DLXW01000227.1:1571-5577 GCA_003448685.1 Cyanothece sp. UBA12306
GAACTACAGCCGCGTAAAATCAGACTATTACCTGTTTTAAGACAAAAACCTGCGGCGATCGCCCCTAATTCAGGAAAAGTTTCGTAAATTAGAGCTATTACCCCTAATGGCATTAATTGGCCATAGGTTTGGGAGCCACCTAGAGGATAGGGGGTGTGAAAAACCCGTTGCACTCGATCAGGAACTTCTGCCAAACGGTTTAATAGATCTACTAGATCTTGTAACCTTTCGGGAGTTAATTTGAGCCAGTCGATGAGTAAATCAGGAACCGCCATTTCTCGACTCATTTCGAGATCTAGGGTATTTGCTTCTAAAATATCATCAAAGGCGTTACTAATGCCCTGTGCTATTGCCTCGATACCTTGAGAACGATCGCTGCTATCGATATTTTCCAGAGCAAGAAAAGCATTGTAAGCCCGTTGAACGGACGTTAGCATTAAATTGGGAGAGCTTTCTATTGCCATAGCTTTTTTATCAACGCCGATAGGCTAACCAAAAAATCATTGCTGACAACATTACCAGGATTACCATCAAGGCTATCCAAATCATCATACTCAGGCCAGTCATTGAACGCAATGTCCATAGTAATAACCATCCCATCAATACCATAATAATCATTGCTGACATTAGGGGTACATAACCTTCTTTTAAACCAGGTCTTACCACTATCCAACGATAGCCTGTCCAATGCCAAGAACGCTTATAGGGATAACTCGATGACAATTGTTCGATAGTCTGACCGTTTTCTTGTACCACAAAAATTTGTTGGCAACGATCACAGCCAAATGCTTCCGTGAGAACGATAGGTAATAGACGACCTCGTTTTCGACAGGGACAAGGATAGTCATTACTTAAATCAATTTTTATAGGCTTTTGAGGTCGCACAATCGTCTGCTCAGTCGATCCAAAATTCGCTCTATATAGTATAGTCTGTAATTCTTTAGTGCCAAATTGTTCGAGATTAATCAATTTTTCTACCTGTTCTTCTAGCTATAGTAAAATGCAGCTCTGTACAACTTCATGCTAGAGTTTAAACCGAGATTTAGCCTGGTTTTCAATAATTTCTCAAACTTTTACTTTCAAGCGGGTAACGCGATTCGAACGCGCGACATTCACCTTGGCAAGGTGACGCTCTACCACTGAGCTATACCCGCATTGTTACACTGTTACATCTATCATCTCATAAGGACTGGGAACTTGTCAAGTATTTTGTTCGATCACTGAACTACAATACTTGAGAAAACCATTGGAGGAATTTTTCATGCGAGTCTGGGTAACAACTGTTTGTCTGTTATTTCTTCTCATTCAAGTCTATCAGTGGATTCGAGGTTTTATACTGCCTTTACCCATTTATGTTTTAGCTGGTGCTTTTTTGGCGATCGCTTCTAATTATGAAAAAGGACTTGGTACATTATTCAAGATGGGTTCGACTCAACTAAATTTTGGCAAGGAAAAGGAGTCGGAATAATTTATGTACTATCAAAGACTCGCTACCCTTAATGATACAACGGCGATCGCTCTTCTTTGGCAGGAGTTTCTCCAAGAACGATCGCATCATGATCTCTCGATGGTTCTTAAACCAGATTTTGACTATGTATCTTACATCAAGCAAAAGTTAAAGTCGGATAATATTCGTGGTTTTATCTTAGAATATGGAGAAAATAAACAAATTGTTGGCTTTTTATTTATCTATGTTCATGATGAAACCCCAAACTTAGACTATGGAGGGATGACAGATAGTCCTTTTCAACCGCGACGCATAGGTGGGGCGATCGGGATGTATATTGAAGAAGAACATCGCAAACCTGATGCGATTCGCTTATTAGTGCAAGCAGCGATCGCTTTAGCTGAAGAGTTAAAAATTAGTGATATTGATTTATTAATTAGTATTGAACAAACGGGAGTTCATAAGTTATTAGAAAGGTTTGGATTTCAAAAAGCAGCCATTCAATATACTAAACATTATGAGATAACAGGCGGGAATTTACCACCTTTGAAAAATCAGGTATCTGAGGGAATAGAAGTTAAAATACCAACTCCTCGAATGATTCCTTTACGAGCTCCTAAAACCCAACAACCCGTACTTAACCCCCAAGGTAAACAGGTATTTTTGCATCCAGTGAAGGATCAGACGGGGGATATATTACGTAGTAGTAATGGTTTACCTGTCTATCCCACTCCATTGCGAGATCCTCAAAATCAAGACTCGGTGTTTGATGAGTCGGGAGAGTTAATAGTTTGTCCCGTGTTGTTAGATGAAACGGGGAAAGTCAAGGAAAAAAATGGTATTCCTCTGTTTAAAAGTCCTATTTTTGAACGAGTTAATAATAAATTAGTATTGAAGCAAGATGAAGCAAGAAATTATCTCTTTGAAGGGTAAAAAATCTAGGCTGATTTTAAAAAATTAGGAGGAACATGATTGATCATGACCGTTTATTTAAAGAGTTAATTTCTACTTTTTTTTTTAACCCTAAATCGTTCAGAAGAAATACAATTCCAAGAAGAAATTAGCACATTTAGTCAACTCACACAGGAGGATGTTATGGAAATTACAACTAGTTGGATGAGACAAGGTATTGAACAAGGTATTGAACAAGGTATTGAACAGACTGTTGAACGCCAAAAAGGTGTCATTATTCGTGTTGTTAAACAAAAATTAGGAAATATTTCTCCATCACTAGAAACTGACATTATGAGGTTAAATATTGATCAGGTGGATAGTTTACTAGAAGCTTTATTCGATTTTTCCACAGTTAATGATTTAAGTAATTGGTTATTGGAACAAGGACTTGAATGAAGTCAGCAGTTAGAAGTCAACTCACCCTCCCAGGAGGGGAAGTTCAGAAGATAATACTTACTCAATAGGTTAAGACACAATTAATCAGTATTTTCACTGATAGTTAATTAATAATTGATCAATCTCTCAAATCCTGAATTGATAAAGATTTGAGAGATTTTTTTTGATTAAATCTTTAAAATTTGGACTAATTATTTCTATGAAATCAACATTTTTTTCTGTATATTTACTGAAGTTTTGATTCGGTAATCTACGAGTATTTACTGAACTTTTAATAGATTTCCAGTTTAAGGCTGACAAGTATAAAAATTTGTGCTACTTTTAAGTAAATTTATTGATGGTAATAACACTGTATAGGACTTACTTATATTGGTGTTTACCAATGGATAATTGATAATTTTTCATTGTTCATTGTCAATTGTTGAACCTTAAATGTTCTTCTCTAATTGCCAATTAATTATTCAAGAATTAATTGTTATATTTTAGTGTCTAAAAAACATGACACTAAGATATGATATTTCTAGTTTCAGAATAGATTTCTCTGCTTTTTTTATTAATTCTCATCATCAGTAAGTAAGATGTCTACTCAATTTCTGAAAAAATTGAGCATATTTCAACTTTAACTAGGTTAGAACAGGAATATGCAACATTAGGAAGTCAAGCTTCTGAGTCATTACGTTCTGATTTAATTGAGATTTTAAATGAAGAAATTATTCTAAAAACTGAAGATATAGTTATTGAAATTGACTTATCTGATGAACAACAAGAACAATGGTTAGAAACGAATCTACAGAATTATATCCCACATTCCGCACTTCAAGATGTAGTATATAAGTTGTATGAATTTAAGGGCTAATGGCGATCACCAAAAAAAGCAATCTTTAACAATACAGATATATTACAAAAGAGAAATTTTTAAGCAAGAGTAAATTTTGTCGACAGAAAATAGAGGACGTGCTAAACAGTCCCGATTGATGATTAATGTACCTGTCTCAATTCTCAATTTATTAAACATCCTCAGCTGGTATTTATAGATAATATTTTTGACAAGATGCTGGCAGAAAATTTAAAATAAAAACTCTTTCTTCTGTGAGATTAACAATTTTTTTAACGCTATTTAATGTGACAAGGTGAATTCCTTGAAAACATTGAAATATCCATCTCAACGTTGGACTCTCTGTTACTTTACCGAGGCTTCTGCCACGTTAA
>DLXW01000193.1:0-436 GCA_003448685.1 Cyanothece sp. UBA12306
AAAATCCAAAATGGTTTTATGAAAGCATCTGACGTTATTAGAGAATATGAAAAAGGAGAACGCAATTTCCGACGGTTAAACCTACGGGGAGCTAATTTTAAGCAGCAAAATTTATCAGGTGCAGATTTTAGTTACTGTCAGCTACAAGGCACAAATTTTAGTGAGGCAACCCTCACCGGAGCAAACTTTACGGGAGCAAAAGCAGGGTTACAAAAGCGATGGGTAATTCTTTTATTATTGGTTGCTTTAGTGTTGATTGTCTGTTCTAGTTTATTTTTAGCTTTAGCAGGATTTCTCGTTACTTTAATCTTTGATCCTGACATTGAAAATCAAGTAGCGGGATGGGCAAGTTCAATCATTTTAATTATCTTTTGTGTCATTAGTTTTCGTAAAAATCTGGGGGGGGGGTTAATCGCCGGAGCCGTAGCCGGAGCCG
>DLXW01000193.1:752-8523 GCA_003448685.1 Cyanothece sp. UBA12306
TAGCCGTAGCCGTAGCCGTAGCGTTAACCCTATTTGCCTGTTATCTGGGTTATCGCACCCTCAAAGACGAAACCAGAGATCCTTGGTTACGCAAAATAGCAGTTGCCTTTGCTGCCATTGGTGGCACATCTTTCTATAAAGCAACCTTAACTGATGCTGACTTCACAGGTGCAACCCTAAAAAATACTAACTTCAACCAAGCTATTTTGACTCGTACTTGCTTCAAAGATACAGTTAAATTAAACTTAGCTCGTCCAGGAAATACCCTATTAGCAAATCCAAAAGTTAGAGACTTATTAATTAACCCTAGTAGTGGGGAAGGACAAGATTACATTAAAGCTAATTTAAGAGGAGCAAATCTGAATGAAGCCAACCTAAAAAGAGCTAATTTAACCCAAGCAGATATCAGTGAAGCTAGTTTTTGTTATGCTAATTTATCCGAAGCTAATTTAACCGAAGTCAATGGGGTTAACACTGATTTTACCGAAGCTTTTTTAACAGGTGTTTGTCTAGAAAACTGGAATATTGACGCGACGACTAAACTAGATCAGATTGACTGTCAATATGTCTATCTTTTGAACAATCAAAAAGAACGTCGTCCCAATAGTGGAGACTTTCAACCAGGAGAATTTACTAAATTATTTGAAGAAGTTTTTGACACCGTTGACCTAATTTTTAGGGATGGAATTGACTGGAAAGCTTTTATCGCAGCTATCAAAGAAGTGCAAGTCCAAAATGAAGATACACCCCTAGAAGTTTCCAGTATAGAAAACAAAGGAGATGGGGTAGTAGTGGTTAAAGTAAAAGTTACCCCAGAAGCTAATAAAGAAAAGATCCATCAAGATTTTAATGAAATTTATCAACTTAAACTAGAAGCAGTAGAAGCCAAATATAAAGCTCAATTAGATGCCAAAGAAAATGAAATCACTATCTATCGTCAGCAAAATATTGATATGATGGAAATAGTGAAAACTCAAGCTAATCGTCCCATCAATGTAGAGGCAAAAGCAGTGAATAATAGTTCAGATAGTAGTCAAAATATCAAGATTCGTGATATCACTAATTCTGGGGTTTTAAACCTAGGAGAAATTATCGGTGATGTCAATAATATTATTAATCAAATTCCCGATAATAATGACCAACAAAATAGCAAATTAAAAACCCTATTACAAGAATTAACCAAAGCCATTGCCAGCGAAAACGAACTTGATGAAGAAGAAAGAGCCGACGCAGCAAATAAAGTCAAAACTATTGCTAAAGCAATGCAAAAACCAGATGATCAAGGGTTACAAAAGAAAGCAACCCGCGCCGTTAATTTATTAGAAACCTTAGCCAAAGGATTAGAACCTGCAACTAAATTAGCTACAGCTTGTCAAACAATATTACCGCAAATTATCACATTTTTAGGAATGTAGAATTAAGACGCAATGTTTTTGGAGCGGGGTAATAAATCACCGTTACAAAAACAAATTCTGACTTGGAGACTTCGTTAACCTCATCGGCTTTTTCTAGGTTTAATATTGCTGTTTAACGGACTAAATTTGTGAGAGACTTTTTGAGCAAACCCTAAATAAGCTATAATGGTAGTAGATTTTGTTGTAAATATAATTTGTATTAACTTGCTGAAAAATGTTTGAGTGGGTTAAAGTGTAGCAGTACGTATTTTGGTTAGGACTTTTTTCTACTCCGAAGCTCCGGTCTCCGAAGCTCCCTGCTTCCCACACCCCACACTCTGTCTTAATTTTAAGCTTGTTGTCACCCCGTGATCCTTGAGAACTAAGATTTTGTACTTTGTCGTCCTAGTTCAAAAATTCCACAAGCCATAGACATCAACATCCCCCCACTAATTGACCAACTTTTGCCTAATCCTAATTCTATGCCCCAATGACACAATCCACCCACAACTAAGAAGGGAATAATACTCAAGATAGAAGCATAAAAGGCATTTTGCGATTCTCGAACCTGCTTCGTTTTTTCAAACTCTTTGGTAGAGAAATACAGCGATCGCTCGGCAAAATTAAACCAACGATTTAAACCTTCAATAATCCACTCTCGTACCGAAGAAAATCCTAAATATAGAGCTAGAGCCCATAAACAGACTCCAGCAATCATTACTTTATCTAAGGAAAATTGGAAAGGAATAAACTCACTAAACATGGATTTAATTGGGACTCGTCGGCAATAATTGTTAAATATTCATTGATTTTAACAGAACTTAAATCAAATTATGCTAACCAAGTAGGCAGTGACGACTCCCGACATCGACCCTACGGGTACGATGCGGGCTTCTCCAGACCCCGAAAGATAGAGAGAACTTGCTTAGAGGTATAATCAGTATTAGAATCGACTATTACTGGTTTACCTTTACGCCGTTTTATAGTTGGGAACTCGTCCAGCCCAACTCGTTTTATATTAATAGAAGAATTGATATCTCTATCAATTAAAACTTGTTCTTGTTCATCCCAATATTCTCGAATACTGCAATCAGTAAAAACAAATTTATCACGATAAGAAAGTAATTGAGATGTATAAGCAGGATTCACTTCAATCACCGCAACTCCAGCCTTTTCAGCTATGTAGTTAAAGATTGAAAAGAATTGCCCAAAAGCAGCATCTAGCCAGGATTTATTAAGTCCTGACTTGGCTGATTGCTTATTGGGAAGATACTTCCCTTGAGCATCCTGAATGGGCTGATTTTTTTGACTTAATCCCTTAAGATTAAGCTTTTCATGAAAGAAAAATCGAGGTTTACCTGACCTTTTTCCTTGACTATCCCCAGAAATATAACGCGAAAAAGCCCTATCTACTCGCTTACATACCTCTTGTAAAGTCAGAGATGGAACTTCTACAAAATTCAATTCTTCTCCTGACCATTCTACAGTAACGAGACTTTTTTTAAGGAGAGGTAATTGTTTCTTTTGAGAATAATAATTAGGGCGTTCTTTTAAAGAAGGTAAATGACAAACAAGAGGACAAGCATTCACTGGACATCTATTTTGTGACCACCAGTTAAATCGCTCACCAAGTTGACGGTTATACCAAAAACGGCAGATTCTCAACCACTCATTAAGAGTGAGTTTTTGCTGAGTAGTTGGCATTAATCGATACTGGTAGGTATACTTCACACTTGGAGTTAAAATGATTGGTTACACTGAGTTATACCATATGGAATTACCCAAATTTATTAATAGTCTTAAATCAGTTTCTAGTAGTCGGATTAGTCAAGAGTTCTCAGCAACATCTTAATAAGATATACAAAGAAAAAAGTCTTAGGTCATGAGTCTTATTGTATTGTAAAAACTGGGGGCATCGAACCCCCAATTTTTACCCGCCTTTCATCCCGACACCGACCTTCGGTACGGTGCGGGGCTTTCCGGCGGGGAGCTAAATTCTAAATAACTCCATCACGTTCCAACATATCTAATAAATCTAAAACAACGCCATTAGTCCAGCCAAAACCAATTTCATTAGAGCTATAGCCAAAGAAAATTTGGTCAGAGACATTAGCAGAAGAGTTTTTCACATCGTATTTTTCTACGATAGTTCCGGTCTTTTTAAACTCTTGAAGCACTAGATTAATAAATTTATAAGCAATACGATGGGCATCTTCAGTATAACCATAGCGACGTAACCCATAAACTGCCATCAGATGTAAAGGAGCCCAACCAAAGGGTGCATCCCACTGATTTCCTGAGACATGGGTACTGGTAAGAAGTCCTCCAGGAACTTCAAAAATAGGTAAATTCAAAGCAACCCGTTGTGCTTGTTCTGGAGAAGCTAAACCAACCCACAAAGGAAAAAAGGTAGTAGCAAATTCGTAGTTTCGACATTTACCTGTCCGAAAATTGTAGTCAAAATATAATCCAGCCTCTTGATCCCAAAGGTACTGATTCATTAAGTTACGACGATTTTCCGCACTGTTAATCCAATAGGAAGCTGCGTGTCCGTACCCTAGGATGTCTTGCATTTGGGCTAAATCAAGTTCCATCTGGTAGAGAAGGGAGTTGAGACAAACGGGGGCATAATGAATGATATCAATACTAAAAGGTCCGAAGCGATTGGTCGGATCGTATCCAGACTCGCGCATAGAGCGATCGCCCTGGTAAAAAAGCTCGGTTAAACAGTCTTCTTCTTGGTCATAATAAAGACTAACGTCATAGTCTTCAACATCGTGATAGCGATAAAATTCTAAAATCCTTTCGTAATGATTTTTTCCCTCTTCGTCAATTTCGGAACTCAATACCTCGGGAGCAGGTCCTACACCGAAAGCATTATAGTGGGACAGTCCGGTAGCTTGATTGAGGTGGGGAGGTACTGTCCAATAAAAATAATAACTCTGTACTGTGGGTAAAACTGACCGCAACCAGTTTTTATCCTTAGTCTGATTATAGAGGTCTAAAATCATGCGGCTTAGCAGAGGAGGTTGGGAACGGTTCAACATATAAGATCTATTCCCATTGAGAACTGTGCCATAATGATCAATTTCATAGAGTAACTGGTCTAGCATACTTTGCGCTAGGCTAATTTCTTCATCTATGATTAATCCCAGTTGAATGAAATAACTATCCCATCCATATAGTTCATTAAACCGTCCTCCAGGAACTACATATTTCCCTGGGAGATAGAGTAGTCCATGTTGTTCGATTTGTTCCATTTGGGGGGGTAAAACCCTCAGTTCAATTTTGGTCCATTCTTCATCGGTTAGATATTGACGTAGACGATCCTCTACTTGAACATAATCTTCTCTAGCTGACACATAAACCGGTAGGACAGAATCATCTATCAGTTCTAGTTTAGGATCTCTAGCGGCTTTAACTATATCTGCTGGGGAACGGGTTAAAGTTTTCCAGGTGTACTTGATATAGTCTCTTAGAGGTTTAATGTCTTCACGGGTAAAACAAAATTCAGCATTAAAAGGAATAGAACAAATCATTGTGCAAATTTCTGGGTTTTGATTGACTTAAGCAAAGGAAGAGGTAACAATTACAGCACTAAGCATTAAGGTGTTGGACATTGAGATAAATAGCAAACTTTCTTGCAGTCTACTTTTACCTTTCGCGTAGTAATCATGTTGGCTTTAGATTATTCTGAAGTATCTGCGATCAATAAAGCAACTGGAAAATGTTGTAATACTTCGCCGATGGGGATAGTATCGCTTGGAGAAATTTTGCGATTGCTGAATACTTCTGTCCATTGGGTTTGAAATGTGTGGGGAATAACCAGTTGGGTGTCTCCCCAGATTTCAGTTCCCAGAGGACGGGTATAGGGTTCAACTAAACGAGTCAGAAAACGGGGAACAATGGTGATTGCGGTGGTGTCATTGTGATACCGCGCAAAAGCAATCATATTTTCTTGATATTCTCCGTTGACTTCTAAGGGAATATAAGCACCTTTTTCAAAAAGTTCTGGATTTTTTTGTCTAGCTAAGAGGGTTCGATAAATTAAGAATAGCTTAATTCGTCCATCTTTATAGTTATTCAATAGTTGATCCATTAAGCCAAAAATATCATCTTCGGCTTGCTGTTGCAATTCCTCTAAAAAACGGGCGCGTTTTTCAAAATCAACGGGACGACGATTATCGGGATCAACTAAGCTAAAGTCCCATAGTTCTGTACCTTGATAAAAATCAGGCACTCCTGGGGATGTCATTTTTAATAAGGTTTGGGAAAGGGTATTAAATACTCCATAGTAGGCAATTTTTTCCTGGAAAGATCGCAGTTTTCCTAAAAATTGATTTTCTTCGGTTCTTTCTAAAATCTTCTCGACAAATTCGGTGAATTTCTCTTCATATTCGAGATCTGGTTTGAGCCAAGCTGTATGAACTTTTGCTTCACGAACTGCTTTGACTACATACTCTTTGATGCGTTCAACAAACTCTTGATATTCTTCTGTCTCATTGAAGGGAAAAGTTCCAATTAGAGTTTGATACAAAAAGTATTCATCATTACCATCGGGAATAATTTTCTTGTCGGTTTGATGTTTATAGTGACTATTAAGATTGCGCCATGTTGTCACCTCATTTTCCCATTCGTCGGGTATTTCAGAAATTACATTAATCCTCGCTCGCACGTCCCCACTACGCTTAGTATCGTGGGTTGAGGTAGAATTGAGAGAATGAGCCCAGTGATCTTGTCTTTTTTGATTAAAATAATGGAAAACTCCGGTTGAAATTCCCAATAAATCAGGAGTTCCTCCTACTTCATTTAAAGATACTAGTCGATGATAAACATACAAGGCCGTATCTTCCACACCTTTGGCGGTTAAAGGACTAGAAGCTTGTTGAAATTTCATCACAAAATATAACCAGAATTTTCGTTCTTCTTCGGTTAAAAATTCCTGATCTTCTAGTAATAGAATTTTTTGAATGAAGTTAAATTCATTAACCAATTGGGGAATTTGGTTTTTAGCTTTTTGAATTGCTTCTTTAATATAGTCTTGATCACTGTCTTGGATTTCTTCGCCAGTAATATAGGTACGATAAACTGGAAAAAAGACTAGAACTTCAACAATTGCTTTCCTCAATCCATTAAGGGTAAAATCCCTTCCGTAGCGATATTTGCCAGCAATATTTTTGAGAATATTGGTTAAATTTTCTACATCACCGGCTAAATTTTTATCAGCAATCAACCTTTTCTTTTCTATAACCAGTTCTTGATAAGGCTGTTTTTCTGCGGTTAATTTATGATAAATATTGGTAATTTTTTTTGGTGCTTCTTCTTGGTAAAAAACAAAAAGACTATTGACACAATCTAAAAAGTCATAACCTGATGTACCCTGTATAGGCCAAGTTATTGGCATTTCTTCTTGACGAGAAAAATAGGCTTTTTCTAATTCAATGATTTTTTCAACAACAATATAAATATCTCCGGTTTTTTCCCTTAATCTTTCTAGGTAATCTGTAGGATTATAAAGTCCATCAACATGATCAATTCTTAATCCTGTAATATAGCCATCTTTAACTAAATCGATGATTAACTCATGGGTATCATCAAATACTTTATGGTTTTCATTTTTTAAACAGATTAACTCATTAATAGTAAAAAAACGTCGATAATTTAATTCTTCTGCTCCCACTTTCCAAAAAGACAAGCGAAAAAACTGCTCGTTGAGCAATTCATCTAACAAATCATAGTTATTTTTAGGTTCAATTTCATTATTGAATATTTCGATATTTGTATCAATAAATTCTTTAATCGTCGGATTATCTCGATAAAGTTCCCTCAGAATTGTTTTAACAAAACTCGACTGTCCTTTTCTTTTCTGTTTGTCAGTTACTTGGGCAATATTATTAATACTGTAAAGAATTCCCAGTATTTTGACAATATCGTTATGTTCATCCCCTAAAACATCAGAAACTCGCTGGAAATCATGTTCTATTAATTTGGCATAGGATTCGATCCTTAATGGTATTTTTAGTTGATAGTAGTTAATACTAAATCCTTCTTCATCGTATCGAAGTTTAATTTCACCATTTTTTAGACAATTACCATAAAAGTCACCCAACAGAGGGGTTAATATCTTACCTTTAATGTCAACATAGGGATGTTCCCAATCAATATCAAAATAGTCAAAATAATCTGAATAAGGACCATTTTCTAATACATCCATCAAGTATTTATTCTGACTATCATAGGCCATATGGTTTGGGACAATATCTTGTAACCATCCCATTTCTAATTCTTGTAATTCTTCAACTAATGTCTTAAAGTCTTCTTCTGTTCCTAAATCTGGATTAATTTGATGATAATCAACTACATCATAACCATGGGTG
>DLXW01000193.1:8710-14366 GCA_003448685.1 Cyanothece sp. UBA12306
ACTACATCATAACCATGGGTGCTTCCAGATTTTGCTTTGAGAATAGGAGAAGCATAAAGATCAGAAATACCTAATTTATGAAGATAGTGGATAATTTTCTGAGCGTCATGGAAATTGAATTGTGAGTTAAATTGAATCCGATAGGTTGAACTAGGAATTTTCATTTTTTTTCTCTGCTTATTGTTATTTTTATTAAACTTTTAACCTAAATTTGATAGACGACTAAACTGGTTGCTGGTATGGCTAACTTTTCTTCTTTATTGAAGGATTGAGGCAAATTTGAACCCTGTCCTAACCATTGAGAATCATTAGAATCTAATGATTTTTTCCAGTCTCCTTCTGGGGGTTTAAGGTTAACTGTAATACTTTCCTGATTAAAGTTCATAATCAAAAAAACCTCACTGTCTTGACTCCATCGATGAGTAGACAAAAGCTTTTCCTTTTCCCAGGTTTTCTCCGATAAATTTTTCTGGTTCAAGCTTTTCAAAGCAGTAATTTGACGGCGCATTTCTAGTAACTGCTGATGAAATCTCAGCAAAACTTGGTACTTTCCTTGCTCTCGTTGACTCCACTTTAATTGACATTTTTTAAAGGTTTCTACATCGTAGATATCAGGTGGTTCTCCTTGCCATTTAAAGCTTTTAAATTCTTCTTTTCTTCCTTCTCTAACTGCTTCTACTAAATTGGCATCATTGTGGCTAATAAAGTATAAAAATGGTGACTCTTCTCCATATTCTTCCCCCATAAACAATAAAGGAATAAAGGGGGATAAAATTACTGCCCCTGCTGCTAATTTCAAGGCATCAAAGGAAACTATGTTAGATAATCTTTCTCCTAACATTCGATTGCCAATTTGGTCATGATTTTGGGCATAAACTACAAATTGATCAGGGGAGCAATCGCTAACTGAATTGCCATGATATCTTTGACGATGGGGAGAATAATCCCAGGTATAAGCAAAACTATCTCTGAAGGCTTTTCCTAACTGTTGACATTGGCCAAAATCTTCGTAATATCCTTGATTTTCTTGAGTCAATAAAGTGTGTAAACAGTGGTGAAAGTCGTCACTCCATTGAGCGTCCATTCCATATCCTCCGACTTCAACTGGACGAATTACTCGACCATCGTTTAAGTCGCTTTCTGCTATCAGATATAAAGGACGACCAACCTGTTGAGAAAGTTGACCGATATTTTCTTTTAGTTCAGTCAGAAAATGCTTGGCACTTTGGTCATAAATACCGTGAATTGCGTCTAATCTTAAAGCGTCAATATGATATTCTCTTAGCCAATATCTAGCGTTTTCAATAAAGAAGTTACGTATCCCATAACTATAGGCATCATCAAAATTAAGCGCGCTTCCCCAAGGAGTTTGATACTTGTGACTAAAATAAGGACCAAAATTAGCTGTGTAATTTCCTTCTGGTCCTAAGTGATTATAAACCACATCAAGGATAACTGCTATCCCTTCTTGATGACAGGCATTAACCAGTTCTTTGAGTCCGTCTACTCCCCCATAGGAATGCTGTACTGCAAATGGATAAACCCCATCGTAACCCCAATTACGATCACCTGGAAATTGGGATACAGGCATCAGTTCGATGGCGGTAATTCCTAGTTCTTTGAGTTGACTTAAGCGGGGAATTATGGCAGCAAAAGTTCCTTCTGGGGTGAAAGTTCCTACGTGCAATTCGTAAATAACAAAATCTGATAAAGGAATATTTTTCCAAGGATCATCGCTCCACTTAAAGCGATGATGATCTACTACTTGCGATGGTCCATGTACTCCTTTAGGTTGGTAGTATGAAGCAGGATCAGGTCTAGTAGTTTCTTCGTCTAACTGATAAAAATATAAGCTACCAGGAGCGATCTCAAGGATAGTTTTCCAGTACCCTTTTTGATCACATTCCATTGGAATTATTTGCTCATTAGGAGTAATTATCTTAAGGTCTAATTTGGCCAAATTAGGAGCCCATACTGTAAATTCATAATGTTTTTTATCGTGATAATTAGCACTAAGTTTCATAATTATTCAATATTTAACTATCAAGAAATTATTAATTATATACTAATAATTCTTAATTGAATTTGAGGTAGGGTTTTCTTTTTTCGCTTTGACTTATTATAATGATTTTACGGCATTTATGCAATTCAATAGATTTTTGTTTCTAGGTCTTCCTACATTTCTACAATCTAGGAGATACTACTAGAATAAGGCAACTGTCCATATCTCTACCCAATTTTTACAAAAAAGATTATGATGCAAATAATAAGATTAAAACAGTCATTAAACTATTGTGACGTTTATTAACTCGAAGTGTGAGAAGTGAAATCATGCAGTCAAAAATCAGAAACCAGAAAGAATGGACTGAACTTGTGGTCGCATCAAAGGTTAAACTCCCTTTAATTGGTTCTAAGTTTGATTTTTTGCAGAAAAAAGGCAAAAATTTTTCTTATAAGGGATTATGGGCAATTTTATTGTCAATTTCAACCTTTTCAACCTTTTTAGTCCTGGAAAGCTTCAAAAAATCTCCCATTCAAGCTCAATATGCTCCTACGGCAACTAACAGCAATATCTGGCAATACGCCTCTTTTCCAGTAGAAAATTTTCAAACCTACACTTCTGGATACGGTTATCGTACTTCCCCTATCACTGGACAATCGCAATTTCATTATGGTTTAGATTTGGCGGCCCCTTTGGGCAGTTATGTGCGAAACTGGTGGGCTGGCAGAGTAGTAGAATTATCGGATGATACTGCCTGTGGAACCCTGATTAAAATTCAATCAGGGCAATGGCAACATATTTATTGTCATTTAATGGGTTCGGTGGAAGAAAGTCCCCAAGGACGATATTTAATTGATCGTGAAGGTGGAATCATTATTTGGCAAGGTCAAGAAATTCCAGCTGCTGCTAGAATTGGTCGGGTGGGAATGACAGGTCGCACTACCGGTCCCCATCTTCATTGGGGATTAAAGCATAATGGGGATTATGTTGATCCTGGCTTGGTTTTGCAAGAAATGTTTCGTTATCAAGTTTCTTCTCGGAAATAGCATTTCTCCTTCGATTACTATAGAGAGAAACGCTATAATATTATTTGCCTGTCAAAGCGTCTACAATTATTTTAGTATTAGTCCTCAGCATTTTTATATAACTATCTCCTTCACTTCCAGGAGATCCAATTGAATCAGAATAAAGAGGTTGAGGAGCAAGTTTAACCCCTGATTCTTGGGCAACTGTATTAATTAATACTCGATTAATTGTTGTTTCAGCAAAGATTGCCTTTACTTTACTTTTTTTAATCTCTTCGGTTAAATTTTTGACTGTTTGGGCGCTAGGCTGTTCTTCTGTACTTATGCCAATTAGGGTTCCCATAATTGTTAAACCATAAGCTTTGGCATAATATTGAAAAGCATCATGGGTAGTAACTAACTTTCGTTGCTGTTCAGGAATAGTTTGAATTTGTTGAGTAATCCAAGTATCAAGACTTTCTAAATCTGTAATCAACATCGCTGCATTTTGTTGAAAAATTGATTCATCTTCTGGCGAAAGTTTGATTAATTCATCTCGAATTACTTTAACCATTGTAATCGCATTTTTAACATCTGCCCAGACATGAGGATCAGGTTCTCGTTGTCCTTGATATTCAAAATCTAAGGGTTGCACAACTTCCCCAACAGCTACTTTTCTCGCATCAATTCCTGATGCTTTCATTAACTTAATTAACCCAGGTTCGAGATTATAACCGTTATACAAAATCAAATCTGCTTTTTCAAAGGCCACACTATCGGTGGGTACAGGTTCATAGACATGGGGATCGGCCCCAGGTTCTAAAATACCTTGATGATTAACTTCTCCCTGAGCAATTTTTTCAGTCAGATCAGCAATAATGGTGCTGGTAGAGACTACATTAGGTTGATTATTAGTCGGCTGGGAATTAGGAGATTGACAAGCAGTAATTCCCAATCCTAAAATGATTCCCCAAGCTAGGATAGACTTTTGAAATAAGCCGATTAAAGGGTTAATTGTCGTCATTTTTCACAATTGTAAAAAATTAATAATAACATAGACAGATAACTTAAAATATGGTAAGATCCATGATTTAGGAAAGATTACAACTGATCAAACGAGTAAAGCAATAGTTCACCATTTTTAAGCCATAGGGTGATTTCCACCACCTAGCCGGAAAACAGCCTATGGGTGCTGATACACTAAAATCCCAATTATCATAATTATCCCCTTGCCATTGTCCATCCTTACGCCAACCCACACGATCTCCATACTTTTGGATCATCTGAGCATCTTGACTGCGTAGGGTATCGATATTTCCCCCAACTTCTAAATAAATTCCTAGCTGTCTACTAAAACCAAAGCGATCTTGACTATAATCACGCCAGAGGCGATCAATAACTCTCAAGGTACTACAGGGAAATTTTGACATATCGTCGGGCTTAAGATTATCTCGAGTTTTGTTGACGGTTTCCAGGATTATCCTGGTGGTTTCTTCGTCAGCTTCCTTGAATTGACCGCTCATTAATAATTCTTGTAATTTACCATATCGATCAACATCAGACAGAAGTTTGATTTTTTCTTCTAGGTCGGCTACTCTGTGGTTTAAGGATTGTACTTGGGTTAAAATTTCTGATAATTGGCTATTAATATCTATTTCGTTCAATGGTTCTGACATTTTTAGGTTTACTCCAAAATTTAAGATAATATTGTGCTAAAATTCAAATCGATGCCACGGGAAATACAGTTTACCTTGCTTTCCAAAATATCACAATTCAATTAGTTATTATTTAAGGAATTATACCAGCAATAAAACTTCATTATCAGAATTAAGACACGAACGGTGAAATTTTTCAAACAATTTGGAGGAATTAGTTTAGAAATTGTGGGATTAATCATCATAGCAAAACAACTATTGTTAGTAACATCTCTTAATGGTAGTTTGCAAAACCTTTTACAATGGATAGATAGCCTAGGAAATGTAGGCTATCTTGCCTTTATATTAGTTTATATAATAGCCACAATTTTCTTGATTTCTGGGCTTATTTTAACCCTAGGTGCTGGGGTTATTTTTAATGTTATCAAAGGCTCAATTTTAGTTTCTATTGCTTCAACTTTGGGTGCGATTATAGCATTTTTGATTGGGAGGTATGTTGCTAGAGGATGGGTTAAAAAACAAATTGAAAAACAACCTAACTTTCAACTAATTGATGAAGCAGTTGCTAAAGAAGGTTGGAAAATTGTGGGATTAACTCGTTTATCTCCTCTATTTCCTTTTGTTTTTTTAAATTATGCCTTTGGTGTTACTAAAGTATCTTTAAGAGATTATACTTTAGCTTCTTGGATTGGTATGATACCAGGAACAATTATGTATGTTTATATCGGTTCTTTAATTGGGGATGTAGCGAGTCTGGGAATGGAAGGAAGGGAAAAAACATCCCTCGAATGGGGACTATACATTGTGGGATTAGTTTCCACGATTGCAGTCACAATTTATGTTACTAAAATTGCTAAAGAAGCTCTCAATAGTAAGCTTGAGAATTAGAGAAAATGGGTAAGCTGTTCGTCATCTAAATTGTTAATCGAGACTGAAGAGTAAACTACACTCCCAATCTCAATACTACTCGGTTAAGCAATAGTTGCTAGTTTAGG
>DLXW01000326.1:0-2944 GCA_003448685.1 Cyanothece sp. UBA12306
CACCAATTTAAGCTTTTCTGGCGGTAGTTGGGGGGCGATCGCTATTAGTGCCTTCATCTTGTAATCTTCATCCTCTATAGAACCAGCAATGTTGAGTGCTTTTTCTAGCACCAATTTAAGCTTTTCTGGCAGTAGTTGAGGTGCGATGGCTTTTAGTGCCTTTCTTTTGTAATCTTCATCCTCTATAGAACCGGCAAGGTTGAGCGCTTTTTCTAATAGTTGGCTTTCCTCTGGCAGTAGTTGAGGTGCGATCGCTTTTAGTACCTCTGTCTTGTAATCTTCATCCTCTATAGAACCAGCAAGGTTGAGAGCTTTTTCTAACAGTGGCCTTTCTTCTGGCGGTAGTTGGGGTGCGATGGCTTTTAGTGCTTTTATTTTGTCATCTGAACTTTCTATCTTGTTGATGTTTTCTAACTCTATGATCAGACTTTTTCTTTTTTCCTCACTTAAAGTTTTGAATTGCTGTTGTTCTAAATCATCTCGAATATTTTTAGTTTTTTCTTCGTATCGATGTTTCTTGACTTCCTTCCAAATATCATCAGGAATTTGTTGTCCTGGTATTTCCGCTAATATTTCTTTTAACTGTCTCAACCATTCATTGCTACCTAACTCTTTTGTCTTAAGCTTGTCTAACCACGCAATTAAATCCTGCACCCATATCGGTTGTTTAGCGATTTCTTCTGCGTGTGTCATGATACTGCTTTAATGATTTTATCTAAAATAGATTCATTCATGATTCCACAGAATTTTGATGTTTTCCTGCTTTTTTATCAATTCTTAAGACTTATTTGTAAGGCAATGCACTGCCCATCCTAAGTATGTTACGATTCATATTAAATCTAGTTGAGAAAGTAAATTAATTTCTTCTTTCTCAAATTCTGCTTTCCAATTGCCAATTAAAGATTAAAACATGATAATGAATCCAGAAAATGATTACCGACAATATGCTCCAGCAACACAAAGAAACCGCGATCCTATTTTTGATGTTTTAGTAACAGTTTTACCTGACAAAGGAAACATTTTAGAAATTGCTAGCGGTACAGGAGAACACTCAGTTTACTTTGCTCCCAAACTGAAAAATCATCAATGGATACCTTCTGAACCTGATGCAATAAGAAGGCAAAGTATTGAGTCATGGCAACAGTTTTGTCCATCCCCTAATTTACTCAATGTACAGAATATTAATGTTCTTAATTCAGACTGGAATGAACCATTAAAAGATTTAGAAATAACCGCAATTGTTAATATAAACATGATTCATATTAGTCCTTGGGAAGCCTATTTAAGACTAATCGAAGGAGCAAAAAAACTTTTGTCATCAGGAAGAATCCTTTATCTTTATGGACCTTATAAACGAGACAAAAAACATACTTCTCCTAGTAATGAAACTTTTGATCAATCTCTTCGCGCTCAAAATAAATCTTGGGGAGTTCGTGATTTAGAAGATGTTATTGAAATTGCTGAAAAACAAGGATTTAAGTTAGTCAAAACTGTGGCAATGCCAGCTAATAATTTATCAGTTGTTTTCCAAAAAATTTAGTTTACAAATAAAATAGGTTGAAGACTAATATATCTATAAAAGTTCATCCATTAACTTCATGATTCTAATACTTTCTGAGGATAATTCTAATTGAGAAGACTGGTTAGTTAAATGATGCTCTAAAATCCCCTTAAGGGCAATCAACTTTAAGCTATTTTCTGCTAAAGTATTAGCGATCGCTTCGCACCCATCGACATAGCCAATAGCCCCCAAATCCATCATAGCTGAACGCCGTAACTGCAAATCTTTTCCCTGTAAAGCTGTTACTAATCTTTGCGCATAACTTGCTTCACCTGTCAACTGATACATTGCCCTCGCTGCGGCGTATTGGACTTTCTCGACAACATGTTCTAAAAAAGGTTCAATTAATGAAACGAACTCAGTAGCCTGTAACGTTCCTAAGGCTTCTAAAATTGCTTCATAAGGTTCTACTAAATGGGGTTTTCCCTCAACCTGCTGAGCTTTTTCTACTCCCCCATCTAATAACTTAACTAAGGGTGGAATCCCTCTAGGATCGCCCAACATTTCCAAAGCTTGGGCAACTGATTCCCTAACATAATAATCCGAACAGTCGAGGGCTTTGATTAACCCTGGAATTCCTCGAAGATCGCCCAATTTTCCTAAAGCTTTGGCAGCATTACGTCTTAGGGGATAGCCACCATCAGGAGAGCGATCGCTTTCGTCTTCTAATGCTTGCAATAAGGCTTCAATGGCAACAGGATTATTAACTCGAAACCGCCCAATCCACCAAGCCGCATAGTAACGGGCGCTGGGGTCAGCGGTTTGTTGTAAATTCTCTAAAGCTTGTTCTATAGTATAAGCTCGATTATCGGCAGATGAATCATCCGCCGATAGTCTCCCTGCATTTAATGGCTGGGAATCAGTCATGATAATGGGCTCAATTCTCCTGTTCAGTCTTAGGAGTTCCGTTAACAGTAGCAGTGCTGATATTGACAATGGTGCCACCCATACGGGTAATGCGCTGCATTTCTTCGTTCATTCTCCCATAGGGAACTTTAATGAAAACGCTACCACTGCGACGAACAGGATAGCTATTTTTGTCATTCTCGTCATTCTGACGTAATCCTGTCACTTCATAGACAAAGACACGACTGGCAGAAGGGTTACTCGAAGCTCCAACTAAGGCTGATTGACCTAACATGATTGACAATTTCCTAAAAGTTTATTCAATAATTTAAAAACAGACAACTGTATAGCACTAGGGACACCATATAGTTACCCTCAAGGCGAAAGGCAAAAAGCAAAAGTTAACCAGAAAAAGGTGCCTTTGTTAATGTCCTAAGCTTCATGGGTAATTTATGTGTCCCCCGATCACCCCCAGATGGACCGGCTAAGACTTCTGCCGTTGTGCCAATATAAACTGTTGACATCCTCCCCGCCGTG
>DLXW01000326.1:3194-3696 GCA_003448685.1 Cyanothece sp. UBA12306
CGTGAAACGGGCGGGGATTCCCCTAGAACAGACGCGGGCTGTTTGTATCTAGGAGTGGTTGACGCTTCCGAAACTGCTACCACTTTAGAAGTGGTTTTACGCCTGTCTCCACGTCCATTTAGAGTGTCCGATTGCCCACCGGCCACATTTAAAATATTTTTACTGGCATTAACATCTCTATCATGTTGAGTACCACAAAAAAGGCAAGTCCACTCTCTTACGGAAAGTTCTCTCTTTCCTCCTTTTTGGCCACAACATGAACAGGTTTGAGATGTCGGTTCCCATCTATCAATTACTCGGAAATCTCGACCATAAATTTCAGCTTTAGCCTCTAGCATATTCCGAAAACTACGCCACCCTAAATCTGAGATAGCCCTGGCTAATTTCCGATTCTTAACCATTCCACTAACATTCAAATCTTCTAAAGCTATCAGTTGGTTTTCCTGAATTACTTTAGTTGATAACTTATGAAGAAAGTCGGTTCTGGTGTCTTTTATCTTGG
>DLXW01000158.1:0-3469 GCA_003448685.1 Cyanothece sp. UBA12306
TTATTCAGCAAACCCTAATTAAGCAGATTTGAGATCACAAGTCAAGAGTCAGAAATTTTAGAGATTTTTGATCAAATGTTTCTCAAGCAGTTAGGAAGAGGAAATTAACTAATTTTTCTCATTATCTGCTACCTTAATAATATTTAAAATTAATCCTTAATAATTGCTATGTCTTCTCCAAAAGCAGAGAAACTCAATTTTACTACAAAATTAGCCTACGGTGCAGGAGATTTTGGCCCAGCGATCGCTGCTAATGTTTTGGTATTTTACCTATTATATTTCTTTACAGATGTAGCAGGATTACCAGCAGGTTTAGCGGGAAGTATACTCATGATCGGTAAGATTTCTGATGCCATTAATGATCCCATTGTTGGTGTTTTAAGCGATCGCACCCATTCTCGTTGGGGTCGCCGTTTACCTTGGATTTTAGCAGGAATTTTACCCTTTGCCTTTCTTTATAGTTTACAATGGCTCGTTCCCCACTTTAGCGATAATCTTGCTGTTAATCAATGGTCATTATTTGCCTATTATGTTCTAATTGGTGTTTTGTTTAATATTAGCTACACTGTGGTCAATTTGCCTTACACTGCTTTAACACCAGAATTAACCCAAGACTATAATGAACGCACCAGTCTTAATAGTTTCCGATTTGCTTTTTCTCTTGGGGGTAGTATTCTTTCTTTAATTCTTTATATCTTGGTTTCTCTTGCTTATCCTGATGCTCCTAAAATTAGATATTTTATTTTAGGATTAAGTTGTTCTACTTTAGCAGTTATTGCTTTACTTTGGTGTAGTTTGAGGATTCAAGAAAGGGGAGCAAATCCTATCTTGAATTTAGCACAAAAAAAGGGATTGGGTAAATTATTATCTGGTCTGGGAATAGTAGGTATATTATATGGAATCTTAGGAATGATACCTGGATTAACAACTTTAATGGGTACAACGGGTAAATTTGGGTTTATTAGCTTTTTTTCCTCCCTTGTGGGTTTATTAATCTTGGGTTTTGGTTATACTTTACTATTGGCTAATCCTGAAAGCCATTTAGTTGATCAATTTGCTATTGAAGAAAACAAAAAAACAAAAAATACAGCTTCTATTTCTTTTGCTGAACAGTTAAAAATTGTCTTTAGAAACCGTCCCTTTTTATTTGTAATTGGCATTTATTTATGTTCTTGGTTAGCAGTTCAATTAACTGCCTCAATTTTGATTTATTTTGTTGTCAGTTATATGAAATTAGGAGAAGATAAATCAGGTTTTGTTGCCCTAGGAGTTCAGGGAACAGCATTATTAATGTTGTTTTTTTGGCAAGCAGTTAGTAAAAAGTTTGATAAAAAAGTTGTTTATTTTATGGGTATGGGATTTTGGATTATCGCCCAAATTGGCTTATTTTTATTGCAACCAGGACAAATAACTTTAATGTTTGTGTTGGCAATTATGGCAGGGTTTGGGGTTTCAGTTGCTTATCTAATTCCTTGGTCGATGGTTCCTGACGTAATTGAATTAGATGAGTTGGAAACAGGACAAAGACGGGAAGGAATTTTCTATGCTTTTATGGTTTTATTACAAAAATTTGGCTTAGCATTAGGACTATTTTTAGTAGGAATAGTATTACAAACTGCTGGATTTATTGAAAGGGTTCCAGGGTCAGCAATTCCCGTACAACCGGAAAGTGCATTATTAGCAATTCGTCTGGCAGTCGGACCTCTTCCTGCCATAATATTAATTGTTGGTTTAGTATTAGCTTATTTCTACCCCATTACCCGTGAAGTTCATGCAGAAATTCGCTTAAAATTACAAGAGAAACATAATAGAGAAGCTTCTTGACTAAGACTAATATTCTTAGCCCTATGCTTGATGATAAATAGGTTTAGCGATCGCCGCTATCCCTAAAACTTTAATTCCTTCTTTTCGTAACATTCTAGTTGCTTCTTTAGCAGTTGTTCCTGTAGTATAAATATCATCTATTAATAGAACTTTTTGAGATCTTTTTTGTTTTATTAGTTGTTTTCTTACCTGGAAAGCTTGTTGAATATTTTGCTGTTTTTCTTGAGCATTTAAGTTAAACATTGCTTCGGTTTTTTTGACTCTTTGTAGCAGGGTACTATCTAGAGAAAAACTAGTGATTTGACAAAAATTTTTTGCGATAATTTCTGCTTGATTAAAGCCCCTCGTTTTTTGTTTTTCGGGATGTAAAGGAATAGGAATAGCTCTAACAGATTTAAAGGAATTAGTAACTCGACAATTCAGCCAAGTTTCTCCTAACCAAATTCCTAATAATTCACCAATTGCTTGGTGTTTATCATATTTTAAAGCAGCGATCGCTTGTTTTAATTTACCGTCATATTTTCCCCAAACAAATAAAGGTAAATCTTCTGACCAAAATTGAGCAGGATTTTTAAATTGACAGCTTTTTAGCTGTTTGTGACAATAAATACAAATTTCCTCTTGAGTGGAACGTTCACATAAAGGACAATTTTCTTGTAAAAATAAAGAAAGTAAATTTTTGAGCATCTTATTTGCTAGATCTCGACTCAATCAAAAGATTCAATGATCTGACAATAACCCTTTAATTGCTTAATGCGATCGCCGATAATACCTAATCTTTGTTCTGTCGTTTCTGGTTTGCGAGAAGATTGCAAAAATAGTATATCAGTTCTAAGTAGCCGCAAAGTTCGGTGAATTTCCGTCTGGGTAGATTGAACCGTCGAAGTTACACCAGGATCTAAACCCTCAACCTTTGCTTCGAGGATCTGCTCTAAGAAAATATCCTGTAATTCTCGAAATAATTCAGATAATTTGACTATTTCAAGTTTTTTAGCCCTAATTGCATCCTCTATCCTCATCAGGACAATTTTAAAATTTTTAGAGGATTTTTGAGAAAATTTCGGTATCATAGATCACTAGATAATAGTTAAATAGATTAAGTAATGTTACAATTGAAATGTGAGTTTAACTAGATCTAAACTTACTCTTAAACTAAGATTATTAAGATAAGTATTTATTTCCCTAGGTTAGTAGCTTCATTAATGATACAAAAGGGAAATTACCATAATTCATGGGAATATCTTCGAGAGCTGATCTCCCCATTTCCAACTAATCAACATTTTTATCACCTTATCAAGGTCATTTGAATCTAATTCTCCTACCCCTTATTCTTAAACTAGCCCCTCTATGAAAGTAGCTACCTATCCCGACCCCAAAGTTGAATTACCCCTTCCTGATTGGCTGAATCAATGTTTGATCGCTTATCAATCTGATGGTGATAGTGAAGATCTCAGTTTGATTTGTCGCGCCTTTAATTTTGCTTACCAACTCCATGAAGGGCAGCTACGTAAATCAGGAGAACCTTACATTGCCCATCCTATAGCCGTCGCCGGATTATTACGGGATTTAGGGGGAGATAAGTCCATGATTGCTGCTGGATTTCTCCATGATGTAGTCGAAGATACTGATGTTACCTTAGAACAAA
>DLXW01000158.1:3672-6281 GCA_003448685.1 Cyanothece sp. UBA12306
TACCTTAGAACAAATTGAAGAAAATTTTGGAGAAGAGGTAAGACATTTAGTAGAAGGGGTAACCAAACTATCTAAATTCAATTTTTCGAGTAAAACTGAACATCAAGCCGAAAATTTCCGCCGCATGTTTTTGGCTATGGCTAAGGACATTCGGGTAATTGTAGTCAAATTAGCGGATCGCTTACACAACATGCGAACCCTAGAACATCTCAAACCCGAAAAACAGAAACGCATTGCCAGAGAAACCAAAGAAATTTTTGCTCCCTTGGCCAATAGATTGGGTATTTGGCGAGTTAAGTGGGAATTAGAAGATTTATCCTTTAAATATTTAGAACCAGAAGCCTATCGAGAAATTCAAACCTTGGTCGCCGAAAAACGTAGCGATCGAGAAATACGCTTAGAAAATATCAAAAAAACTCTGCGCGAAAGATTGAAAAAAATTGGGATTCAGGTGGTGGAATTACAAGGTCGTCCCAAGCATTTGTATGGAATTTATCATAAAATGCAGCGACAGCAAAAAGGTTTTAATCAAATCTATGATATTGCTGCCCTGAGAATTATTGTTCAGACTAATGAAGATTGTTATCGGGCTTTAGCCGTAATTCACGACGCTTTTAAGCCTATTCCAGGACGTTTTAAAGATTATATTGGACTTCCTAAGCCGAACCGTTATCAATCTCTCCATACTACCGTTGTCGGATTAACCGGCCGTCCCCTAGAAGTACAAATTCGCACTCTAGAGATGCACCATGTGGCAGAATATGGAATTGCCGCCCATTGGAAATACAAAGAAACAGGAGGATCACATCAGACGGTAATGTCTGAAGAAGACGAAAAATTTACCTGGTTGCGTCAACTACTTGAATGGCAAAGAGATCTTCAAGATGCCCAAGAATATGTTGATACCCTCAAAGATAATCTCTTTGACGATGATGTCTATGTCTTTACCCCCCAAGGAGATGTAGTAGCCCTCGCGCGAGGGGCAACCCCAGTAGATTTTGCCTACCGCATTCATACGGAAGTAGGAAATCACATGAAAGGGGCGAGGATAAACGAAAAATGGTCAGTTTTAGATACTCCCTTACATAACGGGGATATTGTTGAGATTATCACCCAGAAGAATTGTCATCCAAGTTTGGATTGGTTAAACTTTGTGGTAACTCCGAGCGCCCGTAACCGCATCCGTCAATGGTATAAGCGATCCCGTCGGGAAGAAAATGTCTCCCGAGGACGGGAGATGTTAGAAAAGGAATTGGGTAAAAGTGGCTTAGATGCCCTCCTGAAATCTGATCCTATGCACAAGGTAGCTGAAAAATGTAATTATCAGTCCGTAGAAGACTTATTAGCTGCTTTGGGACATGGAGAAATTACCATTAACCAAGTCATGAAACGTTGGCGGGAAGTTACTGTAAAAAATCAAGACAGCGAAAGTTCCGAGGTATTTTCTAATCCTTGTCCCCCTGCTTCTTGTCCAGGGAAGCAAAGTAAATCACCTATTATGGGGGTTGAAGGACTGTTATATAATATTGCTGGTTGTTGTCATCCCTTACCAGGAGAACCTATTATTGGCATAGTTACAAGGGGTGCAAGAGGAATTTCTATCCATCGTCAAGGTTGTTCTAATATAGAAAGCATACCAGGCGATCGCTTGGTTCCGGTTCGTTGGAATCCAGCGGAAAATCCAGGATGTATGACTACTTATCCGGTAGATATTTCCATTGAAGCCCTCGATCGGGTTGGAGTTTTCAAAGATATCCTCTCCCGTTTAAGTGACAATAATATTAATGTTCGCAATGCTGGAGTAAAAACTGGCCGTAATAAACCAGCCATCATTAGTTTGCGTATTGATATTCGTGATCGTCAACAATTAGAGTGTGTTATTAGTCAAATTAGAAATATGAGTGACATTCTCAATATTCATCGAGTTAATAGCGTTGATCATTAAGCCTTGTCACAAAATTTCCTTAAAAGGCTTGCTGCTTATTCTAATTTCCTAACCTTAATGCTTATTGCTATAATAGGCGATTATTTTTGTTGTTTAAATATCATTAAAGCATAAACTTATGCGTAGTTATTTACAATTTATAATGGTATTTTTAGGTGGTGGTCTAGGCAGTTGTTTTCGCTATTTTATTAGCAAAGTAATTAGTAGCAAGTTAGAAACCATTTTCCCTTTTGGAACATTTATTGTCAATATTATTGGCTGTTTTTTAATTGGTGTTTTCATTGCTCTTATTGAAAGATTTCAATTCCATCCCTCTTGGACTTTATTATTAGTAACGGGATTTTGTGGAGGTTTTACTACTTTTTCTTCGTTTTCTTATGACAATTATTTAGTTCTCAAGAATAGTCAATACTTATTAGGATTTGTTTATATATTAATGACTTTATTTTGGGGATTAGCCGCTACTTTTTTGGCTATTTTTATGATTAGGAAATTTTAATAACAAAAGATAGGTGCGACTAAACACACCTATCTTTCTCTAAGAATGATTATCGTTTTTTAAATTCTCAACCTAAAAGAATGAATCCTGGCATCGAGCTATTGTCCCAGCAGGCTACCCCACAAGTATCGTTGCCGCTATCGCGTTTCACTGCCGAGTTCGGGA
>DLXW01000367.1:0-9259 GCA_003448685.1 Cyanothece sp. UBA12306
ATCAGCGTCGGGAGGAGGTCACGATTTACAATTCATGATTCATCTTTCGTAATTAGTCAATAATGAAAACAGCGTGGGTATTTCCAGGACAAGGATCACAAGCAGTAGGAATGGGGGTAGACTTACAAGAAACCGCCATCGGACAAAGTAAATTTGACCAAGCAGAAGAGATTCTTGGCTGGTCTGTGGTGGAAAAATGTCAAGGAAATGAAGAAGAATTATCGAGAACTCTCTATACTCAGCCTTGTTTATACGTTATTGAAAGCATTTTAGTCGATTTACTCATCGCTAAGGGTCAATTACCTTATTTAGTAGCTGGACATAGTTTAGGAGAATATTCCGCTTTGTATGGGGCTAGAGTATTTGATTTTGCTACAGGTTTGAAATTAGTTCAAAGTCGCGCTCAGTTGATGGATGGTGCCGCCGGTGGAAAAATGGCGGCTTTGATGAGGTTTGACCGTGATAAGTTAGAACAGGCGATCGCGGCTAACCCTGATGTGGTAATGGCTAATGATAATAGTGAACAACAGGTGGTTATTTCAGGAACTCCTGAGGCAGTAGATAGTATTCTTTCTTTGGTTAAAGTAAAAAAGACTGTTCCCCTTAAGGTTTCTGGGGCATTTCATTCTCCTTTGATGGCTCAGGCAGCCCAAGAATTTGAGGGTTTATTAGCTTCCTATGAGTTTATGGATGCTAAAGTTCCCGTACTCTCTAATGTTGATCCTACTCCTACTCAGTCAGCAACCATTTTAAAAGAGCGTTTAATCAAACAAATGACTGGTTCAGTTCGTTGGCGCGAAATTATGCTGCAATTACCCCAAGAAGGTGTCACTCACTCCGTTGAAATTGGACCGGGAAAAGTATTGACGGGTTTAATTAAGCGTACTTGTCCTGAGCTTAAGTTAACTAATATTAGTACGATCGAGTAGCTTCGATCCAATTAAAAATGATTTAATTAAATTATTGCTACCTATATAAAACTTAGTAAAAATCAATTTTAATTAACCATGAGTTCAAGCACTATTACTTCCTCCGACTCCCTAGAAAGATTAACCTGGACTTGGCAAGGACACAACATCAACTACACAGTTCAAGGAAAAGGAGAACCTCTACTTCTAATTCACGGTTTTGGCGCATCTATTGGACATTGGCGCAAAAATATCCCAATTTTGTCGAAAAATGGCTATCGAGTTTATGCTCTAGATTTATTAGGGTTTGGTGCTTCAGATAAACCCCCTTTAGATTACACAGTAGAACTGTGGCGCGAACAAATCAAGGACTTTTGGAAAGCCCAGATTAATCAACCTACTGTGTTTGTGGGAAATTCCATCGGAGGGTTACTTAGTTTAATGCTAATGTCTACCTATCCTGAGATAACTAAAGGAGGTATCTTGATTAACTGTGCTGGGGGTTTGAATCATCGTCCTGATGAATTAAATTGGCCATTAGGGTTAATTATGGGTGTGTTTGCTAAATTAGTTAATTCCCCTGTGACAGGGAAATTCATTTTTAATAGTATTCGTCAAAAACAGCGTCTACGTCGTACTCTTTATCAAGTTTACTGCGATCGCAATGCAGTAACCGACGAATTAATTGATATACTCTATCAACCTTCTTGTGATACTGGTGCGCAACAGGTATTCGCTTCTGTCTTAACTGCACCCCCAGGACCGACTCCCAAGGAATTATTACCCCAGGTAGAACACCCATTATTAGTGTTATGGGGAACCGATGATCCCTGGACTCCCATTACGGGTTCTAAAATTTACCAAGAACGGGCAAACAGAGGGGAAAATACCCAGTTTTTCCCTATAAATAAGGCTGGTCATTGCCCTCACGACGAAAACCCCTCTAAAGTCAATCAATTAATTTTAAATTGGCTAACAACTACCCTCTAAATCTCACAATAGTGATTATTTATTCATAATTAAAATTGGCAAATTGAGTGGGGTTGAACTGGACAAATTTGGCTTTTTAGGGGGTTATTGATAACATTTAAGACTTTTAATTGTTTCAAAGAAGATAGGGGAGAAAGATCTATAATTTTATTATTTCCCAATTCAAGTTCTGAAAGATTTTGTAAATGGGATAATGGCTTAATATTAGTTATGCCGTTATTATGTAAATACAGTAACTTAATGTTTTGTAAGGAGGACAAAGGCTCTAAATTAGACACCATATTATTATCAAGGATAAGTCCTTTTAAAGAGATAAATTTAGATAAAGGAGAGATATCAGAAATTTTATTGTTAGGGACAATTAGAGTTTTTAATTTTGTTAGTTTAGATAGAGCATAAATATCTTGAATTAAATTGTTTGCGATAGAAACTCCTTTTAAGTTCTCAAGAAAAGACAAAGAAGATATATCACTTATTTTATTATTATCTAGAATTAATACTTCAATATTTTTCAAAGAAGATAGAGGATTAAGATCAGAAATTTGGTTAAAGGGAACATATAAACGATTCAAGGATTTTAGAGACGACAATGGACTTAAATCTTTTACCTGATTATTCCACATCCAAAGAGTTTTTAATCTCTTCATCTTGGATAAAGCATTGATATCCCTAATTTGGTTATTTGATAATTCTAGAGTTGTTAATCGAGTAAAAGAAGCAAGAGGGGTGATATCAGAGATTTGATTATCCGCTAAATATAATTTATTGATGTGAGAAAAAGAAGCTAAAGGAGTTAAATCTTGTATATGAGTTCCTGATAAATATAATTCATCGGTATTTCTTATTTCATGGGAAGCAGCAACACAATCTTTAGTTTGAACTTCCTTTAAGATAATATCAATGGTATATTGAGCTTCAGGAGAAAGTTCATTTTGTTGTACACACAATTGAGCAAAACCTGTGGTCGCACCCAAAGATGAATACTTAAACCAAGCTAAACTGATCACAAAACCCAAAATAATACCTAGTATAAATTTAGTAATGAAAGAGAAAAAAAATTCTTTTTTGGGTAGCATTAGAATAGAAAACCTTAATAATTAGAGAATTAATCGATGAAAAATGGGTCAGCATACTCCGAGTCAGGAGAGAAATAGAATGAGGATTCAATTAAGTAAATAATTTTGGATGTTAGATTTTGGATTCTAGATTGTACAAAGACTACAGAGATTCAGTAGATCACAATAAGGAAAACAACCAATCGTATCTTACATTTCATTTGAAAATATTATATCTATTTTAGAGTTAATTTGAGCAGGAGTTGGTGATCTAATGACTGAAACTAAATTATCTGAAGCATATATTTGACTAAATCCAAATTTATCCTTGATTTTATGAAAATTACGCCTGTTTTCTGTATTTATCTCTTAATTTAATTTGAGGGAAACTGATTCTGGTAGAGGCCACCCTAATCGAGTTGGTTGTTGATAAATCTTTTTCAAAGTATTAATATCTCGCACAGAAATGGTAGGAGGATGGCGAACTTGGGAAAAATATAGTGCGTCAGTTTCTTGATCACTATGTCCCCAAATTCCTAAACCATGGCCTAATTCATGGCGTGTGGCCGATAAAATTGATGATTGACTTAGACGGGGACTAATTTTAATGGTCATGCGATGAAACAAAAGAGGGGGATGATCCTCAGTAAAATAGAAATCATAGCGCGTTTGGGCCGATCGCGCTCTAGGTATTTTTAATTTTCCTGTTTCTTGATCAAAAGTAGTATCAAGGGGAGGATCAGTTCTTTTGATTAGGATATCAGCTAATTTGGGGTCGGGTACTTCCACTATAGGTAAGTAAACCTGCCATTCTTTTATCCCTTGGGTAACCCCTTCTACCCACTGTTGAAAACGAAGGTTACTCGCAGAGTTATCGGTTAAATTCTGGGGACGATCAAGATAGACTTTAATCGGAAATTTAGACCAAATTAAATAACCCGCAGGACTAGCAGAAATCTGATCAAAATAGTCTCCTACCCCATGAACATCTTGCCACTGAATCAGGGTAGGAGGTAAGGTATGATGTTTTAAAGTCGGCAGGGATTTTTCTAAGTCAGTTTCTTGGGCGACCAAAGGTTGGATAAA
This sequence comes from Cyanothece sp. UBA12306, assembly GCA_003448685.1. Taxonomy (GTDB): domain Bacteria; phylum Cyanobacteriota; class Cyanobacteriia; order Cyanobacteriales; family Microcystaceae; genus Rippkaea. Next base: position 4,040 of record DLXW01000367.1, read on the forward strand.
AGATATTAATAAGCAAACCATCAGGGTTAACCCTAGCCTGAAAAAGCATTCCCGATTCTTCCGCCAAAAAGGCTGCCATTGATGTAGAATACTGTTCATCCACTTTTGACTTCTAGAAAAACCTCTTTACTGAGGAGGATTTAACCATCCCGCACTCAAAATAATCGTCAAGGTAATAAAAATCGTACTGAGACCCCAGGTAATCTGATTGAGGAGTTTTTCAGCACTTTTGGCACTGGTAAATAATTGAGCTTGTCCTCCGATACCACCGAGTCCATCCCCTTTGGGACTGTGTAACAGGACTAGAATTACCAACAGAGCAGCGGAAATAGTCCAAATGATTTGAATAAATTGTACTGGGGTCATTTTAGGTTAATTTTAATTAGTAATTAGCGAGAAATGCGTACTGGAGTGCGATTAGACTTGATTTCTACCTGGACTGGTTTAATCAGCGATCGCCCTGTCATTTCTTCTGGTTTAGGTAATTGTAAGATTTCGAGGATAGTTGGGGCAACATCTGCGAGTCTTCCATCGTCTTTTAAATCAACAGCACCGCCATGGCCAGGAATTTTGCGCCCTTCTCCTTCCACAATAATTAAGGGAACAGGGTTAGTCGAGTGAGCAGTCCAGGGGTTACCTTGTTCATCTCTCATTAATTCCGCATTGCCATGATCGGCCGTAATTAAAACTGTTCCCCCCATTTTACTAATACTTGTTAGTAAACGTCCTAGACAATTATCCACGGCTTCAATGGCTTCAATGGCTGCTTCTATATTGCCCGTATGACCTACCATATCGGGGTTGGCATAGTTAATCACCACCAGGGAATAAATCCCTTCTTCAATGGCATCACAAGCCGTATCGGTGACTGCTTCGGCTGACATAGCAGGCGCTAGATCGTAGGTAGCCACCATGGGACTTTGGATTAAAGCCCGTTCTTCTCCTTCCAAGGGTTTTTCTAGCCCCCCGTTAAAGAAGTAGGTGACGTGAGGATATTTTTCGGTTTCTGCGGTACGAAATTGTTTAAGTCCTTCGCGGGCGATCACTTCCCCTAAAATATTGTTGAGATTTTGGGGTTCAAAAGCCACTTTAACTGGCAATTGGGGATCGTATTGAGTAAAGGTAACAAAACTAAGGGGTTGGATTAATTTTCGCTCAAATCCGTCAAAATCAGGCATGGTTAGACCATAACACATTTGCCTAGCCCGATCAGGACGGAAATTAAAGAAAATAACCCCATCTCCTGATTCTATTGCTCCTGGGGCAATGCGGGTGGGTTCTATAAATTCGTCGGTAATGTCTTTCTGGTAAAAGTCTTGGATCACTTCGACGGTTGAACGACCATCTCCAGTTCCATCTTGGGTGAAGACATCATAAGCTTTTTGAATTCGATCCCAACGGCGATCGCGGTCCATAGCATAATAACGTCCACTGATGGTGACAATGCGTCCTATGCCAATTTCTTTAATATACGATTCTATTTTACTAACAGCGTTGATTCCTTCTTTGGTATTGGTATCCCTTCCATCGGTAATTACATGAAGACAAACTTGATCAAGCTGTTGTGCTTTGGCTAAATCGAGTAATCCTAGTAAATGATCTAGATGGGAATGAACCCCTCCATCAGAACATAACCCGATTAGATGAAGTTTACCTTGGCGATCGCGGACTTCCTCGCAAGTTTCGACTAATTTGGGATTACTTAATAACGATTTGTCTTCGACAGCATCAGAGATACGAACTAATTCTTGAGGGACGATTCTACCAGCACCTAGGTTGAGGTGTCCAACTTCTGAGTTACCCATTTGACCATTAGGAAGTCCCACATCTTTCCCAGATGTATGGATCAAGGTACGGGGGTAACTTGTCCAAAGACATTCCATGACGGGTGTTTTAGCTAAAGAGATGGCGTTAGCTTCGGTAGATTCACGATAACCCCAACCGTCTAAAATCACCAGTACCACTGGAGATACGGGTGCTTGTGCCATGATTGTTCACCTATCTTAGTTCTGTGTTCGTGTAAGTTGATAATACCATCAACTTCTTAAATCTGTCTAATCTTCAGATTTGTCTCATAATATAGTTTAATTGTATATATTTACCCTATTCTAGGCAATTTCATTCTTATTTCTCCTTTAACGGCAAAAACCGCGCCAACTACAAAAACAACTGTAGTAGAGGAAAACAGGTAAAAATCAGTCCTACATAAGTGGTGAAAAGATATCTGCCAACAGAACCAGGGTGGCTGCCAGTCGAGGAAAGGTAAGAGTCGTTATCCTTCAGGGTAAAAAGCTCATCCCAATGAAACCCGAAGCCCCAACTAAATCGAAGATTATAGTTGGGGTAGTTCACTTGTATTAAACCAGATTACAGGAGTCTCGATAACACCAACGCAGTAGGGTTACTCCAACAATAAATTTAATTGTTTCTAGCACCCAATAGCTCCAGTGTAGGGAAATCATAGCTGGTGGCATGGTGTTAGTGCTGGCAAACTGATTTAATTGTAAACCGATTCCACTCATTTGTGGGGTCAATACATAGGTATAAATCAGAGTAATAACTAGGAGCAATCCGGCTAAAATAACAGACCAGCGTTCTTGAAGATGAATTAGGATATGATTACGACGGAATACCAAAAATCCCGTTAAAACAAGAGCAGCACAAATTAACTCAATTCGATTAAAACAACCAAAGATCAGGTATCCAGCGCTGGCAAACCCTCCTTGGTCCATCATTCCTGATAAGGATAATCCAGGAATCATCACGAAATCAAGGATTAAACTAGCACTTAACCAGAAACCTAAAGTAACCATAACAACGGTCGTCCAGTTGAGAGACTTCCCATTGTTTTTAGAAATCGTATTCATTAGGAGTCCTCACATTTGAAGTTGAACCTATAATCTATATTATGGACGGAAATTCCCTAATAATCCCAGGTTTTGATAAATATCTTTACAATGGACAATCGATTAACTGATTACTGATTACTAAATAACCGTTTATTGTCAAGTTTAACTCTCGGATCTAGAAAACTATAAGTCAGATCAGCTAGCAGGTTAAAAACAACAATCAAGATTGCATAGATAAAAGTAATTGCCATAACAACAGGTGTATCACTGCGATAAATTGAGTCAATTAATAATGCTCCAATTCCTGGTACTCTAAAGACTTGTTCTGTTACTAATGCACCTGTAAAAATTGTCGGTATATCTAATGCCATTAGGGTAATAACGGGAATCATCGCATTACGGAGGATATGATTTTTTAAGACAGCGAAACTATTTAATCCTTTAGCGTAAGCAGTCTTGACATATTCCTGAGATAATTCATCTAAAATAGCCGATCTTACAAATCTCATTAAAATGGCTGATTGATACAAAGCTAATACGCACACGGGCATAATAGATTGTTTAATTTGTTCAATAAAAGTTGACCAATTATTGACTTGTAAAGTGCTATTATAAATAAAAGGCAGCCATTTTAATTGAACCCCAAAAATAATAATAAAAAGTAATCCTGTCAAAAAAGTTGGTAAGGAAAATCCTAAAAATGTTAAGGTTGTAATAATATTATCTAACCAAGAATAGCGTTTGATTGCAGAAATAATTCCCAAGGGAAAAGCAATTAAAAAACTAATTATATAGGCAGTTCCCACTATCCATAAAGTGGTTTGTAATCTTTGCAAAATCAAACCAAATACGGGACTACGACTGGTAAACGAATAACCTAAGTCTCCTTGAATAAATGCCCAAATCCATTTAAAATAACGAATATAAATAGGTTGATCTAAACCTAAACTTTTACGGATATTTTCTCTAACTTCTGGTGTAATAGAAGGGTTAGACGCAAATTCTCCTAAAGGATCTCCTGGCGCTAATGCTAATATGGCAAAAATAACAATACTAATAATAATTAGGGTAGGAATAGCAGTCAGGAAACGCTTAGTTAAGTAGGATAGCATTTGGTATTTTCTTAGTCTTGATAGGGGTTGATTATTTAGTTATTATGTGATAGTACATTATAAAATAATCAAGATTTTTTCCAATCTTTAATATTCCAAGTATTAAAATCCCAAGGAGTTAATTCAAACCCTTCTAAACGGCGACTAATTCCCGTTACCTTAGCACGATGAACTAAAGAAATTATAATAAAATTATTGACTAATATATCATTCATTTGAATAAATAATTTTTCTCGTTTGTTGGGGTCTAATTCCTGCGTTGATTCTTGCCATAATTTATCGTATTCTGGGTTACAATACCGAGAATAATTATCCCCTGCCCAATTATTACTTTTTTGAGGAATATTGTCACAAGTATAGTTATTCATGTAGGTAGTAGGATCAGGATTTAAGTTACCAGAAGTGAACATTTGTAAATCAGCATAAAAATGTTCAACTGTATCATTATTTGAGGGATCACTAGAGAAGAAAACACTAGCATCAATGCTCTTTAATTCTACGCCTACTCCAATTTTTTGTAAACTTTGTTTGATAATTTCTTGAGTTTTTTGCCGCAAGGGATTAACTGATGTTTGGAAAACAATCTGCATTTCTACACCATCTTTATCGCGAATTCCGTTATTATTAGAATCTTGCCATCCTGTCTCATCTAATAATTTAGAAGCTTTGTCTAAATTAAATTCATATTGAGTATTAGGAGAATTATATTGGGAAGGAGAAACTAATACATTAGCCGTAGCTTTTCCTGTAATTCCATATAACTGTTGAGCAATGGTATCTCGATCTACTGCTAAACTAAATGCTTCCCTAACTTTGGCCTCTTGAAAGAAAGGATGGGGGAATTTTAAACTGGATCTTTCTCCCTCAGTTGTTGCTTGATTAGGATCGGTTAAATTAATTAAAATTCTTTCACTATATCCACCCAAAACTGATTGAACTTTACCCTGTCCTCCTGCTTCTAATTGCTTTAAAACAGGAACTTCTACTTGAAGATTGTAAGCGTAATCTGCATCCCCAGTTTCTAATACTGCTCTGGCGGCAGATGTGGCATCTCCTCCTCCTTTTAATTCTATTCTTTTAAATCCTAATTTATCTGCTTCTCGGAAATAATTATTAGGTTCATAAACCACCACATCTCCTGGTTTAAAATCTACAACTTTATAAGGACCTGTTCCCACTGCAATCAAGTTATTAGGTGCTTGTCGGGCATTTTCTCCATTATATTTTTCATAAAGATGGCGAGGTAAAATCATCCCTCC
>DLXW01000367.1:9464-12506 GCA_003448685.1 Cyanothece sp. UBA12306
CCCAACAAATGGGATATCCCAAGATGGATTAGGTTGTTTGAAAATAACTTTTACAGTATAGTCATCTATAGCTTCCACTTTTTCTACAGTTATATAACTATTAGCACTGGTAGAACCAACTTTAGGGTTAGCAATAAACTGATAAGTAAAGACAACATCAGCAGCAGTAAATGGGGTTCCATCAGACCATTTGATTCCTTCTTTTAACTTCCAGGTTACTGACTTACCATCGGTTGCTATTCCACCGTTTTCTCTTGAAGGAATTTCGGCAGCTAAAAAGGGAATTAAGTTACCTTGATTATCATAACTTGCTAAAGGTTCGAGGGTAATACGACTAGCTTCACTATCTTTAAATCCGGTGGAAAGATGGGGATTTAAAATAGTAGGTGCTTGCCAGTATAATAATTTTAAAGTGTCATTTTTACTTTGAGAGGTTGTCTGAGAGGTTGGGTTTTCTGCTTGAGGGTTACAAGCAGACAGGAGAAATAACGATCCCAGAGATAATAAGGCTGGTAGAATTAAAGAATGGATGCTTAATGATTTCTTGATCACTTTAGGTTAGGACTCCTCAATTTATTATAATAACCAGTGTCTATTATAAATTAAATCAACAATAAATCTTAATTCATTATATTTTAAGGAAAATAGCCACCAAAAAAGAAGAAATGAAAAGTTATACTTGGAGCTACATTCAAAAATATCCCAAACAAACAAATAGAAAGTTTTGATATGTTTGTAAATATTGAGCCACTCTAGGAGAAAATTATGACCAGTGAAGTTATAACAACAACCTCAAAGTTGTATGAAAAGGATTATCATCTGTGGTTGCAGCAAACAATCTATCATTTAAAGCAGTCTAGCTTTGCAGAGGTTGATTTGCCTAATTTAATTGAAGAGTTGGAGGATATGGGAAGGAACGAAAAACGAGCAATTTATAGTAATCTTAAGGTTGTATTAATGCATTTGCTAAAATATCGTCATCAAGTTTCTAAACGCTCTAATAGTTGGCGTAGTAGTATAAGAGAACATCGTCAAAGAATTAAAAGAGCATTTAAGGAGAGTCCTAGTTTGCAAGGTTATTTCAATGAAGTATTAACTGAGTGCTATCAGGATGCGAAAGAGTTAGCGGCCGAGGAAACAGGGTTAGATTTAGCTACTTTTGAGAATAAATGTCCTTTTACAACAGAGGAAATCTTAAATACCGAGTATTTACCTGATTAGTTAAAGTCCTTAAATTCCAGAAGGAATAGAACCCATTGCTAGGGTGAAAGATAAATTATATTAACAATAAATTTTGATTAATTATTTTTAATTTAGGAAGTGTTTTTTTAACTGCTTTTCTAGATAAAGTTTAGCCCCAAATATTAACCGCTATTCTAGCTTAAAATTTATCAGGCACAAATTTTCCTGTTAGACTAGAATAATATCAAGGATGTGATTTAATGAGTCTATGAATAAAATGCTGTCTGAACAAATATCCTCTCTCACTATTCCAGAAAAGCTTCAGTTAATAGCAGATGTTTGGAATAGTATTATTGTGGATGCTGATCAAGTTCCTTTAACTCAGTCTCAGAAACAAGAGTTAGATAGACGGTTAGCATTATATCAAAATATTAACAACCAAGGATCAGCTTGGGAAGAAGTTAAGCAAAGAATTATAGAAAATAATGTATAAAGTTAAGATTTCTGATGAAGCATAATTCGATTTAGAAGAAGCTTATCAATGGTACGAAATGCAAGTAAATCAACTGGGTTCGGAGTTTATTCGTAAGGTTGATCAGAGTTTAAGTTCAATTCAAAAAAATCCTTTTGGTTATACTCTTATTCATCAGAATGTCAGACGAAAATTATTATCTAGATTTCCTTATGGGTTATTTTATATTGTTGAAGATAATCTTATTTTTGTCGTCGCTTGTTTTCATGTTAAGCAAGATCCTAAACAATGGCAAAAAAGAATTTAGGAGAGATAACCAGACAAACTTATTCATTTTGTTGGAAGTTTTGCCATAGCTGTGAAAAAGATTCTATTCGTCCACAGGTAACCATTTGCTGACAAGATTTAAGAACTTCATTATGTTAATTCTGAAAGCGGTTTTGATGACTTGTATGCTTTTTTAAAATCAAAATCTTCACTTCCTCTTTCTTTAAACTCAGCATTTAGTGTTACAGAATAAACTTGATACCCTAAGAGTGATAGGCCATAGAGTTGTCATCTAAACATATATAATGACATCTCTATTGAATTAATTTTCGTGTCAGTGATCTCCATAAATCAACAGTAATTACAATTATATACTTAACTTTCAGGAATTTTTTTGTCTTTATCATTCTTAATCTTATCTAAAAATTCTGGATAATTATTCATCTCTTCTATTGAATCTAAAGGCGGATTATTTATCCATTTTTTTGTGTATCAACTCGATCAACAAAGGTATAAAAAGCTTCATTATCTTCTCGATGAGATAAGATATATTTTCTTAATTCTTTAAGATTCATTGTTTTAAAATCAGGTTTAGTCATCAGCATACCTCTAATTAACATTTCGTTATCTTGTCGTAGTCAATGATTGTTCATTCACTGATAAAGGTTGAGGTAAAGTTTTCCCATCTTCTTGATACTCTTGTATGAGTAATTCTAAGACTTCTTGGGCATTTTTTAATGCTTCTTCATAGGTGTCTCCATGAGTATGAAACTTTTGGGTAGGAAACTCTGGTAAATGAACTAAATAACATTGATCTTCATCTGACCAAAGAATAACAATAGTATAAGGTAATTGCATTATTCAGACTCCTTATTTTTGATTTCTTTTAATTTAATGAGTGTTTCTTCGACTTGCTTTTCTAGATAACGTTTAGCATCATCTCCATCTTTTCCTGCTATGGTAATAGGATATTCTGGTAAAAGAGGATGATACCAGCGACTGTGACTCCCTTTAGCAGAACGATAAACAAAACCGGCTTTTTTTAGTAAGCGTTTCAATTCTCTAATTTTTTTAGGCATAGTAGAATTAAATCTTAATAGCTATTCTAGCTTAAAATTTAT
>DLXW01000023.1:0-6781 GCA_003448685.1 Cyanothece sp. UBA12306
AATTTCCTGAGAAGCTTCTTGATCAATCTGGTGGATACTTCAGAACAGGCTAAAAGGTCTCTCGAAGATATTATCGAGGTTTCTAACCGGATTAATAGTCTGGTACGTTCGATTACAGCTGATACGGTTAAACAAAGGGAAAATTCTCGCGCTGTTACCCAGGTTATGCAATCGGTGGAATTAACTGCCCAAGAAGCTTCTCAAGAGTCCCAAAGGGTGGCAGGATCTTTGCAAAATTTGGTTTCTATCTCGCGGGATTTACTGACTTCTGTCGAAAAATTCCGGGTCGATAAATCAGAAAACCGAATTCTTTGATAGTAAGCGATCGCTAAATTATAATAAATCTGGTTATCATAAGCTAAAGCTTATTCTATCTAAGGATAATTAATCAATGGCTAACAAAGCAGGTACTCGGCGAGGCGTGGGCATATGGTTTGAAAGGTTATTAGCCGCTATGTTGTTAGGGGGTCAAGTATTTTTCCATCTGTTGAAAACAAAAATGCACCGGCGCAATACCCTAGAACAAATGAGTGTAACCGGACCTGAGTCTGTAACTATTGCCTTAGTTACGGCGGGTTTTGTCGGTATGGTATTTACTATTCAAGTAGCCCGGGAATTCATTCATTTTGGTGCCGCTAGTACGGTGGGAGGAGTTCTCGCTATTGCTTTAACTAGGGAGTTATCCCCTGTTTTGACGGCTGTGGTGGTGGCTGGACGAGTAGGATCTGCATTTGCGGCTGAAATTGGTACTATGCGGGTAACTGAGCAAATTGATGCCCTCTATATGTTGAACACTGATCCTATTGATTATCTGGTGGTTCCTCGGGTATTAGCTTGTTGTATGATGTTGCCGCTTTTGAATATCTTGTCATTGATGACTGGAATGGCTGGAGGACTTTTTATTGCTGATAGTTTATATGATATTTCTCCCGATCTGTTTTTGAAATCAGCCCGCAATTTTCTGGAACTTTGGGATATAGTAGCTTCTCTGATCAAATCTTCTGTTTTTGGCGGTTTGATTGCAGTTATTGGTTGTAGTTGGGGATTAACAACTACAGGGGGAGCTAAAGGGGTAGGACAGTCTACAACAACGGCTGTAGTGACAGCATTATTGGCAGTTTTTATTACTAACTTTTTCCTCTCTTGGTTTATGTTTCAAGGAACAGGAACTGGTTCGTTATAATAATTTGTAATTCATAATTGATAATGGCTTACAATGACTTTACCTTAAGTAGTATTAAAAAGCAATTTAAGATTAATTTGATTGAAGAAGTGGGATTATTTGCTTCTATTCCACCGAGACAACCTAGTACCTTACTCAAAGAAATTTTAGCAGAAAATATTCCCTTAGCTTTGGGAAGCAATACAGAAAAATCTCGGTCTGAAATGATTATTGCTCCAATTTTAATTGAATTAAGAAAGCAATTCAAGCAGAAAATTAGTATTTTTTCTGGTGTTAAATTTAATGTAGATCCTGAACAGGGATTAAATGGAAATTGTGATTTTATTATTAATCAATCATCTGAATTATTAATGATTACTGCCCCTATAATAACAATAGTAGAGGCCAAAAAAGAAGACTTAAACCTAGGTTTAGGTCAATGTATTGCGGAGATGATAGCAGCCCAAATTTTTAATGAGCGCGAGAATTGTCAGATTAATAAGATTTTGGGGGTGGTTACTTCTGGTACTAACTGGAAATTTTTAAAGCTTGAACAACAAACCATTTATATTGATTTACAAGAATATTATTTAGATAATATAGGTCAACTTTTAGGGATTTTAGCCAGTAGCATTTTAATCGTAGAATAACGAATTTTAGCTTCTTTTTTCTTGCCATTGGACATAAAATAGGATCAAGGCCAATAAGCAATAAGCGATCGCCCACTGAGAACCCACACCCCAACCTAATTTTAGTGCCGTATCTCCTAATGTCCACTGATAGCTATGTAATAATCCTATCCAAGATAAAACAGCCGCCCCAAGGGACCAACAAGCAGCAATACCAAATTTTTTGTCAATAATATAAACCGTCATTGCCGCTAAAATACTCGCAGAAAAGATCAAACCTTGTTCGAGGGCAAAAGCACCATCAATATAGATATCTGAAGCTTGAAAACCAGTAATTAAATCTGGAGTAAAAGGTTTCTCAGGAGTTCCTAAACCCGCAACCCGTAAGGCATTTTTCGCCACCAAAGCTCCCCAACTAGCAATTCCTGGCAACAAACCCACTACCACTGCTGGTGCATGACGTGGTGGTGTAGCAGTAAAACTCTGGGAAACAATGACAATACCGATCCAAAGGACGATCGCCATTCCTGCATCAATTGGGACAAAAAAGGCTAACAATGCTGCTGTTCCAGTCAGACAAAAGACTCCCATCACTAGACCATTAAGCCAAGAATAGCCTATTCTCGCTCCCATGGCTTTCCATCCAGGATGTCCAATATAGATCGTAGTAGGAAAACACGAACCAAATAAGGCTGCTGCAAAGGTTCCCAGACCATTAACCGCCAGACAGGGAGCCGCAGGATAGCGATCGCCGGCCGCTTCAGCACTTTCGAGGTTCTGCAAACTACCAATTAAATTAAACAGTCCCATGGGAAGGATAATACTAAAATAATTGAGCAAAACTGACCTTTGTTCCCATAATTGTCCGCCATACAAAGAGGGAATATAAAGACGTATGGGTGCAACTGCTGCCTGAAACTGGTTGCTATCCCACTGTACCAGTCCCGTTACCCAGGCTAAGATCATGCCCAATACTACCGCTAGTAAGCCCCCAGGGATGGCTAAGCGAGTTCGGGGTACAAAAAACTTAACTTCGCCAAAATAGGTCAAAAAAATGATTCCTAGAGGCACTAAACCCACTAAAGGATGGGCATAAGTCCGCAATAAAAAGCCAATGGCGATGAAAGTTAGGGCAATTCCCCCCAAGGTAGATAGTAAGGCGGCGCGAGGGGTAAATTGTCGCAGGCGATCGGCAACCCAAGCACCGCCTAATTCAATCATTCCTGAACCGAGACAGGCAATTAGTCCAGCTTGCCAGGCTAATTCGGCGGCTTGTTCTGTTGTTGCCCCATTTGCTAAGGCTTCCAGGCGTACGGGCAACATGACAAGAAAAATATAGGCAAACAGACTGACTGTATTGATGCCGTAGGGTAAGGCAGTTAAATCATCTCTTCCTTGTTTTTTTCCTTCACGGTAAGCCAGCCAGCTATAGTAACTATTGCCTACGATCAAACTAAGAGCAATGCCAGGAAAAATACGCCCATAGATTAGTTCGGGGGGAAATTGAAGTAATCCTTGACAGAGGCTAATAATTACAAGAATTTGGACAAAATTGTTTAAGGCAAGTCCGAAAAAGCCGTCTATATCTGATGGAACAAACCAATGGGGACGCGCGGGAGAATGAGACATGGGCATTAACGAAGTCAGAAGTCAGTAGGGGCTTAATATTATTAAGCCCGTACAGAAGTGGTTTTTGTAAAGGGTATTTGCGTTTAAGGTAGCAGCAATTGATTGGGGGTTCAATAGCATCAGTTAGAATCTATTAGATGAAAGTTGGGATAAAATCAGCGAGTTGTCTTCTAATTTCTCCCCACACCCCACACTCTGCCTTAATTTTAAGCTTGTTGTCACCCCGTGAGCTCATTGTATCTAACCACAGTTTCACCCTTTGACACATAAAACTTGTTTCAAAGTAGCAACTACTTCTACTAAATCAGACTGATTTTCCATTACTTGATCAATCGGTTTGTATGCTCTAGGAATTTCATCTAAAACCCCATTATCTTTACGGCATTCTACTCCTTTAGTTTGTTCAATTAAATCATCAATAGTAAACTGTTTTTTAGCCTTAATACGAGACATTAAACGTCCTGCCCCATGGGAACAAGAACAATAACTATCATGGCTACCTTTTCCTTTTACAATATAAGATTTAGCTCCCATTGAACCTGGAATAATGCCATAGTCTTCAGTTCTTGCCCTCACTGCACCCTTACGAGTTACATAAACTTCTTCGCCAAAATGGGTCTCTTTTTCGGCATAATTGTGATGGCAATTAGCCGATAATAAAGGCTTAGTTTGCTTCCCTCCTGCTAGATGTTTTTCCACAATCTTTTTAAAGCGTTTCATCATGACATCGCGGTTAAAACGAGCATAATTCTGCGCCCATTGTAAATCACGCCAGTAAGCTGCAAATTCAGGGGTTCCAGCGACAAAATAAGCTAGATCACGATCGGGCAAAGAAATCTGAGCTAACCTAGCCAATTCCTTGGCTGTAGAAATATGACATTGGGCTAATTTGTTGCCAATATGACGTGATCCAGAATGCAACATTAACCAGACTTGATCCTCGGTATCAACACACAATTCAATAAAATGATTACCGCCACCTAAAGACCCCAATTGTCGGATCGCTTTAGTTTCAAGATCTTGAACCCCTCGGTGTAATTCTTTAAAATCTCGCCAACCTTGCCAATTGCTAACCGCTTTTTCTGCATCCTTATTTTCATTGAAACCAACGGGAATAGCCTCTTCAATTTCCAGGCGAATTTGTTTAAGTTTGCCTTCTAATTGAGTAGCCTGAAATGGCGTTTTAATCGCAGCCATACCACAGCCAATATCAACTCCTACTGCGGCCGGAATAACTGCATCTTTAGTAGCAATAACCGATCCTACTAATGCTCCTTTTCCTAAATGAACATCGGGCATTAAAGCAATATGTTTAAATACGAAAGGTAAAGAGGCCATATTCTTGGCCATCTGGGTTTCCTCTGAACCAAGATCATGATTAGCCCAAGATAAAACAGGGGTTGGGGTCGAGATTTTTAAGGGTTCGTAAGTCATTGATTTAACATCAACTCTTTGTGTATTACAAGTATACTACATAAAAATTAATTCTGCCCAAAGGTAGCTAATTAACTTAGTTAACCCAATCTCCTTTTAATATTTAGTTAATTATTTGTTTACCGGTAAATTTTAAGATAAATTAGGGCGAATCAGCTTTTAACGGAGAAAACTACTCATCAACCAAAATATAATCAAGGTCATGATACTCGACAACTGTTCTTCGCGCAAAGCAAGACTTAGGTTAGCTCCTCCTAATAAGTTAGTCAACCCTGCACCTAATCCTACTCCAATCAAAAGACCTACTATGGTCATTAATAGAGAACGACCTAATTTCTGTTCTTTACGATTTAATAAATAAACATTGGCAAAAACTCCCAAAACCAAGATTAGTGGAATTTGACTCGATTGAGCTAACATTACAATGGTTACGAGAGCAGCGAATACTCCTCCTGAAACTATAAGCTCCCTAGAAGACGGTGTATCAATAAAACGTTGTAGCCAAGGTGGGGAATTATTCAAAGAAATTGAAGGGGGACTTGGGGGTGCTTCTTGAGATTTTTCTGGAAAGCGGATGCGATCAGGAACTGTAATTTTTCCCTCCTGTCTCATTCTTAAACGTTCCATGATAATGGCATCATATGCAATTTCAATATTTTGAATGACTTTACTATTATCACTGTATTCTTGGCTTAAACGACTTTTAGCTTCTTGTATTTCATCAAAAGAAGACTCCTCGCTTACCCCTAGGATTTCGTAGGGAGTTTGTTCACTCATTTAAAACCTCCTTAATATATTTTCTGAATCTATTTAAGTTACTCAATAATTTAACTATAAATCAACAAATTAATCATCCATTTTTTTCAGCTGAAGAGGATGACTCAGAAACTTGATTTCCCTCTAACTCTGCTTTCATGGTGACAGATTCTTCTAAATTTTGAGCTTCTCGCTTAAACTCCTGCTCAAATTCTTTCGATGCTTCCTGAAATCCTCGAATCGCTTTTCCTAAACTGCGACCAATTTCTGGCAATTTTTTGGGACCGAAGACCAAAAGCGCAATTACCAAAATCAAGGCCATTTCTGGTATTCCAATGCCAAAAACATTCATAATATCTCCTTATATTCTATTAATAATTAAGATTTATTGACCGCTAAAAACCATGCTGATCCCAAATCGGCACACTATGCTATGGCTTAACAAGAGGTAGCAACAATTATTACTTAAGGCAAGGTTAGAAATAGGAGGAAGGGAGAGAAAACAAAAAACTGACTATTTCTTGATTCTCTCGAGACTTCCTAAATTCCCCATCCCATAAAGTTCACGGACAAAACCTATGTAGTATTGATGGAGGGGTTATGCTATCTTGACTTAAAAACCCCGATAAACGGGGGAAATACCCTAATCTTAGGACAATTATGGGGATAATTATTCCTTGATTAACCTGATAAATTGGCGATCAACTCAAATTTTCAACTAATCCCTTAAAATTTGATCAGCAATTAACCTACTCATCAAGCGATCGCCCAATAACCAAAACAATGGTATTAACCAGCCCAATCAACGGAGAAACCTTCGAGTAATAGGGAAGAGTTGTAGATTTGTAGGATAATCAGCAAGAAAACTAAGAATAATCCCATGAAAACTCCCATTAGAGGAGTTGTTCCCCAGCCAGGAACCACTTTCCCATACTCAGAATTTAGTGGTCTGAGCAAATCTCCTAATCCAGTACGTTGTGCCATATTACTAATGTTATCTCTAAATTAGATTCTGTAATGTTCTGTAATATTATAGAAGAATAGGTATCACATTCACTATAACTTATGGAACCTGCAACAGTTCTTAGCATCACTATCGGCGCGATTCTAATCGCAATCACAGGCTTTGCCATTTATACGGCTTTCGGACCTCCGGCTACTCAATTAGATG
>DLXW01000023.1:7003-7611 GCA_003448685.1 Cyanothece sp. UBA12306
CGGCTACTCAATTAGATGATCCCTTTGAAGATCATGAGGATTGATTTTGTTTTCTATTTAAGAAAAATGCTAAGCAGAGCTACGATATGATTTTTTTTCATAGCTATAGCTCTACTTTGCTATGTAGAAAGCTGGTTTAAGATGGCTTTTTGCTTTAAATTCTCTGTTTAGCTTACTAATATTTACTTGATTCTTGAACAATCAAGATCCTGGAAAATGTTTTGAATATTATTGAAGATGTAGATAAGCAGCTTCTGCTTCTAGTTGGTGGACTAATTGGTCATTCCCCGAAGCTCTTGCTACTTCTAAGCGATGCTGTAAACTTTTGCGGAGGCTTTCTCGATGGGTTTGTGCTGCTTGTCTTAGATGTTTCTGGTTGATTTTGTTCATGATGGACAGTCCTTTACACTGTTCTATGTATTCTATATTTCTAAACTAACATTTAGAAATTATTGTGTTGTCTTTGTTACCAAATATTCACAAAGTTTGACTCTTGATCACCTAGATGAATATGTCCAAAACTCAAGCGATCGCACTACTAACAGACTTTGGAACAAAAGATGGCTATCCTGGGATAATGAAGGGTGTGATCGCTTGTATTCAACGAT
>DLXW01000023.1:7771-11343 GCA_003448685.1 Cyanothece sp. UBA12306
GTGATCGCTTGTATTCAACGAAATCTTAATATTATCGATATCAGCCATAATATATCGCCGCAGAATATCGCCGCAGGACGATTTTGTTTGATGAACGCTTACCCTTACTTTCCCCGAGGAACAGTTTATGTGGCTGTTGTCGATCCTGGGGTGGGAAGTCAACGACGAGGAGTAGCAGTCCAATTTGAAGAAGGGTACCTTGTTGGCCCTGACAATGGACTTTTTAGCGGTGTTCTCAGCTTATCGAAGGCGATCGCTGCGGTAGAATTAATCAATACTAACTATTGGCGAATTCCTCAACCGAGTTCTACTTTCCATGGTCGAGATATTTTCGCACCCGTTGGGGCCCATCTTGCTAGTGGGGTTTCCCTAGAAAAATTAGGAACTTTTATTGATCCCGATAGTTTAGTCAAGTTACCTCTTCAACCAGTAGCAATAACAGCTAACAATATTACAGGTTATATTCAATATATTGATTATTTCGGCAACATTATTACTAATATTTCAGGAGATTTACTTAAAAATAAAAATTGGTCAATTATTATCAATAATCAAAAAATAAAAAAAGCTTTAACTTATAGTGAAGTCAATCAAGGAGAATTAGTCAGTTTAATTGGTAGTCATGGTTGGCTAGAAATTGCAGTTAATGGCGGTAATGCTCAAGAAAAATTACAAGTTAATTGGAGTTATAAAGTTAATTTATTATTGCATGATTCAATATAGTAAATTATCCTAAAAATTATTATAAGGTAACATCTTCATAGAGAAGTTCTAGACTAGAATCAAAATCAATACTGTTTAAGTAAAAATTTTGTTCCTGTGGAGTGTAAGTTTGTAAAACCCATAATCCTTGTTCATTGCGTCGAAAACATTCAACTTGTTGACGTTTAGTGCTAATTAAAATATATTCTTTTAAACTTTCTAGAGTGCGATAATCAGCAAATTTATCTCCTCGATCAAAAGCTTCTGTAGACTCAGATAAAACTTCAATAATTAATTTAGGAAAACTCTTAAAATTAGCAGTTTGTTGATCTCTTTCATCACAAGTTACCATGAGATCAGGATAATAGAAACGGTTGAGGTTTTCAAGACGAGCTTTCATATCAGTAATATAAACCCGACAACCCGATCCTCGTACATGATTCCGCAAGATAGCAAACAAGTTTCCAGTAATGGTAACATGAGCATCAGACGCACCAGCCATAGCATAAACTTCCCCGTCAATATATTCGTGTTTAATGGGACTGTGTTCTTCAAATTTGAGGTATTGATCGGGGGTAAGATAAGAAGATTGAGAGATAGCTATCATGATAAAATTAGGTAATAAATTGAGAATAAATATTGTGTCATCCCTTAATAATTATATAACAAAACTAATCAGATTATTTATCACTTTTTTGTTCATAACCTCTGAGATGATAATCTAAAGACCAAATATAGACTGTTAGCCCAGAATTTTGGCAACAAATACGATTAAAATCATGAATAATCGAAAGATCTCCAATACCCATTCCTTGCATTGCTGAGTTAGGAAATTCTGTCAGCCATTTTTGCATTTCTTCTGGTATCAGAAATGTTAATTTTACCAAATAACTGCTAAATCTAATAAAAAATTTTTTAAAATATTTTCCCCTGATAAAGTTGATGGATTATCTAAAATTTCAACCTCTTTTCCTATTCTATAAATCTCAACTTGTCTATCTTTTTGATTAATTAACCATCCTAACCTAGTTCCATTTTCTTGATATTCCCTCATCTTCTTTTGCAAAGTATCTAGATTATCAGTTTTTGAGCGTAATTCAATCACAAAATCAGGAGATAAAGGAATAAATATTTGACGTTGTTCATCGGTTAAACTATGCCATTTTTCTAAGGGTATCCAAGACGCATCAGGGGATCTATCTGCACCATTAGGAAGCTTAAAACCTGTAGAAGAATCAAAAAAGATCCCTGTGCCATCTTTCTCTGTCCAAATGCCTAATTTTTGAGTAATTATTGCGTTACGATTACCCGTTTCTCCCCCCGTAGGTGACATAATGACTAAATCTCCATTAGCATTTCTTTCAAAACGTAAATTACGGTTATCTTGACAGAGTTGAAAGAAATTATTATCTGTTAGGTTTAAAGTATCGCATTTAATCGTAATAGTTGTCATCTGAAAAGATAAGTATTATTGAATCTAATTGTAAGAAGATTGTAGAAGGAATACCTAGCACTATGCTTTAGTAAACCATTCTACATTTAGTCAGAAGTTAAGCGACTACTAACTGTTTTTTCTTCTCTTCAATAGGTGCCGTTAATGCTGCCTCTAAATCAGATTTTCCTAACCTTTCTTCGAGGATTTTCATCACTTCTCGTCCGAAATCGTTGGGATTTTGTTGCCAAGCCTGTAGACAAACTTCTCCAAAAAATGAACCTAAAGGTTCAGGATTCCAGAGTAATTTTTTAGCAGTCCAAGGCATCAAACTCATCGGATTATACCCAGGTTTAAGAATATCATTTTTAAAAGCATATTCTTCAAGATGGGTATGGGGTTGTAAACCGATAAAGAAAATGGCAGGTTCTACCTTATCTACCCCAAAAATATTCTCCAATTCCCGATGATAAGCAATAGTTTGACGAATAGTATCAAAGGTTTCATCAATGACATTAAAGGAATAATTAACTGACACTAAATCATTAAAACCTGCTGCTTTAAGATCTCGGCAATTTTGCAAAACCGTCCGCAAATTATAGCCCATTCTCATCTTACGCACTAATTTCTGCGAACCACTGGTGATACCAATTTCAAAATAATTCATCCCCGTTTTAACCATCAAAGCTGATAATTTTGGAGTTAAATTATCAGCCCGAATATAAGCTGCCCAATGAATATCAGTCATTCGAGATTCAAGAATTTTTTCTAATAACTCTTCGGCATCTTGAATAAATTTACGGGCAGGAATAAACTGGGCATCAGTAAACCAAAAATTACGAATTCCTCGGTCATAAAGTTGACGCATTTCCTTAACAACTTCATCGGCTGGGTTAATCCTTACCTGCTTCCCTTCTACCACCGTATAGACGCAATAGCAGCAGTTGTGGGGACAACCTCGCTTCGTTTGTACTCCAATATAAAAGTCGTTCTCTTGGAAATAATAGTCAAATTCTGGCCAAATACTCTGAATATAGTCGTAATTACAAGCCGTTTTTTCCAAAGGAGTGGGGGCTTGATGGATCAGACGCTGGCGAGGATCACTTTCCCCAACAATATAACAGCGTTCCCCCGAAAAATCCTGATTTCGTAATAATTTCTCCAACAGGGTTTCCCCTTCACCTACTGAAACAATAGTTCCCTGGGGAAGATCGGACTTCAACTGCTCATAAAATACACTCACTGCACCGCCTCCCACCATCAGACGAGCTTCTGGGTTAT
The DNA here is from genome assembly GCA_003448685.1 of Cyanothece sp. UBA12306. Lineage (GTDB taxonomy): Bacteria > Cyanobacteriota > Cyanobacteriia > Cyanobacteriales > Microcystaceae > Rippkaea. The sequence goes on from DLXW01000023.1 coordinate 11,187, forward strand.
ATTGTTTCGCCCGCGATAAACCACGACGAATTAACCCTATATTGCGCCAGAGTTCTCCATAGTAAGCAGTTGTTACTTTTAAGCCTCCTAATGCCCCTCTTAGACGAATTAGGGGATTTTTGGCGTAATAAAATTCAAAGGCATTTTGTAGAGGATT
>DLXW01000205.1:0-246 GCA_003448685.1 Cyanothece sp. UBA12306
ACTCTTGGATATAAACAATTAAGCTTATTCTAGGGGAATCCCCGCCCGTTTCACGGCGGGGGGGGTGTCAACATTCATGGTAACACAAATTGATTCTGGTTTAGAGTTACTTTAGTTCTGAAAAACCTGGTAGATAAGGAGTCTAGAACTTGCAAACGCCCATTTTTTTCAAAAATTTACCCACTGATCTTGATGCTTTACGTCTTCCGAAGCACGTAGCGGTTATTATGGATGGCAACGGACGCT
>DLXW01000205.1:390-6301 GCA_003448685.1 Cyanothece sp. UBA12306
TGGATGGCAACGGACGCTGGGCTAAAAGTCGGGGACTGCCGCGTATCATGGGACATCAACGAGGAGTAGATACTCTTAAAGATTTACTCCGTTGCTGTCAAGATTGGGGAGTGCCTGCCTTGACTGCTTATGCTTTCTCCACGGAAAATTGGGGTAGGCCTCTCGAAGAAGTAGAATTTCTCATGACCTTGTTCGAAAGGGTTTTACGTCGTGAATTACGAGAAATGATGGAAGAGAATGTTAAAATTCGTTTTGTTGGTAATTTAGCTGTTCTTCCTCCTTCTTTACAAGAGGAAATCTCCCGTTCTATGGAAGATACTCAAAACAATACAGGAATTGAATTTTCTGTGGCCACTAATTATGGTGGACGACAAGAAATTATCCAAGCTTGTCAAGCGATCGCCACTCAAGTTCAACAAGGATTACTTAATCCAGATGATATTGATGAAACAGTGTTTGAAGATCACTTGTACACCAGAGGAATTACCTATCCAGATTTACTAATCCGTACCAGTGGAGAAATGCGATTAAGTAATTTTCTCCTTTGGCAATTAGCCTATGCAGAAATTTACGTAACCCAAACTTTTTGGCCTGATTTCAATCGGGAGGAATTTCACCAAGCTTTGTTAGCTTATCAGCAAAGAGAGCGACGTTTTGGCAAAGTTTAGACGAATAAAAACAGGAATTTTTTGTTGGTTAAACTGTCTAGTTTAGTTTATAGTAATTGCAAGTCTTGTTATTTAATTTTTTATGTTAATCTCTCGCCAAAATAAGAAAAAAACTATTAATGTGACTAAATACGTTCCTAAACGATCACAAGCCAAGCAGCTAGAAGCTGAAAAAAGGAAAAAGATCTTGCTTTTAGTCGAAAATTTGATGCTACGAGAAGAAGCTACTTTTAAAATGATTATTGACTGTCTTTATGATGTGGGTTCTGTTAATTTAATTAATAAAAATTTTACCATTCGCCCTCTTAATCAAGTCATGAAGTTAATAGCTAAACTACCGAAACCGGCTTTTCGATTTCTAGCATTTTACTGGGTTCGTAACAATACTCCCAAGTTAATTACTAACTGGCTTTTAAACAAGGTAAAATTTTAAATATAGCGTTTCTCACTTTAAGGACGGGGTTTCTACCCAAAAATTTCGATGACAACTTATAGTCAGTCTACCATTGATAATCTGTGGGATTTTGATTTATATAAACCCCAAACAAGCCAAGATAGCGATTTACTTAACCAATTAGGGTTTATTCCAGGGTTGAAAGAATTGCTTATGCTGCGTCAAGTCCATGCTTTAGAACATGGGACTGTGTGGATTTTAAGTGAAATGGTCAATAATTTAGCTTATTATCAGCCCAAAGAACAAAAACATCACGATAATGAAACTTTGGGGGGAATGTCCACCGAAAGAGGTTTCTATCTCTATGGCCAAGTTAGTCTACCCAGCCTAAAAAAGTCTGTTAATCAAGCTCTAGAACGTTTCCAAGCAGGAGAATGGAACTTAGCGGTTCATCCCCGTTGTGGAACTAATTTATCGGTAAGTATGCTATTGACTTCTAGTTTAGCTTTAGGAGCCCATGTTATCTTACCGAGGGGACCAATTGAGCAGTTTATTGGGTTAATCCTGGCCGCAACAACTGCTGCCCAAATTGCCCCTGACGTAGGGTTATCAGTACAAAAATACGTCACTACGGCAATTCCTTTCAATCTTGAAGTCACAGACATCTTTACTACCAAGGATTTATGGGGTCGTCGGGCTTATTTTGTGGAGGTGCAATGGAAAGATTTGCAATAAAACTTAAAATTCTAGAATCACAAACTGTTCCAATCTAATAGTAGGCTTTTAGGAGTAGGGCTAGGCACCCTCAAAAAAAAGGCCAATTTCAATACCTAATTTATCAAGGACAATACCTATGGTCAAACGTGGAGACAAAGTTAGAATTAAACGCAAAGAATCTTATTGGTTTGGTGATGTTGGCACCGTTGCCAGTGTAGATAAAGCGGGTATTCTCTATCCTGTTATCGTCCGTTTTGATAAAGTCAATTACACTGGCTTTAGCGGAAGTGCTAGTGGAGTCAATACCAATAACTTTGCTGAAAACGAATTAGAAGTCGTTTCCTAAGTCTCTACCTTGCTAAAACGCATTTTACATACGTTTTAGCAAGGTACAAGGATGAATAAAATTTTTATTGACAAAATTCTAGGATAAAATTGTGCCAGAACTCCCTGAAGTGGAAACGGTGCGTCGAGGTCTCAATGAGTTGACTTCAGGAGCAATAATTGAGAGTGGGGAAGTTTTGCTGGGTAGAACTCTTGCTTATCCTCCATCAACTGAAAGATTTTTGCATGAGATTAAGGGTGTCATTTTTGATCAATGGCAACGTAGGGGTAAATATTTATTAGGAAGATTGGTAAAAGAGTCAGGAAAAAATGCCGGATGGTTAGGAGTTCATCTACGGATGACTGGTCAATTATTATGGGTAAATCAATCGGAAACTCTGCCAATTCATACCAGATTACGCCTATTTTGTAGTGATGGCAAAGAGTTACGTTTTGTAGATATTCGCACCTTCGGTAAGGTCTGGTGGGTTCCTCCAAGTGAACAGGTAGAAAACATTATTACAGGTTTAAAAAAGTTGGGAGTTGAACCTTTTTCCGAGGAGTTTTCTGTAGAGTATTTAGCTAATAAACTAAAAAAACGTCAACGTCAGATTAAGACTCTATTGCTTGATCAAGAAGTTGTTGCAGGTTTAGGTAATATTTATGCAGATGAAGTCTTATTTAAAAGTGGTATTCACCCAACGACTATTGCTAGAAATTTACAGCAAAAACAAATAGAAAAGTTACGCCTAGCAATCATTGAGGTGTTAAAGATTGCAATTGAGAACGGAGGAACTACTTTTAGTGACTTTCGAGATGTAACAGGAGTTAATGGCAATTATGGAGGGATAGCTTGGGTTTATGGTCGCACAGGGAAATCTTGTCGTGTGTGTGGAATGGTTATTGAACGCCTAAAATTAGGGGGACGTTCTACTCACTTTTGTCCACAATGTCAAGAATAATTGTTGCATAAAAAGCATAATAATTTTTTTGGTGGTACTTTTTTATCTTGTCCCCTGTACTGAATTGGCGATACAATTAATAATTATGAAATAAAAACTAAGAGCAAGATATGAGTCAGAAACTATTCGGTTTTGAGATTGAGCAACAATGGGATTACGAAAATGGCTTTTATTTAACAAGTCATCTGACCAGACTGCCAAAAATGCTGGCTCATTATGAACTATATAAATCTATAGTGAATTTACCGGGAAGTATAGTTGAATGTGGGGTTTTTAAAGGTACATCTCTCATCAGGTTTTGTACATTTAGAGAAGTACTCGAAAGTCCATATTCTAGAAAAATTATTGGATTTGACGCTTTTGGTAAATTTCCTGAACAGGATAACCTGAATGATCAAAAATTTATTGAAAAATTTGAAAGTTCTGCTGGAAATGGAATATCTATTGATGAATTAGAAAAAGTTTTTTCTCACAAAGGATTTGAAAATTATCAGTTGATTCAAGGCGATATTATTGAGACAGTACCAAATTATATCTCAAATCATCCTGAATTAAAAATAGCCCTATTACATATCGATGTTGATGTATATAAACCATCAGTTGTTATTCTAAACTATTTGTTTGATAAAGTTGTCAAAGGTGGCCTTATAGTATTTGATGACTTTGGAACAGTGGCTGGGGAAACCAAGGCAATAGATGAATTTTTTGCAGAGAAAGATATAATTATTGAAAAGCTTCCCATTTCGCATATACCATCTTTTATTAGAAAAAATTGACCAAATTTTAATCTTAAATATTGAGCAAAAAATTAAGTTTTAATTTGGAAATTCAAAGAAGAACAAAAATCATCAACTCCTATTTTCATCACGTAAAAAACAACAGGTATAATTAAAATGGTAGGGCTAATTTTTGATTCAATAAGATGATTAATCACAGGAATCATATTACCTTGAGATAATTCTTTTTGCATCATTTCTTGACAAATTTCTACTCGATATCGTTTGGCTAATCCTTCTAACCAGTCAGTGCGATCGGGCAATTGTCCCACCGCGATCGCGAGATTTATAGCAGCATCTTCTAAGTCACCATCACAGGTTATAATTTCATCTAAAGCGGTAATAGCATCAGGATAATCTGCTAACTGGGAACGATAATAACTGATTTCTGAAAGGGTTAGAGAAGGCATAATTTAGGATCAAAAATGAGAGTATTTTTAGCGAAAAATAGAATGTTTATTAATTAAATAATTCAGATAATTAACTTAAATTATTGATTAATAATACAGCACTAATTGTGAAGGCTAGGACACTTTAACAATGAAGCCATCGTTAGTTTTGGCAACAGGTATTTAACCCTATCTTTAAAAACTTTAAGTTACTTAAAATCAAGGTTTTAGACCTAATTATAAAGCTTTAAATTAAATCATAAGCTTGATTATTCATTCTACATTCTACATTTTACATTCTTAATTTTCTAGTGTTTTTTTACAGCATTTATCAACTGCTGAAGGTGTTTTTCTGTATGGGTAGCCATGATCGAAAAACGAAGACGACTGGTGGGTACAGTTGGGGGACGAATAGCCGGAGCAAAAATACGATCTTTTTTCAGTTTTTTTGCCAAAATCAAGGATTCTTCGGCAGTTTTTACTCCTAAACAAATAATTGGAGACTCTGAAGGAAATAATTTTAAAGCAGATAGTTTATCCTTAACATAATTGACATTATGCCATAATTTTTCACGGCGTTGGGGTTCAGTTTGAACTATTTTAACTGCTTCTAGGGCTGCTGCGGCATCAGCTGGCGACAGTCCTGTGGTATAAATCCATGTAGGGGCGCGGTTGCGTAAAAAATCAATTAACATCTTTGAACCTGCTACATAACCCCCTAAACTGCCTAAAGCTTTACTGAGAGTTCCTATCATAATTAATGGCTGGTTACTACAGTCAAAATATTCGACTAAACCTGCCCCAGTTGCTCCTATTATACCTGTTGCATGGGCTTCATCTACTAATAACATACAGTCAAATTTTTTTGCTAAAGATAATAATTGAGGCAGGGGACAAGCATCACCATCCATACTGAAAATACTATCAGTTATAATCAAACAACGGCGGTATTGATGGCGATTTTGTTGAAGTTGTTTTTGCAAGTATTCAATATTACAATGGGAATATTCTAAGATAGTTGCGCCACTTAATTTAGCCCCATTTTTTAAGCTAGAATGATTATATTGATCTCCTAAAATTAAATCTCGATTATTGACTATAGCGGTAATAGTTCCTAAATTTGCTAAATAGCCAGAACTAAAAACTAAGGCAGCTTCGGTTTGTTTGAGGGAGGCGATCGCTGTTTCTAATTCTTGATGTAATTCCCGATGTCCACTTAATAAACGAGATCCTGTACTTCCTGTGCCAAATTCTTGGGTTGCTTGCACTGCTGCTTTGATTAATCTAAAATCTCCTGCTAGTCCCAAATAATCGTTACTAGCAAAATTAATTAAGCTCTTTCCTTCTATTTCAATATTAGCACCAGGAAAACTGGTAATAGGAGTTACTGAACGATACCAATTAGCCCGATGGATGGTTTGTAGAGATTTTTCTAGCCATTGATAAGGGTTCATATTTACACTAAAACTAGATTGATTTTTAGTTGCTATTTTTATTCAAATTCTTATATTATATCTAAGGAATCATACCAGAGATAAATTAATTCATTAAAAAAGTCATGGAAATTGCGGCAACTACTGTTGAACAAATTCTCGATAGTTTAGCATCACAACCTGATCCCCGTTGGATATCTCTAGATCTTGAAAAACAAAGAAAACAGATCGAAGCAGAATTAAACACT
>DLXW01000205.1:6464-9913 GCA_003448685.1 Cyanothece sp. UBA12306
CCTAAAGATGGCATGATGCGAGTCATAACTCGAATACAGTTCCAAGAAGCACCAGAGTTACAAGAAATTGATTGGGAATCAGAATTAAAAACTTTTCAATCCATAGAATATCCTCAATATTATTGTCAGCCATTTCATAGTGTTTTGGGCGGATGGCTATCGGAAGCAGCAGCTGTTCGTAATAGAACCGCGATGGAAGCAGTGTTAGAAAATGCCCATCCCCAGAAATCCTTAGGAGTAAGAGAAGAAATCGCCCAATTATTCCCCGAAAATGCGAGGCGAATTCTAGATTTTGGGGCAGGTATTGGAGACGATGGCGCAGCGATCGCTCGTCGTCTTCCTAATGCTAAGGTAACAGCATGGGAAGCTTCCCCTTTTATGATTATAGTTGGTCGCCTTTTACACAAGAATCTTCCTAATCTAGATTGGCAACATGGATTAGTAGAAAACACTCGATTACCTGATAATTCAGTTGATGCCATTAATATGACTTATGTTCTCCATGAATGTCCTGATGAAATTAAGCAAGTAATTCTCCAAGAATGTTTGCGTATTCTTTCTCCAGGAGGTGTTATCGTGGTAACGGATTCCCTTCCTGGGGACTTACATTCCTACAGGGGCTTTTTTGAACCCTATAAGGAACAATGGTTGAAAATTAACCCAGATCAATTATTAAAGGAAGCAGGGTTTATTGAGATCAAGGCTTATCAATTCGCCTATCCAACTTGGACTCGTGTTGGCCAAAAACCAAATTCAATCTAAAGGTCAACAATTATCATGGATGATCATTTGAATTTTATCTGGAGAGGTGGGTAAATCGGCAGTTAAGACCTCTGTTCCGGTATCTGTGATTAATACATCATCTTCGATCCGAATGCCCCTTACATCAGAAAATTTAGCCAATTTGTCCCAATTGATAACATCTTGATATTTCTCCCGAAAGTCTCGGTTATTGATGATAGCTGGTACTTGATAAAATCCAGGTTCAATGGTGACTACCATGCCAGACTTTAGGGGACGATCTAATCTTAAATAACCTAACCCAAAGCGATCGCTTCTGGTTCTCCCCGAGGCATAACCTGCTAAATCACCTAAATCTTCCATGTCATGGACATCTAAACCCAATAAATGGCCTACTCCGTGGGGGAAAAAGAGGGCATGGGCATCCCTTTCGACTAAATTAGGAGGATTTCCTTTTAAAATTCCTAAATCCACTAATCCTTCGGCCATAGTTAAGGCTGCTGATAGATGAAGATCCCGATATTCTACCCCTGGTTTCATTGACTCAATACAGCGATCGTGGGCCGCTAGTACAATGTTGTAAATATCCCTTTGTGTTGGAGAAAATTGCCCAGTTACCGGCCAAGTTCGGGTGATATCCGAAGCCCATCCTAAGGGAGTTTCTGCACCAACATCAGCCAATAATAAGTCCCCAGAGGTTAGAATATGGCCATAGTCTTGATTGTGCAGAATTTCGCCATGGACTGTGACGATGCTACCGTAGGCACAAGCCATGTTGTGGGCAATAATGACCCCCTCCATTGCTCCCCTGATTTGGCCTTCTGTTTGGCCTATTTTTGTGGCTCTCATGCCCATTTTGTGGGCTTCTATGGAGACAGCGATCGCTTTTCTGATTTCTGTTAATGCCTTTTGATCATGGGTAAGACGTAGAGTAATAATGGCGTTAGTTAGGGTTAAATCTATCCCTTCTGGGGTATTACTAGGGAAAATAGAACGTTTTAATAGTTTAGTTTGCTGTTGATAGGTATTGATTTCTTGTACCGCTACTGTAGCAGCTTTGGCGGTATAATTGGCTAATTCTGCCAAAGGATAGGCATAATCAGCCCCTATGTCCCTAGCTATTGTCTCTCGTGTTGGGGTTTCTCCGTGCCATAGGGTATTATTAGGGGTAGGATTATCTTTAAATAGAGTTAATTTGCCATTTTTGAGCAAGATTACCGCATTTTCTAAGTTTAATCCCGCGAAATAAAGAAAATGACTACTAGCGCGAAAAGGATAATAATTAGCTTTAAAATTACGAGATATAGGGATTCCAGACCACAAAATCACTGGAAAGTCCAGTAATTGAGCTAATTTTTGCCGTCTTTGTTTGAGGATATCCTTCAAAGATTGATCATTTCCCGCTATTTGGTACATAAATTTTCCTTAAGCTTGTAGGGTGTGTCAATGAAGTTAACGAGGTTAGAAGTCAGTAGGGGATTAATAATATTAAGCCCGTACAGAAGTAGTTTTCGTAACAAAGATTTATACCTTGCGTCAAAAACTTTTACCTTTAAAAAGCCAGGTTTTAGACCCAATAATTTCGATAATTTAGGGTTGAAACTATTAACTAATTAAAATTTGCTTACCCTAGGATTACTAAATTATAATAATTAATTAGAATAAGCGATCGCGGCAGTATTTTAAATCACAGTTAGTCAAAAAAATAGAAAGAGAATGTCCCAGTCTAATACAATATTAGCTAAATGGTCAGTTAATGACTATTATAGTAAAGTAAATCATGGCGACTGGTTGAATCAATAAATTTTTCTTAAAAAATTCCCTATTTAGCCTGAGCAAATGGTATAAAAAAGAATAAAATGCTATAAATTGAGCTTAACTAGCTGTGAAACACGAAATTCGTTATCAACCAGCATTTGCGGCTATTTTCGTTACTTTATCCCCAGGAGAAACGATCATCGCCGAAGCAGGGGCAATGGCCAGCATGGATGGTAATTTATCCATGAAAACTCAGTTTTCTGGGGGATTAATTCCTGCTTTGATTAAAAAGTTTTTTGGTGGAGAATCCCTATTTGTTAATGTGTTTAAAAACACCACTTCTCAACCCTTAACTCTTGTTTTAACTCAATCAGTTATTGGAGATATTGAGAAACTCGAATTAAGAGGAAATGAAATGTATCTTCAACCTGGTGCTTATATTGCCAGTACCCCTCAAGTTAAATTAGGAGTGGGTTGGGCTGGTTTTGCTAGTTGGTTTGCTGGAGAAGGTTTATTTAAGCTAAAAGTGAGAGGTAATGGACAAGTTTTCTTTGGGGCTTATGGGGGATTAATAAAACACCGTGTTTCTGGAGAATTTATTGTTGACAATAGCCATTTAGTAGCCTATAGTCCCAAGATTAAAATGTCAATTGGTCTGTCGGGTAATTTAATTAATTCAATCACTTCTGGGGAAGGATTTATTAATCGACTTAAAGGAGATGGAGTCATTTATTTGCAATCTCGGAGTATTAGTGGGTTAGTGAAATTTTTGCGCCCTAAAGTTCGTTAAAAATAGCAATTAACTATGAAGATTAAACCTATTCATCAACCAGATAGTGCGATCGCCCATGTTACCCTTGATGCGGGGGAAGAGTTAGTCGCCCAAGCTGGTGCGATGGTAGCCATGAGTGGTTTTATTAAAACTAGCACTACCCTCAGACAAGGAAAAC
>DLXW01000205.1:10074-24093 GCA_003448685.1 Cyanothece sp. UBA12306
ACCCTCAGACAAGGAAAAGGTGGGGGTATTATGGGAGGGTTCAAAAGAATGTTAGGGGGTGAATCTCTCTTTTTAAGTGTCTTTAGATCTCCGAGTTCTGATGGGGAAATTTATCTCGCACCTAAATTAATGGGAGACATTTTAGTTTATGAAATGAAAGGTCAAGAATTAGTGGTTCAAGCTGCTTCTTATTTAGCTTCAGCAAGTAATGTAGATCTTGATTTGGGTTTCCAAGGTTTAAAATCTTTGTTTTCAGGAGAATCAATTTTTTGGTTAAGTATTACAGGTTATGGACCAGTTATTTTAACGTCTTTTGGGGGAATTTATGAGATTGAAGTTAACGGAGAATATATTGTCGATACAGGGCATATTGTCGCCTTTGAAAGAAGTTTAGATTTTAAGATTAGTAAAGCTAATTCGAGTTGGTTAGGGGCATTTTTGGGCGGTGAAGGATTTGTTTGTCGCTTTCATGGTTTCGGCAAAGTTTATTGTCAAACTCATAATCCAGGTAGCTTTGGTTATACTGTTGGTTCCCAATTACCACCAAGATAAACTATTAAATATTGAATATTAACTATTAACTATTATGTCAGAAATTGCTTACGAAATAGAACATTCTCCAACTTATGCTTCTTTAATTGTTGAGTTACAATCGCAGCAAAAAATATTAGTAGAAGCTTCCGCTATGGCCGCCATGGATACCAGTCTTAAAATGGAATCTAAAATTAGAGGTGGATTAATGAAAGGAGTAGGAAGAATGTTGGGAGGAGAATCTCTTTTTATTAATACTTTTACAGCGCAAAAAGGTCGAGGTAAATTATATATTTCTCCTGGGGTTCCTGGTGACATTAAACACTATTATTTAGATAATAGTTGTGGTCTAATGGTTCAATCTTCTGGCTTTGTTGCTTGTAGTGAAACGGTGGAAATAGATACCCAGTTTCAAGGATTTAAAGGATTTTTTAGTGGTGAATCCTTGTTTTTATTAAAAGCAACAGGTGAAGGAGATTTTTGGTTTAGTTCCTATGGCGCAATTATAGAAATTCCTGTGGTTAAAGATTATGTAGTAGATACTGGTTATATTGTCGCTTTTGAAGATACTTTAAATTACAATGTAGAGATGATTGGAGGGTTATCTTTTAAGGGTCTAAAAACAGGTATTTTAGGGGGTGAAGGATTAGTTTGTCGCTTTAGTGGACAAGGGAAATTATGGATTCAAACTCGTGCAATGTATCCTCTATTAAACTTTTTATATCCTTTTCGACCTACCAGAAGTAGTGATTAGAATTATAACAACTTAGAAGTTAAATCTGGGGGTTATCTGCTTTATATTAGCTGAATTAAATACTTAATCATAAATATAAAATAACATTATCTACTCAAAATGAATCTAAAAAACTTTAAACTTCATCCCGTAGGAATTATGATCGCTGTTAGTACGGTGATTTTATTTATTTGTAGTAGTTTCCGACATATTTTATTCCAATCAACTGCTTATGATCTAGCGATTTTCGATAATGGTATTTATCTTATTAGTCAAGGAGAAACTCCTTTTGTTTCATTTCGAGGTATCCATATTTTGGGAGATCATGCTGCTTTTATATTGTATTTAATCGCTGGATTATATAAAATTTATCCTAGTGTTTATTGGTTATTTTTTTTGCAAGCAATCACCCTTTCTTTGGGAGCATTACCTGTTTATCAATTGGCTAAACAAGCTAAATTGTCATCTAAATTATCTCAAGCAATTTCTCTTTGTTATCTTCTTTATCCTCTAATTTTTAATATAAATTTATTTGATTTTCACCCTGAAGTTATGACTATGCCTGCTTTTTTTTGGGCAGTATTAGCTGTTAGGCATAATAATATTTTAGGCTTTAGTTTAGCAATCATTTTTATTTTAAGTTGTCGAGATGCTTTATCTATTTCTATAGCAGCGATGGGAATTTGGTTAATTCTAGGGGAAAAAAAAGCAAAATTTGGTTTAATTTCTTTGATTATTGGCATTGTTTGGTTTTTAATAGCTACTAAAGTTATTGTTCCAGTTTTTAGTGGTGAACAAGTAGCTGGGGTAGCAAGATATGGATTTTTAGGAGGATCACTCACAGAAATTATTTTAAACCTATTTTTAAAACCAGGAATTGTTTTAAGTCACATATTTACTTGGAACAATTTAGAATATTTAGTATTAATTTTGTCCCCCTTAATTTGGGGATTATTTCCTAAATATTTTGCTCCTTTAATTAGTGCCTTTCCTATCCTATTTTTAAACTTTTTAACTAAAAATCAAGAACAAAAAGACTTATTGCATCAATACTCTTTGCCAATTTTGCCGTTTTTAATTATTGTTGTTATTACTACCTTAGCTGCTGGGAAAGGATGGTTTAAACAACCTCGCTATATGATTTTATGGTCATTAGTAGCTTTTTTTGCCTTAGCTAAAGTAGGTTACTTTAATTCACATTATCTTCAATCAAAAGATACTTGGCAAGCAACTAGAGAAGCATTAACCCAAGTTAGTTCTCAAGGAAATATTTTAACTTCAGCTAATATTGCTCCCCATGTTAGTCATCGTTCCGTGGTAGAATTAGCCGTGGAAGGCTCAGATGCGATCGCTCTCAAACAATTCGATGATATTTTATTAAACAAACGCCATCCAGGATGGAATAGTTCTCCCGAACTTGTTGATACTTTGATTGCCAGAATTGGAGAACTTTCTGAGTTTCAATTAACTTACCAAAAAGACGACGTTTATTTATTCCAGAAATAATCTTAAACTATTAACTATTAACTATTAACTATTAACTAAAAAGATGGCTTTTATTTTAACTAATGATGACGGAATTGATGCTCCTGGTATTCGTGCTTTACACCAAGCATTAGGTAGAAAAGGAGTTATTATTGCTCCCAAAGAACAATACTCTGGATGTGGCCATCAAGTGACAACAAATAAACCTATTCACCTCAAAAAAAGGTCTAATTTTGAATACGTAGTTGATGGAACTCCTGCTGATTGTACACGTTTAGCAATAACTCAGGTAGCGAAGGAAACAAAATGGGTATTATCGGGGATTAATGCAGGGGGAAATTTAGGGGTAGATGTCTATATTTCTGGTACAGTAGCTGCGGTGAGGGAAGCAGCAATGCACGGAGTTCCAGGAATTGCTATTTCCCATTGGATTAAACGTCCCTTAACTATTGATTGGGAAAAAGCCACAAAATGGACAACCAAAGTATTAGATAAGTTATGGAGTCATCCTCTACCAAATTATAGTTTTTGGAATGTTAATTTACCCCATCTAGAAATAGGTTCTCCCGAACCAGAAATTGTATTTTGTGAGGCGAGTACCCATCCTTTACCAGTAGATTATCGCTCAGAAGGAGAATATTATTATTATCAGGGAGAATATGCTAAAAGGAAACGGTCAGAAGGAACAGATGTGGATGTGTGTTTTTCTGGAAATATTGCTGTAACTTTAATGAAAGTTTAAAAAAAAACACTTCTTCGTTAAAGAAGAAGCTGAAATAAAATAATCAATTGTTAATGATAATTTTATTGGCTTTTACTGCGTTTAACAAGGGATTTGGCGGCAAAAACCCCAACACCAATTAAACCAAGTACAGAGCTAGGTTCAGGGACACCTCTAATAATTTCTCTGGTAATCTTTTGAGTAATTGCGCTTTCAAAGTCGTCAAAATCATTAGCTATTTGTAAGAAAGAACCTGTTCCTCCAATAACATTGTTTTGATACCAAATATCTAAATTGGGATCATCGGTTAAGATAGGAAGTCCATTGATGGCATCAACTCCAGCAAGAAGGGCTGCATCACGGGCTGCTGCTGTATTATTACCCTCATTTTCTGAACCATCGCCTGAAACATCGATAATCTGTCTATTCGAGATAAACCCGTTATCCGCACCTCCAGTTTCGAGACCAAATAAAGGAATAGCAAAATTAATTGCTGAACCAGGTGCTGTGTTTCCATTAAAAGGACGCTCTGTATTTTCTGGTAAAAGAGCATTAGAAATAGAAGTTGCAAAATTTTGGGCGCTAGCATTATCAAAAATGTGGGTCCAGCCTACGGACTCTTCTTGTTGACTTGCACCAGACCAAACAATGAAATTGGCGGCAAAATTGGTGCCAGTAAAATCAAGATTGTTCAAAGCATTGATGTAACCATTAACTTGTAAATCGTACTCGCTAGAATCAACACTTCCAGAAATATCAACTAAAAAGGAAATTTCTGTATCAACGTTAATTTGAGCATAGGTTGGAGCAACTATACTCAATACAGATAGGCTACAAGAAGTTGCCAAAAATGTCGACAAAATTGAACTATTTTTCATTTTTTGTATTGAGAATTTGGATGTGATGTAAGATACGTACTTGTAATTACTTTTGCCAAGTAAAAGACAACTAAAGATCATTGACAAGCTATAAATTTACTAATTCGTACAAATCTCAATTACAAAATAATATTAATTTTAAAAAAAGACAATTTTACTTAACAAAGTGTAACAAAGAGTACAAATATTAAATAAATATAAAACAGCAATAAAAGATCACCCCAATGAGATACTAAGAATTAGGAGACAAAAACTCAAAGAGTTGAACCATATTATGAGCAGAAAATTAGAAATTAGACAGATTGAAGGACGAACCTCTGCTAGAGTCTCTCGCACTCCTAGGGAAATCCATGAAGACGTTCTAGTGGTTAATCAACCTACCTTGATTTCTCTAGAAGATCTCAAACCATCAAAAGCTAATTTTGTCATTCTTTCGGTAACAGGAGAAATCGTCTTAACTTCGTCAGACAAAACAGAACCCCTAGACTTGGATACTCCCCTATCCTTAACCGAATTAGGACAAGAATTACAATTAATTTCTAGAACCTACAGCGAGGAATTACGCGATCGCTTGGTAGAGATCATCTTTTTAAATGATCGTCAACAACAAGAGGCGATTTATGAACTAGAATTAACTTCCATTCGAGTTTGTTTAGATGTGGATGCGGATCGAGACGGGATTATCGAAGAGGATAGTCCCCATAAAAATGACTGGAAATGGGGAAAAGATGGTTATGGAGCTATTTTATTGGTAAACAGTGACCAGGACATCGATACCAGCGATGATGACCTTAATTTCGAGGATTATCGCATCAATGGATTCCTAGACATCAAAGACATGAGTTTGATGGTGGTGCGTAAAGCAGGCCCAGGAAGATTACCCTATGGATGTGATCTACGTCTGTCTGTAAGTCGCTATACTTCCCGTCATTTAAGAGTCTTTGATGAACTCGAAAGTAATCGTGGTTACGAACTAATTGGACCGGGAAAATCCGAAGGATACTTAAGGGAACGGGACACGGAAAAAGACCTATTTTTGGGGGTTGAAGGGTTACAATACCCCGATCGCAACTTTGATGGACAGGTTACCATTAATTTATCTTTGCTCCAAGATCGAGAAGTTATTTATAGCGATCGCGTTCGGTTTCAAGTCTCCCCTTGGATCATGACTCCCCATACCCTTTCGGCCAAAACCGTCTATGTTTCTCGTCTCGAAAGTGGTTCTAATGCTCAGATGATCGAAGATTTAAGGAAGTTGGTTGGCCAAGCAGGAGTTCAACTCGAAGTAGTACCCCCTAATATTAATCTCGGCGATCGCTGGATGCAAGATGAGATTGAAATTGGTTATTGTCAATCCCCAGCAAATATGATGTATGTGGTGCTTGATTCTCCACGGAATAGAGGATTAGATGATTTTCCTGAAAGACAGCTTCTGAGTCCTGATTTTGGCTATGTCACCCGTGATACTGGAGAAGGAGCTAATACCCTAGATTCTTTTGGTAATTTGGAGGTGAGTCCTCCTGTCACCGTTAAAGAAAAGAACTATCCCCTCGGACGAATTCTTTATGGTGGACATCATGCCGACGCACCCGAATATAATACCCGTATGATGGGAGTAGTCAGGGATTTCTTGATGGGACAAAAAGTGCAATCTCCTGTTGAGTTATTCTCAGATTGGTTAAGTGTGGGTCATATCGATGAGTTTATGAGTTTTGTTCCTACATCAACACCAAAGGGATTTAAACTCTTGTTAGTAAGTCCCCAAAAATGTTATCAACTGTTGGAAGAATTACAGAAAAAAGGTCAAGGAGATTTGTTACTCAGAGAAGGTAAAGAAATTTCTAATCGCGATGCAGCTATTAGTGTGACAGAGATTTTAAATCAAACTAACCTGAAAAAAGATAATGATCGTTTCCAAGAATATATTAACTGGAATCGAAAAATTTTAATCGATGAATTGGGTATTGATGAGGGGGATATCATTGATTTACCTGGACTTTTTGAAGCAACAAAAGATGGTCGTGCTGAAACTTTTTTCCCTAATATGGTTAATATGCTCGTGTTAGGAAAAGAGTTAGGTATTCCTAAACCCTATGGTCCGAAAATTAATGGAGAATGTCAATTTGAAGCATTCTTGACAGGAAAGTTAGAACCTTTAGGATTGCATTGTCATTTTATTGATGATTGGACTCCTTATTTCTTGGGACGTGGAGAAATTCATTGTGGAACTAATACCCGTCGTCAACCTTTTGCTCAACCTTGGTGGGAAATGCCATTTTAATCAAGTGTCTAAGTCAGTACGGGTTCAATAATATTAAACCCGTACAGCGTTTCTCACTTTGGTGAGGTAAACTTTGATTTTCCTCCGACTCTCGACTCTCAATTCCTGAAAACCAGCAGGAGAACTGCGAGAAATTCTCAAACTTCTGCTAACATAAAATTGATAATTAATAATTGTTTGCTCGTAATGATTATCAAGTTGATTCGACATGGAGAATCCCAAGCTAACGCTGATCCGAGTAGTCAACAGTCGGTTGCTGATCATTTAATTCCTTTAACTAAACGTGGAATTGAGCAATCACAAAAAGCTGGCGAAATTATCGGCAAATCTTATCTACAAAATTCTCTTATTTATACATCTCCATTCCTCAGAACAAAACAAACTCTCAAGGGTATTCTTGAAGGAGCAAAATTTAACTTAGAAGATGCTTATATCCGTGAAGATCCCAGACTACGAGAAGTAGAACATGGCTATTTTGATGTGTCAACTCAGCATCAAATGATCAAAAGTCATGGTCATTTTTATTATCGTTATCAAGGAGGAGAAAGTCCAGCAGATTGCTATGATCGGGTATCAGGATTTCTTGAGAGTTTTGTCAGAAGCGTTAAGAAAACTAGCTCACAACAATCTTTAATTGTTACTCATGGATTAGCATTAAGAGTCTTTGTTATGAGATTTTTGCACCTAACTGTAGAACAATTCGATACCATAGCGAATCCTCATAATGCTGATATTGTAACAATAGCTTCCTTTAAAACCTTACATTTCCCTCAGTTTATATCGGGCCATTGGGGAGTTGAAGGATTACGTTATTTTTCTAATAAAGATTAACTCCTACTTAAACAAATAATTATGGTTTAATACTTCTGACAAAACAGAGAATATGATCACTGATTTTTCATCCAAGTCAAACATTTGGCTAACTCTTTGTGCATAGTTTCTATATCAGCATGATAGCGTCTTCCATGGCCAGGTAATACCCATTCAAAATCATATTGAGTTAATTTTTCCATAGATTTAATTAACTCCGGCCAGGAATACCAACAGAAATTTTTAAATCCAATTAATTGTTCGAGATGACGTGACCAACACAGATGATCTCCTGTAAATAAAAACTTATTTTTGTAAAGTAAAACAGTGTGACCTTTAGTATGACCAGGAACGGGAATAATTAAAGCATCATTAGTTAAATTAATGACATCGGTTCCGGTTAATTTAATTTCAATTTCTTTAAGTTTTTCCGAGATATCATCTTGATGAATAATGCGATCGCACTTAAAATGCTCATGATATTTTTGATGATCAGCCACATCATCTTTATGGGTTAAATATAGCCAACGAATTCCTCCCATCGCTTCAATTTGTTTAACCAAAGGAGGAGCAAATCTAGGAGAATCAACTAATACATTACCATCTCGATGTTGAATAAAATAACTGGCCGCAGCATAGGATGCTTCCGCATGATAACCGCAATGGGAAACATTATCTGCAATAGCAAGAGGAAAAGTTTGATGAACTGTCTTAATATATTGAGGTCTTTCAACAGTTCCAATAGAAGAAGTAGGACAAGATAATAAAGCTTGTAGAGCTTTTTGATGCTCTATTTCCCCTATAGGTTGATGATAAACTGCGGACTGTCCATCCACTTGACAAAAGACTTCGGGAGCCATCCAGCGACAGGTATCACAATCAATACAGGTGCTATCTACATATAAATTTCCTGTAATATTTTGAGTTCGTCTTTTTGCTTCGATAGCCATGATTTTTCCCTGATTTAGTGATCTAATCTATTATAGTAAAGTCAAAACTAAAATTATCAAATAAATCTTGTAAAAAAAAGAGTAATTTGTTATTCTGATAATAGCTTTCGTCAATTTAGTAAGCTATTGTCTCACCATTATTAAGAACAACCAGATTAGCTATTTATTATTAACTATGTTAGAAGCTATTAACTCCCTATTAGGTCGTCATCCTGAGAAAATTAAGGCTAACGTGGAAATTTACACTTGGCAAACCTGCCCTTTTTGTATTCGAGCTAAATTCCTTCTGTGGTGGAAAGGAGTTAGTTTTACCGAATATAAAATCGATGGCAATGAGGAAGCAAGAAGAAAAATGGCCCAACGTGCTGATGGAAAACGAACAGTTCCCCAGATTTTTATCAATAATAAACATATTGGGGGTTGTAATGAACTCCATCAAATCAATGATGCCCATCAATTAGATAGTATGTTAGCTCAACCAAGCTAGCTATTATCACAATCATGATAAAAGGTGGGCAATGCCCACCCCAACTCTAACTGTGGCCATTACTTGTCATTTCTAAGACCCGCTCTTTGAGTTTCCCAGGAACTTCTTGTAGGTGGTCGTATTCCCAAGTAAAAGTCCCCACACCCATAGTTAGCGATCGCAATTCAATAATAAAATTGTGCATCTCTGCTTGGGGTAAATGAG
Organism: Cyanothece sp. UBA12306; assembly: GCA_003448685.1. Classification (GTDB taxonomy): domain Bacteria; phylum Cyanobacteriota; class Cyanobacteriia; order Cyanobacteriales; family Microcystaceae; genus Rippkaea. The sequence goes on from DLXW01000205.1 coordinate 19,155, forward strand.
CCTGAACCAAGTCCCATCCTTTCCAGTCAGAACGATTTTCATAACCGAGAATTTGTCCCCTTCGTCCACTAACTAACTGCAACACTTTTGAGGTACATTCAGTAGGAGCAGAAACGGCTACAGAAAGGATCGGTTCTAAGAGAATAGGATGACATTTATTCATCCCTTCGGTCATGGCAATACGAGCAGCTTGTTTAAATGCCTGTTCTGAACTATCGACTGAATGATAAGAGCCATCAGTAAGAGTTACATCTACATCCACTACGGGGAAACCTAAGGGTCCATGGGCCAAATATTCCCGTACCCCTGTTTCTACCCCAGGAATATATTGTTTAGGAACCACTCCGCCGACGATAGTTTCATGGAAGTGAAAGCCTTCTCCACGAGCTAAAGGTTTAATATCAAGATAAACATCCCCAAAAGCTCCATGGCCACCGGTTTGATGCTTATAACGTCCGTGTATTGTCGTACTGTGACGAATGGTTTCCTTATAGGGAATTTGGGGTAATTGGGTGGTCATAGGAAGATTATACTTGCGCTGCAATCGATCTAAGGCTACCTGGAGATGAATTTCTCCCTGGCCCCAAAGAATAACTTCTTTCGTATCCCCATGTTGTTCCCAATAGAGGGAAGGATCTTCGATTAATAGTTTATTCAACGCCCCACTGAGTTTCACTTCATCTTTGCGGTTTTCGGGGGCGATCGCTAAAGCATAGACCGGTTCTAGGATATCAGCTCTGGGTAATTCTTTAGAAGGCTGTTCCTTGCTTGAGAGGGTGGTTCCTGTAACTATACCTTCTAACCTGCCAATAGCCACTATATCCCCCACAGAAGCTGAACCGATGGACTTCTGTTGTTGTCCAGTCAGACGATAAATACCACCAGCGCGTACCCCATTGAGGGCCATCCCATCGGTGAGTTCTCCTTGCCAAACCCGCACTAAAGAAAGTTGTCCTCCCTGAGGTGTAAAAGAGGTTTTCAGTACCTGGACCAGGGTTTCCCCATCAGCTTTGGTTTTCAGTCCGCGACGTTTAGCCGTCATGGTGGGGGCTGGAGTTTCTTTGATCACGGCATCAAGGAGAGGACGCACACCATAATCTTGTTCTGCAATGCCAAAAAAGACCGGAACAATCAAATCTGCACTTAAATCTTGCTTTAAATCTTTAAGAATTTCGTCTTGAGGCGGTTCAATATCTTCAATTAGTTCTTCTAGGAGATGATCGTCAAAGTCTGCCAAAACTTCGAGCATTTCTTGCCGTGCTAGGTGTTCTTCTTCTTGGAGGTGTTCGGGTAAAGGAATAGGATCGGCTGGACTTCCAGAATGATAGTGATAAGCTTGTTCAGTGACAAGATCAATATAACCGATGAGATCTTGTTGTTGACGAATAGGATATTGTTGGGGGATGACGGGACGATTAGATGCTTCTTTGAGAGCGTGGAGAACATCCATAAAACTGTTTTTCGCCCGATCCATTTTATTGATAAAAACTAGATGGGGAATTCCCCATTTGTCGAGGAATTTGAACAACGGAGAGAGGGTGAGGAGGCGATCGATCTCCGGTTCACAGACAATAATAACGGCTCCTGCTCCCACTAAAGCATTATAGGTTTCTTGGGCAAATTCAATGGAACCTGGACAATCAAGAAGGGTTAGTTCAAACTCTTGATGGGTGGTAGTGGTGACAGAAACTTCCACGCTCATTTTCCGCTCCCTAGCTTCTGGGGAACTATCGCTAATGGTGTTACCTTCTTTGATACTTCCTTTGCGAGTGGTAGCTCGAGTAACGTAGAGGATGCTCTCCAATAAGGTGGTTTTGCCTCCCGAGTAGGGACCGACAATGGCCACATTACGGACTTTTTCTAAGACTTTTTGGTTCATAAAGTACCTCCAAGCGCAGATTTCTTGACGCTCGATCAGCATTCATTGGTTTTTCGGCTGTTTGTTTAACTCTTGAGGCTAATCATGGGTCAAAATGTTGGTTGCGCTAAACTATTTTTAATTGGTTTATGTTGTGAGGATAACCTATATTTAGTATGGGGTAATAACTTTTGCAATGTCTTGTAAACCAAGGAAGAGATTAAGTTAAGTAAGACTAAGAAAAGTGAATTAATGTAAATATTAGGTATGATCTCTTACTCTTTAATCATAACAAAAGTGATCTTAAATCTGGTTATATAACCCTAACATTTCTAAGAGGGAAGGGCAATATGAAGACAATTAATAATTATCGAAATTATTGGGTCTAAAACCTGGCTTTTTAAAAAAGTTAGAATGACCTGTGATGGTTTTATCAAGAAATTTACTGCTGTCTAGAAATACTAATAATCTGATTATTTTTGACCTGAATACTAGATTAATGCTATCTTAAAATAATAACCCTTAAACTTCTTAAAAAATGGCTCTATCTTCTCGATTTAGGTTTGATAAAAAGCTTTGGTTTCGGTTTGTCAAAACAGTACAACCTTACTTTTTTCCAGTTGCTCCTAAACAAACACGAATTTTTTTGGGATTAATTTTAGTTTTATTGCTTGCTGTCATAGCTTTAACCTTCTTTTTAGTAGTTGGATTAACTTTATTAGGGAAAACAATTTTTCCTGATTTTTTTAGCACAGTCGCTCAACAATTAATCGACAATATCAATAGCTTATTAGATTCTAATTATCCTTATATTGCTGGTGCTACATTATTAGTAAGTTGCTTGATTTTTGCTTCACAAAAACAAAAAATAGCAACCAAATGGTTACAATGGTCGCTCCTAGGTTTACTGCTATTTTTACTTTTTGCAGTTAACGGGATGAATGTTACCCTCAGTTATGCTTTTAGGCTGATAGATACTGCATTAAACCAAAGAGATCAGGCTATTTTTTGGCAAAATATTACTATTTATGGTCTAGTTTTAGTCATAGCAGTTCCTGTGATTATTATTTATCGTTATTCTCGTCAAAAATTAGGCTTGTTATGGAGAGAATGGCTAACTAAAAATTTTCTTGATCGTTATTTTAAGCAACGAGTTTACTATCAACTAGATTCTAATTCAGTTAACCCAGAAGTAGATAATCCTGATCAAAGGATTACCCAAGATGTTAAAGCTTTTACCACGGTTACCTTAGATTTTCTTTTAGATATTTTAGACTCAATTTTAACTCTGATTTCTTTTACTGCAGTTCTCTATAGTATTTCTAAAGAATTAACCTGGGGATTATTAGCCTATGCGATTTTTGGCACGGTTATTGCTATTACCATAGGAACCAGATTAATCAAGATAAACTATAATCAACTACGCTTAGAAGCAAACTTCCGTTATGGAATGGTTCGAGTTAGAGATAATGCAGAATCTATTGCTTTTTATCAGGGAGAAGCATTAGAAAAACAACAAGTTATTGAACGATTGATGTCAGCGGTTGACAACTTTGACTTGTTGATTATTTGGCAATCATTAATCGCCCTATTTCAATACGGATATAATTTTGTAACCCGTTTGATTCCTTATATTATTATGGCCCCTTTATACTTTCAAAGAAAAGCAGAATTTGGGGAAATTACACAAGCGACAATTGCCTTTAGTCAAGTTCTTATGGCACTTTCTTTAATTACTAATCAAATTCAAAATATTACAGAATTTGCCGCTAGTATCAACCGTTTAGGAGAATTTGAGGAATCCTTGAATGATCCTTCTAGTATCAAAAAAATTGAAGAAGATAATCAAATTAAAGTAACTTATATTGATTATCAACAAAGTGCTGAAATCAGCTTACAAGAATTAACCCTAAAAACTCCTAATTTTGCCAGAACTTTAATCGAAAATTTATCAGTTTCTGTTGAGTCTGAACATAACTTATTAGTCATGGGAGCTAGTGGTTCAGGAAAAAGTTCTCTGCTAAGAGCGATCGCCCAATTATGGAATTCAGGAACAGGAATTATTGCCCATCCTCCTCTAGAAGAAATGTTATTTTTGCCCCAACGTCCCTATATGATTGTGGGAAGTTTAAGACAACAATTACTATATCCTAACCTAGACAATAAAGTAGACGACCATCAATTAGAAGCTATTCTAGAAATTGTTAACTTACCCAATTTAATCAGTCGTTTTGAAAAAGGACTTGATACCGAAGAAAATTGGGAAAATATTCTTTCATTAGGAGAACAACAACGGGTTGCTTTTGCCAGAATTTTAGTAACTCAACCGAGCTATGCCATTTTAGATGAAGCAACTAGCGCCCTTGATGTTGCCAATGAACAAATTCTCTATCAAAAATTATCCCATCAAGGAACCACTTATATTAGTGTGGGACATCGACCAACCCTCAGACAATATCATCAGCAAGTGTTAGAAATCTTTGAAGGAGGAACTTGGGAACTAAAAGAGATTAATAATTGAACAAAATAATGGGGATAGATATGTTACTCTTGTAAATGAAATCTTTGAAGATTTCACAGACTGCTTAACTTTTTAAGGAGAGACTTATGCTACACCGCAAGATTTATCAACTCTGTACAGAGGGTCGTGAAATCTGTGTTTTCTTGCGGGATCAACAGCGCTGGATCGAAGAGGCAACCATCGTTTCTCTAGAGGGAGACTTAGTAACTATTCGTTATGAAACCGAAGAAGATGACGAAGTTAGCTCCTGGGAAGAAATGGTGCGACTAGAAAGCATCGGTGCTGTTAGTCATAAACTAGCTTCTGTTTCGAGATACAATGCTGAGATCTCAATTTCTGATGATTGTCCTGATGCTGAACAAATTCATCCCAATTCTCCTGACTCTAATCAAGAATAACTGATTTAGCCAACAACTCAACAGGGAGGGAAATCGCCGCTTAAATTTGGTGATTATGTTGCTGTGAGTTAATTTGTTGACAATTCTGCCGTTCAATGCTAAGGCATTTAGAGTAGATTGTTCTTGCCTAACAAACCTAATCTCAGTAGATCACAAAGATCC